>CBJLOV010000183.1:0-8619 GCA_966424745.1 uncultured bacterium
GCGATCGGCCTGATGTGGGCTACCGGAACTCACAAGCCTGACCCAGCGCATTCTTACCTTGTGCATCAAAGAGAGGTAGGAGATCTTTACGTCTAACCAATCGTCGGCGTCCTCTGGTTTTTCATTAAAATTACTTTCGTCGGCAGCGCCATCTGCCGCGCGCTTTTGAAGTTGGCGACAAACGATGTCTAACCATCCAAGGGAATCGCTGCGACGGTGCCGTATGCTAACGTTCCTCATGGCAGCGGCCGCCTAGCTCAAGCGCCAGCCGCCATCGACCCAGGGGAGGAGTATGAACAACACCGCGCTCGTGTGCACCGCAATCCTGGGTCTGCTGCTGTTCGCGCTTGACCTCGTCATCTCAACGATGCGCCTTCACGGCGGCGGACTGAGCGGCTACGCCGCATCGCCCGCCGACCTGCTTGCCAGGCTGGTTCGAGCCCACGGAAATACCGCCGAGTACGCCCCGTTCCTGGCAGTCTTGTTCCTTTACCTCGGCTCGCAGAATCCGGCACGGTGGTTGGTTGGGTGCATGGTCGGCGCCACGGTTTGTCGGCTGCTTCTGGTCGTCGGGCTTCTCGCGTGGCCCACCATGGCAAAGCCCAATCCGGCTCGGTTCGTAGGCGCCCTTGGCACGTATTTCTTTGGGGCGGCACTCTGTGTCGCATTGCTCCGCGGCGCCTAACCGGTCCATCGAACGGACGCCCTCCGGCATACCTCGCATGCCCACCTCACCGCCCATGCCAAATCTCAGCCGCCATGTGTGGAACGTACGTATGTGCGCAGGACCTCGTAAATCCGGTCGACCAGGGGAAAATAGATGTTTCGTGATTGCTTGAAGTGCGGAGCGCCAAATCCAAATGCAACCGGCGACCTGCTGGAAACTTGTCCGAAGTGCGGGGCAATTTACGCCAAGGTTGCGGCGGCTCGAGAAACCGAAGAAACGACGACGCGTCCTTCCGGCCTTGAGCGCGGAGTCGGCGTTTTTCTCCGAATCGTCGTCGGTTTGATCAGCGTGGCGTTTCTTCTCTTCGGGTTTCTTATTGCCGCCGCGAATGGTCCGGGAGGCGCGAATGCAAACGTGTGGGTGGCGCTGTGCTTGGTCGGCCTGGTGGCGGCAATCTTCATCACCGCCAAGGCGCCTACAGGCTGGGCGATTCTCGTCCTGGTCGGCAGTATTTTTCTTTCCTTTTCCAGTTGTTCGCATAATTTTCATTGGCGCGGCTGACTATTCGCTCAAGCGGCAGCCGCTTGCCTGTCCAGAAACGCGGCAATCTGATCGCGGGCCCGTCGAGGCTCGGCTCACGGCTGTTCGGCGGAATCGAGAGCATCCAGTCGTACCAGGGGTTGGCGGACGGCTCGATACGACGGGCAGGTACTTGAGCACCGGCTGAGGCGGCGCGACTGTCAATGGGCGCCTGTTCTTGTACGACTCCATGCATGGCTTCTGCGACGAGGCGCGAGGCGGCCCCGCAGCGCAAGCGCGTGGCGCCCGTGCCTGACCATTCGCTCAGGCGGGCTGCTGCGGTGAGGTTTCTTCTGGATCGACCATTTCCCGGGTTGCGCCCCTTGGGCGCATTTCAGCCATGTGCTTGCGGTCAATCCAGTGCCCGGAGCCTGCGTCGGCACAACCGGCCGGCGCAAAGCCGAGCACGCAGTCCGCGAGCGCGTACGACGACCCAAGTCGAGAACCTGGCCGTCCGCACAGGCGAACCACCGCGGATCGATTGAGGTAAGCTCACGGGCGGCTCGATACCTGCCGCTCGGCTTGGATGTAAGGCACATCATGGTCGCGATCTTCGCAAGTTTGCTCGTCTCCGCAGTTCTCGGTGCTGCCGAGCCCAACTGCAAGGCAATCGACGCTCAGGCGAACGAAGCGGGCACGCGCATCCCGGGACATCTGGCAATCCACGAGGTCACAGGCCGCGGTCGGCTTCAGTTCTACTCCGCGCCAAGCGAGGCCTGCGTCATGCCCGGCATCTTCGTTGTGCCGAAGGACCATTTGATCGCCTACGTCGAGTACGGCGGCTATACCGCGGTGATGTACACCAATCCCAGGACGGAAGGCGAGGCGCAGGGATGGGTGCGCACCGAGCGTCTTCGTGCAACCGGCAAAGGCATATCTCCGGACTGAGCCGCGGAATCATCCGATCGAGCGGGCCGTCGCGCTTGACTGAAAATCGAAGCGCCGGCGCGTGTGTATCGATGGTCCGAACGCGTCTGACGATTCATCCAAGCCGGAGCGGCGGCAGGCCTCCGATCAACGCCAACGCCAAAAGAGGAGTCGGATGCCATGAGCCGATTGCTGCGCTTTCCGAGCGCGACCCAGCGAGCCCCGGCCGTCGAGGCCTGGATGCGCGCCCACGACGATGAGTTGGGCGCTATCGCCCGGCGCTGGTTCGAGGAGATGCGCGCGTGCGGAGACGACGTCCGGGAACTGCTGCACGACGGTCACCCCACCGCATGCGTGGGGGATGCGGGATTCGCCTACGCGAACGCCTTCAAGGCTCACGTCAATGTGGGGTTCTTTCGCGGCGCCGAACTTGCCGATCCCGACGGCCTGCTGGAAGGCAACGGCCGGTTCATGCGTCACGTCAAGCTCGGGCCCGGCCGTCGGGTCGACGATGCAGCCCTGAAGAGGCTCCTCCGCGTCGCCTACGTCGACATGAAGCGGCGTCTCGAAAGGGAGTAGTTGAAGAACCCGGCTTCGGGCACACTGTTCGCGTCGATCACCCAACCGCTGCGCCGTTTTCGTCGGTCGGCGTCGGCGTCAGCCGCCTCAAGGAGTGGCTCATGTCCATCGAACTCTGGCTTGCCTTTGTCGCCGCGTCCGCGGTCCTGCTGCTGATTCCCGGCCCTACCGTTCTCACGGTCATCAGCTACTCCATGGCGCACGGACGCCGCGCCAACGCGCCGCTGGTGGCCGCCGTGGCCCTGGGCGACTCCACGGCCTTGGCGCTTTCCCTCCTGGGCCTGGGCACGTTGCTGGCCGCATCGGCGTTCTGGTTCAACGCGGTCAAACTGGTCGGCGGGGTCTACCTCCTATGCATGGGCATCAAGCTGCTCCGTGCCGGCGTCTCTCCGGCAGGAGCCGTTGCGCCGGCGGCGCCCGGCTCCCGCTGGCGGCTGTTCGCGAATACGTATCTCGTCACAGCACTCAACCCGAAAGGCATTGTATTTTTCGTGGCGTTCCTGCCGCAGTTCATCGATCCGAACGCCGCCGTCGCGCGGCAGCTGTGGGCGCTGGCGTTGACCTTCGTTGCCCTGGCCACGGCCAATGCAACGCTGTACGCCGTGTTCGCGGCATCGGCACGCCGCGCGCTCGGTTCGCCTCGGGCGCAACGCAGGTTCAACCTTGCAGGCGGGTCGTTGCTTTCGGCTGCCGGCGTCTGGGCGCTGCTGGCCAAGCGCCCCGCTTAGGAAATACAACCGACTTGTGTGCCGAGCATCGCGAGCGTTTGCATGACCGACCTTCTGATCAATGTTCCGAACACGCCCGATCCCAGGTTGGGGACCTACTTCGGCGGCCGTCCGTTCCTGCCTCCCGGCGAAACCTTCTCCTGGCCGACTTGCAAGTCGTGCTCGGGCAGCATGCAGTATCTCGGACGTCTTGCGGTCCCTCAGGCAGATTCGGCGGAGGCGCGGCACGCCCTGTTGTTCATGTGCCAGAACGAGCCCGGCTGCTGTAACGAATGGGAGCCCGGCGGAGGCGGGAATTCCGTGCACGTCGCCATCGGACATCTCTCGGAAGACGCCGCCGTTCCGGCGACCGGAGTGACGCTTCGCGAAGCGGGGTATGCCGCGACCGTGGTGTCGTCCTCCATCGACGATTACGAAACGGCACGCCAAACCTGGGCGCGGACCAGCGAAAAATCCCCGCGCGAAGTGCTCGGCCAGCTCGGAGGCACGCCGGTCTGGATCCAGGCGGACGAAACGCCCACGTGCGACAGCTGCGGCAAGGCCATGCAGTTTCTCGCCCAGCTCGAGCAAGGTCCCGACTGGCGCACCGAAATGAATTTCGGCGGAGGCGGCTGTGCGTACGTGTTCGTCTGCTCCTGCGACAGCCCGGTCGGAAAGTTCCTCTGGCAATGCGGCTGAGGCGGTCCGATCCGCCGTCGTTTTCGAAGAGCGTGAAAGGTCCGGCCGTCTCGCCGCCGCATCGCGACGACCAGCCGTGCGCTCATGCGGACGGCGACCGATGTTGCGGCCTCTCTCTCGGCACGCCCGCCCCGCCCGGATATCGGCTGTCGTCATGAAGTGCCTGGTCGTCGTCGCCCATCCGAACCGCGACAGCTTGTGCCATACCCTGGCCCGGTCCGCCATCGCCGCACTGACTGCGGCCGGCCACGAAGTGCACATCGAAGACTTGTACGGATCGGATTTTCCGCCGGCGCTCACGGCCACCGAGCGACGAAGCTACTACGCCCCTTCATTCGACTCCGCCGGCGTCCGGGACCGGATCGACCGTTTGCTGGCAGCCGAAGCGCTGGTGGTCGTTTTTCCGACGTGGTGGTTCGGCTTTCCCGCGATATTGAAAGGCTGGTTCGATCGCGTCTGGGCTCCGGGTTGCGCGTACGATCACGCCACCGACCTCGGCCCGATCGAACCGAGGCTGCACAACCTGCGAAGAGCGCTTGCCGTTACATCCCTGGGTTCGCCGTGGTGGGTCGATCGTCTGTTGCTCCGGCAACCCGTGAAACGGGTGCTGAAAACGGCTCTCCTGGGCACCTGTGCGCCGGCGTGTCGTTTCCAGATGCTGTCGCTGTACCGGGCCGAGCGCCTTTCCGAAATGCAGGTCCGGCGCTTCTGCTCGCGCATCGAACGCGCGCTTTCCGGATGGTCGTAGCGAGGCCCGTGTGCCGCCTCATCGTCGGCCGGATCCCGCATCCGACGCCGCATGAAGCCGGCTGTCTCGACCGCCGGACGCGCGCATCGCGGCACGCGCCGCGATGCGGTGAAACGAGGAATCGCCTTGGCGCGTCTCCGGCAGCGTAATAAGCTGCCGCGTCGACGGATGTCGATCGAGGGGTTCCTGTCTCGATTGCCTACGCCGTTTCAATACCGAACCAGAGGTGGAGCGCCATGTTCCCGTCCTTCGGACTCACCCACATCAACCTCGCCGTTCGCGATCTCGAACGCACCTTGCACTTCTACACGCAGGCCCTCGGGGCGAAAACGTATTTTCGCAGCGACACTTCCGCGCAGGTGCAGGGCCCTGGCCCATACGACGTGATCGCATTCGAACTGGATCGCGATGCGGCCGGCGCGCTCGGCGGCATCAGCCATTTCGGCTTTCGCCTGAGGAGCCCGCAGGACATCGACTTCGCGATCGCCGAAGTCGAGCGCGCCGGCGGCACCGTTCTGCGGCGCGGCGAATTCGCGCCCGGCTGCCCCTACGTCTACGTGGCGGATCCGGACGGATACGAAATCGAGATATGGTACGAGTGACGCGGCGGAGCGGCGGCCCGAGGACGGCGCCACCGCCAAGGTGCACGCGCCCGGCACGGTTGGGATTCGCCGCATTCGTCCCCAACGTACCATGGGCTTCGACGATGAACGGTCCCGTCCCGCGGCTGATCGCCATCCGAGATCGGCGAGCCGAAGACCTATCGTCGTCTCGCCATAAACGCCTGCATCCGCTCCGCTGGAATCCGATCGAACGGTACCCGTCATGAATGCCAAAGCACCGCCCGCCGAATACCTCGTCCTCTCCCGCGGCCAGTGGGATGCCTCCGCATCGAAGGAAGACATCCAACACGCGATCGACCAGTTCTACCTCTGGCACGAACGCATGGTCGCGGACGGCAAGATGAAAGCCGGATACCGGCTGATGAAGGAAAGCAAGCTCGTCTCCAGGCGCGCGGTGACGGACGGCCCCTACTCCGAAACCAAGGAAGTGATCGGCGGCTATTGGTTCGTGCTCGCGCACAGCCTCGAAGAGGCGACGACACTGCTTGCGCAGAGCCCCTGCCTGGCTTACGGCCTCTTCTACGAAGTGCGCGAGCTGGATCCGGAACGCGGCAGCGCCTACCGCGTGACCGCGGAGACGCCGGCCGGAGCCGCGTGAAAGCGATGATTTCGGCGCCGCCAATCGGGCTCGCCACCGCGGCCGATGCCGAAGCGATCGCTCGTCTTTCGCGCGACGAGATCGAACAGGGCCTGCGCTGGTCGTGGACGCCGGCGCGGGTTCTGCGCTGCTTGCGCGATCCGAACTACAACGTGATCGCCGCGCGCGAAGGCCCGCACCTGATCGGCTTCGCCCTGGCCGGCTACGCCGCCGAACACGCGCACCTGTCGCTGTTCGGCGTAGCGTCGTCGCACCGCCGCCGCGGCGTCGGCACGGCGCTGTGGAACTGGCTGGAAGAAACGATGCGCACCGCGGGCATCGTCGCCGTGCAGGTGGAACTGCGCGCCTCGAACGACGGCGCGCGCGCATTTTACGAGCGGGTCGGCTTCGAACAGGTCAACGCGACGCGCGGCTACTATCAGGGCCTCGAAACCGCCGTGCACATGGTCAAGGAATTGACCGTCCGCCCGGACTGAGGCAACGCCGCTCTGCTTGCTGCGTTGCGATGGAGCATCTGCTCTAGCGCCTGCCTTTAGCCTCGCGCGGGTCCGCCACGCGGGCGGCATGCGCGGCCCGTGCGGTGTCCCGCAAGCAGCATGAAGAAATTGCGGATCGATTTCGCCGCGAGACAACGCGCGAGGAGGAGGCATCGTGGGCACTATGGCGACGACGGGCAACGCGGTATCGCGGCGAAAGACGCCGGAATCATCGGATGGCACCTACGGGACACCCCACTAGCATGACCTACGACTACATCATCGTCGGCGCCGGATCGGCCGGCTGCGTGCTGGCCAACCGCCTGAGCGAGAATCCGCGCCGCCGCGTACTGCTGCTCGAAGCCGGCCCTTCGGACTGGCATCCCTTCATCCACATGCCCGCCGGCATCGCCAAGATGGTCGGCAAGAAAGGCATCAACTGGGACTACTGGACCGAGCCCGAGCCGCAGCTCGGCAACCGCCGCCTGTGGTGGCCGCGCGGACGCGTACTCGGCGGATCGAGTTCGATCAACGCAATGATCTACATGCGCGGCACGCCGAGCGACTACGACGGCTGGGCACAGGCCGCGGGCGACGAACGCTGGGCCTGGCGCAACGTGCTGCCGGTGTTCAAGCGCTCCGAGAACAATATGCGCGGCGCCGGCGAATGGCACGGCACGGGCGGTCCGCTCACGGTGTCGGATCTGATCCACCGCAACGAATTGTCCGAAGCGTTCATCCAGGCCGGCGTCGCCGCGGGCTATGCGCGCAACGAGGATTTCAACGGCGCGCAACAGGCCGGCTTCGGCTACTTCCAGGTCACCCAGAAGAACGGCGCGCGCGCCTCGGCCGCGGCGGCCTTCCTCAAGCCCGCGCGCAAGCGCTCGAACCTGACCGTACTCACGCATGCCGCGACCGAACGCGTGCTGCTTTCGGGACAGCGTGCGGTCGGCGTGGACTATCGCCATCGGGGCCGGCTCACGCGCGCCGAGGGCGGCCAGGTCGTCCTCTGCGGCGGAGCGATCAACTCGCCGCAACTGCTCATGCTCTCCGGCATCGGCCCGGCCGACCATCTGCGCGAACACGGCATCGCGGTCGCACACGAACTTCCCGGCGTCGGCGGCAACCTGCAGGATCATCTCGACATCTGCATCCTGCAGCGCAGTACGCAGCCGGTCAGCTACGACAAGCTCAGCGACGCCGCGGTCGCCTGGGAATACCTGACGAAACGCAAAGGCCCGGGAACCTCGAACATCGCCGAAGCCTGCGGTTTCGTGCGCTCGCGGCTCGCAACGGACGGCGATTGCGATGTGCAGTTCCATTTCGTGCCGGCGATGCTCGACGACCATGGCCGCAACCGCCTGCCCGGCTACGGCTACACCGCCCACGCCTGCTTCCTGCGCCCGCGCAGCCGCGGCGCGCTGCGGCTGCGTTCGGCCGATCCGTCGCAGCCCGCGGCGATCCGGGCGAATTATCTTTCCGACGCCGAAGGCTTCGATCTCAAGATGATGGTCGAGGCCGCGAAGCTTGCGCGCGGGATTTTCGCGCAAACCCCGTTCGACAAATATTGCGGCAGCGAAATCCTCCCCGGCGCCGAAGCGAAGACCGACGCCGATCTCGACGCCTTCGTCCGCCGCAAAGCCGAGACGATCTACCACCCGGTCGGCACCTGCCGCATGGGCAAGGACGAGGGCGCCGTGGTCGACTCCGAACTGCGCGTGCGCGGCATCGAAGCCCTCCGCGTCGTCGACGCTTCGATCATGCCCACTTTGGTCGGCGGCAATACCAACGCGCCGACGATCATGATCGCGGAGCGGGCGGCGGGCTTGATCCTGTCCGCATAGGAGCGCGTCTTGCGCGCGTTTCGCGCGCCGGACATCGGCACGATCGTCCTTTTTCTTCTGGCCGTCTTCTTGGGATTCGCTTGTTTCTCGGATCGAGAAGGATCGTTAGTAAAACTGACGCGGGCAAAGGGGCGACTGGGATGCCGACCGGCTTTTTCCCTGGGCGCGCTATTCCCGCGTGCTCTTGGCGGGGCGCTTGTTACGTGTGGGGCTGACTATCCGGTGCCTTTGG
>CBJLOV010000184.1:0-8451 GCA_966424745.1 uncultured bacterium
ATGGCCGCGCTGATGCTGATGGCCAACTCGCAGCCCGGCCGCACCGCGGACTGGAGCATCGCGCTGTTCTGCGCCTGGTTCGCGACGGCGCTGATCCTGCTCTCGTCGACCTACCTGTTCCGTCTGCTCGGCCAGAGCGTGCTGGCCGCGATCGAGCGTCTCGTCGGCATGCTGCTCGTGGCCCTGTCCGTACAAATGTTTCTCGACGGACTCACGGCCTACGTGAAATTGAGCTAGAGCGGCTTCGCCGCCACTTCTCCTGTTTGTAACAAACCCCCGCTACCGTCTCGCCATCCGGGCGAGGCCCTCACCCCTTGCCTTCACGCGCAAGCGGGCGAGGGGAGTGATCGTCGCGCATCGCGCGGCAAAGTCATTCGATTGGAGCGGGACCATGATCAGCGTAGAACGCAGCTTCTTCGAGAAATTTCCGCGCCTGGCCGAAGGGCGCGCGCGCAGCTTCTCGCAACCCGTCGTCGAGCTGCTGCGCAAGGTCGCCTGCGAGGAGCGCATCAATCGCACGCTCGCCGAGTTCTCGCCGCTGACCGGCTTCGATTTCGTCGAGCGCGCGCTGGAACGGTTTCGCGTGAGCTACCGCATCGCGCACACCGACCGCGAGAACATTCCGGCGGAAGGCCGCGTCGTCATCGTCGCCAACCATCCGCTCGGCGCGTTCGACGCGCTGGCCCTGCTGCACCTCGTCGGCAGCGTGCGCCGCGACGTTCGCATCCTCGCCAACGACGTGCTCGTGCAGTTCTCGCAATTGAGTTCGCTGCTGCTGCCGGTCAACGTGTTCGGCGGCAGCGGCGCTTCGGCCGGGCGGCTGCGCGACGCCTATCGCGCGCTCGAAAGCGAACAGGCGTTGATCGTGTTTCCCTCGGGCGAAGTCTCGCGCATCGGTCCGCAAGGCGTGCGCGACGGGCGCTGGTCGTCGGGTTTCGTGCGTATGGCGCGGCACGCGCAGGCCCCGGTGTTGCCGGTGCACATCGCCGCGCACAATTCGCCGACGTTCTACGGCGTGTCGATGCTGGCCAAACCCTTGTCCTCGCTGCTGCTCGCGCGCGAGATGTTCGCCACCCAGGCCCAGCTCGGCATCCACGTCGGCGAGCCGGTCGCGGCGACGGAGCTCGGCGCGGGGGATGCGGAGCCGATCGCGCAGGCGATGCGCCGGCACGTCTACCAACTGGCCAAGCGCCGCCCGACCGTGTTCGCCACCTCGCGCACGATCGCCCATCCGGAATCTCCGCTCGCCATCCGCCACGCGCTGAAGCGCGCGCAGGAACTCGGCGCGACCCAGGACGGCAAGCGCATCCTGCTGATCGACGCACAGCCGGACTGCCCGGTGCTGCGCGAGATCGGCCGCCTGCGCGAACTGTCCTTCCGCCGCGTCGGCGAAGGCTCGGGCGCGCGTCGCGATCTCGACCGCTTCGACGCGCACTATCGGCATCTCGTGCTCTGGGACGAGCAGGCGCTCGCGATCGTCGGCGCATACCGGCTGGGCGAGGGCGCGCGTATTCTCGGCGCGCAGGGGATGCCCGGTCTGTATTCCTCGACCCTGTTCGACTACGCCGGGTCGGCGCGGGAATTCATCGCCGAGGGCGTCGAGCTCGGCCGCAGCTTCGTCCAGCCGGCGTACTGGAATTCGCGCAGCCTCGACTACCTCTGGCAGGGCATCGGCGCCTATCTGCGCCATCGCCCCGACTTGCGTTATCTGTTCGGCCCGGTGTCGGTGAGTGCGGCTCTGCCGCCGGCGGCGCGCGAATGGATCGTGCACTGCCACCGGCACTATTTCGGCGACGGCGAGGGCCTGGCCGCTTCGCGCAACCCGATGCGGATTTCGGCGCACGTCGATACGGCCGCGACCCAGGCCTGGGCCGACAAGGACGCCAAGGCCGGTCTGATGCACCTGAAACGCCAGCTCGCCCAAATGGACTGCGCGATTCCCACCCTCTACAAGCACTACGTGGACCTGTGCGAACCCGAGGGGGTGCGCTTCCTCGCCTTCGGCATCGACCCCGCCTTCGGCCATTGCGTGGATGGCCTCATCCGCCTCGATCTGCGCCATCTGCGTGCGGCAAAGCGCTCGCGCTACCTCGAAGCTGCTTGATTCAATTCAGCTTTGTAAATTGGGCGGCAAAGCTGGCAAACGTTAGAAAACTGTCATAAAGTGTAGTTAAGCTCGCGTTAACACGTCTTGCGCGCGTCGCAGACCGTGTGCAGTACGCGTCGAGCCGGCCGAGCGCCGGATCGATCATTCATCGGGGTCGCAGCGATCGCCCAGCCCGCGCGCGCATTTTCGCGCGCCACGCGGAGCTGTTGGGGTTAAAGACTAAGCAGAAAAAACGGTTAGGAGAGAACGAACATGATGAAGAATCAGTTGCGGGTGAAATTGCTTGCGGGTGTCATCGCCTCCGCTTTGGCGGTGTCGGCACCGGTCTATGCGCAGGACACGACTTCGGGCGTGACCGGCCGCGTGGTGGACGCCAAGGGCGCCCCCGTCGCCGGTGCCAAGGTGAAGATCGTCCACGTCCCCTCGGGCACCACGTCGAACGCGGTCACCGATGCGAACGGCCGCTACCAGGCGCAGGGCCTGCGCGTCGGCGGTCCGTACCACATCGAGGCCGAAGGGGCGGGGATCAAGGAAATCGATGCCGAGAACATCTTTCTGCGTCTCGCGGAGACCTCCACGGTCAATCTCAACGAGGCTTCCGCCGCCGCGGCCGCCCAGCTCGAAGGCGTGACGGTGACCGCCAACGCCGCGCAGCTCGCGGTGTTCAATTCGGACAACAAGGGCCTGTCGACCAACATCTCGCATGCCCAGCTCGAGGCCGCGGTCAACGCCGACGGTTCGTTCCAGAACATCGCCCGCCTGGATCCGCGCGTATCGATCACCGACCGCGACGCGGGCAACATCTCCGCGAACGGCAAGAACTTCCGCTACAACTGCATCACCGTCGACCAGGTCAACGCCGGCGACCCGTTCGGCCTGGAGCAGAACGGCCTGGCCAGCATCGGCTCGCCGATTTCCCAGGAAGCGATCGAGTCCTACCAGATCGCCACCTCGAACTTCGACGTTTCTACCCGCGGCTGCGTGGGCGCCAACGTCAACGCCGTCAGCAAGAGCGGCACCAACGACTTCCACGGCGAGGTCTATTACAAGTACCGCACTGCCGACGACGACTTCATGGGCAAGATTTCGCTGGTTCCCGGTGCGCCGGAAACGGCGTACGGCGGCTGGAAGCGCGAGTGGACGACCGGCTTCAACGTCGGCGGTCCGATCATCAAGGACACCCTGTTCTTCTTCCTTTCGTACGAGAAGAGCAATCGCGTCGGGATTGCGGCCGCTTCGCAGCCCGGCGACGCCGCGGGACCGTACACACCGGCGCCGCGCATCAACTCGGCGTTCTACAACACCACCCTGTCGACGGCGACCTCGCTCGGCCTGAATCCGGGCAACACGACGCTGGCGAACCTGACCGACAAGCGCTACCTCGCCAAGGTCGACTGGAACATCAACGAGCAGCACCGCGCCGTGTTCCGCTACAGCGAGACCAAGGAAGCGCAGCCCGTCCCGACCGGCAGCAACCAGGCGGTCAATCCGAACAGCGACTGGTACTACAAGAATCGCGACATCAAGAGCTACCTCGGCCAGTTGTTCAGCGACTGGAGCGACGTGTTCTCGACCGAAGCCGACGTGCAGTACACCCACGTCACCCAGGCGCGCGGACCGCTCGCCACCGGCTATCAGCCGCTCGCGGTCGTGGTCAACGGCACCTCGGGCTTTACGCCGTCGGTCAATATCGGCACCGAGTTCTCCAGCCAGGTCAACGCGCTCGACATCAAGAGCACCTACGGCTATTTCGCCGGCACCTGGCACCTCGGCGAGCACACCGTCAAGGCGGGCCTGAACGCCAATCAGGACAAGGTCTACAACGCCTTCATCCAGGGCGCGATCGGCGAGTACGTCTTCTACAACAACGGCTCGGCCGTGACCGACCCGGCAACGAATTCGGGCGGCGTGCTGACGAACTTCGCCAACGGCGCCTGGGGCGAGTACCTGGTCAAGGTGCCGGCGGCCGGCCTCTCGCAGGCGCAGGCGTCGGCGAATTTCAAGAAGCAGCAGTACGGCGTGTTCCTCCAGGACACCTGGCAGGCGACCGACCGCCTGTCGCTGACCTACGGCGTCCGCCTCGATGCGCCGCGCTTCCCGAGCAGCCCGCTGCTGAACCCGTGCTTCGCGGCGGCGACGGGCGTGGCCTTCAACGCTCCGGGCGCGAACGGCAGCACGCTCTGCGCGGTGCCGACCACGACGAAGACGGTGAACGGGCAGACGGTGGTCCTCGGCGGCGGTTTCGGCTTCGCCAACAACGCCACGCCCAGTACGTCGCCGAGCTGGCAGCCGCGCGTGTCGTTCAACTACGACTTCGACACCGAATACAAGACGCAGCTGCGCGGCGGCGTCGGCATCTTCGTCTCCGACGTGCCGACGGTGTGGTACTCGAACGGATTCGGCAACACCGGCATGACGCTCGTCAACTACGACATCATCGACGGCAGCAACAGCGCTCCGGGCACGCTCCTCTGCAGCACGAACGGACGAACCTTCAGCAAGGCCACCGGCAGCACCTGTCCTTCGGGCCAGGTTTCCTACGTGAAGCAGGCGCCGATCTACGGTGCCGGCTACCCGCTGATTCCGAACACCGGCAGCCTGATTCCGGGCAAGTTCACCGCCGGCGGTCCGCAGATGTCGGTCGACACCATCGACCCGAACTTCAAGATGCCGCGCAACGCCCAGATCGCCATCGGCTTCGATCGCGAACTGCCGTGGATGGGCATCATCGGCAGCGTGGACTTCAATTACACCAAGACGCTGGACGACGTGTTCTACAAGACGCTCAACACGGGCGCGCCGACGTACACCGCGGCGGACGGTCGCCAGTTCTTCTGCGATCCGAGCAAACTGAACGCGTGCTCCTCGGGCGCGAACTCGCGTTACCTCGCCAACCCCTCGTTCGGCACGGTCACGCAGTTGACCAATACGCGCGAAGGCCAGTCCAACACGCTGACCCTGTCGTTCACCAAGCCGATGTCGGACGACTGGAGCGCAATGGTGGGCTTCCGCATCGGCCATGCGACCGACGCCAACACCGGCACCTCCAGCGTGGCCAGCTCGAACCTGAGCAACTACGCATGGAAGAATCCCAACGTGCCGGTCGCCGCCACGTCCAGCTACAGCGTGCCGCAGCGCGTGATCAGCAACCTGACCTGGCAGCACAAGTTCTGGGGCGACTACCTGACCCAGGTCAGCGCGTTCCTCGACCTGCATTCGGGCGCGCCCTACAGCTGGACCTCGGGTGTCGACACGAACGGCGACGGCCTGTCGCGCGACCTTATCTACATTCCGAAGTCGGTCGACGACGTGCTGTGGCAGAACACCAATCCGGTGCAGCAGCAGCAGCTCCTGGACTATATCCAGAAGCATAGCTACCTGCGCGACCACATGGGCCAGATCGCCAGCCGCAACGGCGACCGCGCCGGCTGGGTGAATCAGATCGACTTGTCGTTCCGCCAGCAGATTCCGGGCTTCTTCGAAGGCAACAAGGGCGAACTGCGTTTCGACATCTTCAACTTCGGCAACCTGCTCAACAGCAAGTGGGGCGTCGAGAAGCGCGCGGGTTTCCCGCTGACCCGCAATCTGGCGAACGTGGTCGGCATCGATCCGAAGACCGGCAAGTACATCTTCGATCTGAGCAACAACCTCGACGCCAACAAGAACTACACGCCGCAGGCGCTGATCGTCAACGAGACTTCGGGAGCGGGCACGCCGAACCCGAGCCAGCGCTGGTCGGTCATGATGACGGCGAAGTACACGTTCTGATCGTTCGCCTCGAACGCAGAACGCATAGAAGGAACCAGGCCGGCGCCCGCAAGGGCGCCGGTATTTTTTTTGTCCGTGAACTTGCACGGAGCCGACGGCGGCCAGATACTAAAGGGTCGCGCTCGCGATCTGCGGTCCTTCGGCCGCTGCGTTGGCGCTGTGTCGGCAAGTCCAGTTCGAGGAAAAAATACACAATGTCGCAACCCACGGTGAACGCCCGCATTTCCCCCGTCGCGGGCATGGATGTGCTATCGCGCGACGAAGTCACGCGCCTGCGCGACGCGAGCCAGGGCGGCTTGCATACCCTGCTGCAGCGCTGTGCGCTGGCCGTGCTCGTGTCCGGCGAAACGACCAACGACGATCCGCGCAGCATCTTCGAGCGCTATCCCGACTTCGACATCCAGGTGCTGCAGCAGGACCGCGGCGTCAAGCTGGAGCTCAAGAACGCCCCGGCACGCGCCTTCGTCGAAGGCAAGATCATTCGCGGCATCAACGAGTTGCTGTTCGCCGTCGTGCGCGACATCGCCTACGTGGCGACACAGATGGACGCGGGACGTTTCCAGCTCGGCGATTCGCACGGCATCACCCACGCAGTGTTCGAGATCCTGCGCAACGCGCGCGTGCTGCGTCCGAACACCGATCCGAATCTCGTCGTCTGCTGGGGCGGACATTCGATCAACCGCGTCGAATACAAGTACACCAAGTTCGTCGGCTACGATCTCGGCCTGCGCGGCCTCGACATCTGCACGGGCTGCGGCCCCGGCGCGATGAAGGGGCCGATGAAGGGAGCGACGATCGCGCACGACAAGCAGCGCCAGCGCACCAAGCGCTACATCGGCATCACCGAGCCGGGCATCATCGCGGCGGAGTCGCCGAACCCGATCGTCAACCAGCTCGTGATCATGCCCGACATCGAGAAGCGCCTGGAGGCCTTCGTGCGCATCGGCCACGGCATCATCGTGTTTCCGGGCGGCGTCGGCACGGCCGAGGAGATTCTCTACCTCCTCGGCATCCTCCTGCACCCGCAGAACGCCAACGTGCCGTTTCCGCTCGTCTTTGCCGGGCCGAAGGAATCGGCGGCCTATTTCGAGCAGATCGACCTGTTCCTGCGGCTTGCGCTCGGCGAGGAGGTCGCGCAGCGCTACCGTATCGTCATCGACAATCCGCTGGAGACGGCGAAGGTCGTGCACAAGGGCATCGAGAAGGTGCGCGAGTACCGCATCGAGAGCCAGGATGCGTTCTTCTTCAACTGGGGCCTGTACATCGACCTGCCGTTCCAACAGCCGTTCAAGCCGACGCACGCGAACATGGCCGCGCTGAACCTGCACAGGGACCAGCCGAAGCACCTGCTCGCCGCCGACCTGCGCCGCGCTTTTTCCGGCATCGTCGCGGGCAACGTGAAGGAAGAGGGCATGCGCGCGATCGCCGAGCACGGCCCGTTCGAAATCGACGGCGATCCGGAGATCATGCGCGCGCTCGACAAAATGCTCGCGAGTTTCGTCGAGCAGCAGCGCATGAAGCTGCCGGGTACGGCGTATGTGCCGTGCTATCGCGTGAAGACTTGAAAAAGCAGGTTTTGACGCGGGTCTGCGCGGATCGACGCGGACAAGAGCCGATGGAGCGATCGGGCGTGAAAAAAGAAATGCCTGCCCTTTCACGAGCAGCATCCGTGCAGGGCGGACTCCGACGAATCAGGTTTTGTCCCATCCGCGAAAATCCGCGTCCAAAATACCTTTGCTTTGTGAGTGAACCCGAATGAAAGCGACACAGCAACTCCACGACCTCGGCCAGAGCATCTGGCTCGACAACATCACGCGCGAGATCCTCGACAACGGCACGTTGAAGCGCTACATCGACGAGCTCTCGGTGACCGGCCTGACCTCGAACCCGACGATCTTCAACGAGGCGATCGGCAGCGGCTACTACGACGCCAGCGTGCGCGAGAAAGCCAAGGCCGGCAAGTCCGGCGAGGCGCTGTTCATCGAGCTCGCGCTCGAAGACCTGCGCCGCGCGGCCGACCTGTTCGAGCCGATACACGCGCGCACCGGTGGCGTCGACGGTTGGGTGTCGATGGAAGTCTCACCGCTTCTCGCCGCCGATACGGCCGGCACGATCGCCGCCGCAAAGGACATCTTCCACGCGGCTGGCCGACCCAACCTGTTCGTGAAGATTCCAGGCACGCCCGAAGGCATCCCGGCCATCGAGGAAGCGATCTTTGCCGGCGTGCCGGTCAACGTCACCTTGTTGTTTTCGCGCGAGCAGTATCTCGCCGCGGCGGAGGCCTATCTGCGCGGCATCGAGCGGCGCGTCGCGGCCAGGCTGAATCCCGTCGTCGAGTCGGTCGCCTCGGTCTTCGTCAGCCGCTGGGACCGCGCGCTCGGCGCAGGCGTACCCGCCGAGTTGCACAACCGGCTCGGCATCGCCGTCGGCGGACGCACGTATCGCGCCTACCTCGATCTGCTCGCTTCGCCGCGTTGGAAGAAGCTGGCGGAGCGGGGCGCTCATCCGCAACGCCTGCTCTGGGCCAGCACGGGCACCAAGGACCCGAAGCTCTCGCCCAGCCTCTACGTCGAAGC
>CBJLOV010000185.1:0-8397 GCA_966424745.1 uncultured bacterium
GCGCACGCAAAACGAACGGCGTCAACGGCCACCACCACGACGACCAAGTCTGGCAGGAGTTCTGATCATGAGCGACATTTCCTCCCTCCCCGCCAACGCCGACGCGAAAAACGCGGCCCCGCAGGAGTTCCTCACCTTCACCCTCGGCAGCGAGGAATACGGCGTGGACATCCTCAAAGTGCAGGAGATCCGCGGCTACGACACCGTCACGCGCATTCCCGACACGCCGGAATTCATCAAGGGCGTGATCAATCTGCGCGGCACGATCGTGCCGGTGGTCGACATGCGCCTGAAGTTCAAGCTCGGCAACGCGACCTACGACGACTTCACCGTGATGATCATCCTCAACGTGGCGCGCCGCGTCGTCGGCATGGTCGTCGACGGCGTCTCCGACGTGATCGCGCTGACGGCGGAGCAGATCCGCCCCGCGCCCGAACTCGGCCGCACCCTCGACTCCGAGTTCCTCACCGGCATCGGCGCGCTCGACAAGCGCATGCTGATCCTCGTCGACATCGAAAAGCTCGTCGGCTCGGCCGAGATGGCCCTGATGCGCGACGCGCTCGCCGCAGCAGCCTGAGGGAGGTGCCCGCCATGCCCGCGTTTCGTCTCGGACTCCTCGGCCGTCTGCGCATCGCGCGCAAGCTCGGCGTGATGCTCGCCATCGGCGTCGCCGCGATCGCGGCGCTCGCCGCCGTGGCCGTGCACAACGAGCGCCGCGTCATGCTCGACGACCGCATCGCCGCGACCCAGCACCTGGTCGAGACCGCCCACAGCATCGCCGCGCTGCAGTACGAACGCGCGCAGCACGGCGAACTCAGCGACGAGGCCGCGCGCGCGGCGGCGATGGGCGAGATCAAGGCGCTGCGCTACGGCGCGAACGACTATTTCTGGATCAACGACATGCAGCCGAGCATGTTGATGCATCCGTTCAAGCCGGAGATGGTCGGCAAGAACCTGTCCGGCTTCGCCGACGCCAACGGGGTGAAGCTGTTCGACGAGATGATCGCGCGCGTCAAGCAAAGCGGCGCCGGCTACGTGGAATACGTCTGGCCCAAGCCCGGCGCGAGCGCGCCGGTGCGCAAGATCTCCTACGTGAAGGGTTTCGCGCCGTGGGGCTGGGTGATCGGCTCGGGCATCTACGTCGACGACGTCGACGCGGCGGTGAGCCGCGAGGCGATCGTGCTCGGCGGCATCGCCGCGGCCGTGGCCCTGCTCATGGCGCTGATCTCGCACCTGATCGCGCGCTCGGTCGTCGGCCCGATGAAGGAGGCGGTGCAATTCGCCCAGTCGATCGCGAACGGCGAGCTCGGCAACCGCATCGAAACCGACGCGCGCGACGAAAGCGGCGACCTGGTCCGCGCGCTCGACGCGATGCAGGCCAAGCTCGCCCGGCAGATCGGCGACCTCGAGACCGTGCTCGGCGAGAACCGTCTGATCTGCGAGACGATGGACAACCTCGAGACGATGGTGCGCATCGCCGACCACGACGGCAAGGTGCTCTACGCCAACCGCGCCCTGCTGCGCCTGCTCAAGGAAGTCGAACCGCACATCCAGGGTTTCCGCCCTGAATTCAAGGCCGAAACCTTCGTCGGCGGCAACATCGGCGACATCTACCCCGACGCCGGCGCCGCGGTCGAGCGCATGCGCGCGATCACGCAGACGACGCGCGTGCGCGCGCCGAACTACAACCGCGTGATCGACTTCGTCTACAGCCCGATCTTCGACGCCGCGGGCCGCCAGCGCGGAACGGTCGCGGAATGGGTCGACGTCACCGCGCAGGTGCGCGTGGAAAAACAGCTCGTCGAACTCGTCGAGCGCGCCGGGCACGGCGACTTCTCCCAGCGCCTCGAACTGAACGACAAGGAAGGCGTGCTGCTGTCGCTGTCCAAGGGCATCAACGAACTGCTCGGCCTGGTCGAGACCACGCTCGGCGAAATCGGCCGCGTCCTCGGCGCGCTGTCCTCGGGCGACCTGCGCCAGTCCATCCAGGGCGAATTCGAGGGCATGCTCGGCCAGCTCCGCGACGACGCCAACGAAACCGTGCGCCAGCTCGCCACGATCGTCGCCCAGATCAAATCCACCTCCGAGGGCATCCACGCCGCCGCGCGCGACATCGCGGCCGACACGAAGAACGTCGCCGCGCAGACCGAACAGCAGGCGGCCAACCTCGAAGAAACGGCCTCCTCGATGGAGGAGCTCACCTCCACCGTCAAGCAGAACGCCGACAACGCCAGACAGGCCAACCAGCTCGCCGCGAGCGCGACCGACGTCGCCCAGAAAGGCGGCAAGGTCGTCGCCGAAGTGGTCAAGACGATGAGCACGATCAGCGAATCCAGCCGCAAGATCGTCGACATCATCGCGGTGATCGACGGCATCGCCTTCCAGACCAATATCCTCGCTCTCAACGCCGCGGTCGAAGCCGCCCGCGCCGGCGAACAGGGACGCGGCTTCGCCGTCGTCGCCTCCGAGGTGCGCAACCTCGCCCAGCGCTCGGCCAACGCGGCGAAGGAGATCAAGACCCTGATCGGCGACTCGGTCGACAAGGTCGACGGCGGCGCCAAGCTCGTCCAGCAGGCCGGCACGACGATGCAGGAGATCGTCGCCTCGATCAAACGCGTGAGCGACATCATGGGCGAGATCTCCGCCGCCTCGCAGGAACAGAGCAGCGGCATCGAACAGGTCAACTCGACGATCGCGCAGATGGATGAGTCGACCCAGCAGAACGCGGCGCTCGTCGAGGACACCTCGACCGCGGCGCGCCAGTTGTCCGAGCAGGCCGAGGCGCTGAGCGGCGCGGTCGCGCGCTTCAAGCTCGCCGACGCGTCCGCGCCGGCCAAGGTCGCGGCGCTGCCGGCGCGCACGCCGAAGGCGAAAGCGCCCGATGCCGCGGCGGCATGAGCGGACGGACGCGCCGACATGCTGACCGCCGCCAGCGACACGCGTGAATTCGTCTTCGCCGACCGCGACTTCCGCCGCGTCTGCACGCTGATCCGCGAACGCGCCGGCATCGCGCTCGCGGAAAGCAAGCGCGACATGGTCTACAGCCGCCTCGTGCGCCGCCTGCGCGCACTCGGCATGCAGTCCTTCGCCGAATACCTCGACGCCCTGCAGTCCGGCAACGACGACGCGACGGAGTGGCAGGCGTTCACCAACGCGCTGACCACCAATCTCACCGCGTTCTTCCGCGAAGCGCACCACTTCGAACACCTGGCGAAGTTCCTGGCGACGCGGCGCGAACCGCGCATCGCGATCTGGTGCTCGGCCGCCTCGACCGGCGAGGAGCCGTACTCGATTGCCATGACCGCGTGCGAGGCCTTCGACACGCTCAAGCCGCCGGTGACGATCCTCGCCAGCGACGTCGACACGAACGTGCTCGACGTCGCGCAGGCGGGCGTCTATCCGCTCGACCGCATCCGCCAGCTCAGCGAGGCGCGCCACCGCCGCTTCTTCCAGCGCGGCACGGGAGCGATGGAAGGCTATTGCCGCGTGCGTCCCGAGCTGCGCGCCCTGATCGAATTCCGCCCGTTGAACCTGCTCGACCGGAACTACGGGCTCAAGCCGGGCTACGCCGCCATCTTCTGCCGCAACGTGATGATCTACTTCGACAAGCAGACACAGTACGAGATTCTCGGACGCCTGCGCCCGCTGCTCGTGCCGGACGGTTTCCTCTACGCCGGCCATTCCGAGAGCTTCTTCCACGCCGCCGACCTGTTCCAGTCCTGCGGCCGCACGATCTACCACCCGCTCCCTGCCCGTTAGGCGACCCGATGAATGCCCGTGCCAACACCGCAGCGGAACCCTCCCGATACCACGACAGCCGCTTCGGCACGGCCGCGATCAAGCTGCTGCCCGCCGATCTCTGCGTGACGCGCGAGGAAGTGGCCGTCGTCACCATCCTCGGCTCGTGCGTCTCGGCCTGCCTGCGCGATCCGGTCGCCGGCCTCGGCGGCATGAACCACTTCATGCTGCCGGAAAACCGCGGCGACAGCGGCGTCTCGGCGCGCTACGGCTCGCACGCGATGGAACTGCTGATCAACGCCCTGCTCAAGGCCGGCGCGCGCCGCGACCGGCTCGAAGCCAAGGTGTTCGGCGGCGGCAACGTGCTCAAGGGCTTCACCGCCAACCCGGTCGGTACGCGCAACGGCAAGTTCGTCCTCGATTATCTCCAGGTCGAGAAGATTCCCGTGCTCGCCCAGGACCTCTACGGCATCCATCCGCGCAAGGTGTGGTTCTTCCCGCTGACCGGCCGCGTCGTCGTGCAGCGCCTGCCGCACGCGCACGATGCCGACGTGGCGCGCGACGAAATCGCCTACCGCGAACGCATCTCCCGGCAGCCGCGCGGCGGCGGCGTGGAACTGTTCGACTGACCCCATGAAGACACGAGTCCTGATCGTCGACGATTCCGCCCTGGTCCGCCAGCTGCTGACCGAGATCTTCTCGCGCGACGCCGACATCGAAGTTATCTGCGCCGCGCAGGACCCGTTCGTCGCGCGCGACATGATCAAGCAGCTCAAGCCCGACGTGCTCACCCTCGACGTCGAGATGCCGCGCATGGACGGGCTCACCTTCCTCGACAACCTCATGCGCCTGCACCCGCTGCCGACGGTGATGGTGTCCTCGCTCACCCAGCGCGGCGCCGACGCGACGCTCGAAGCGCTCGCCCTCGGCGCGGTCGATTTCGTCGCCAAGCCGAAGCTCTACGTGGTCCACGGCCTGCACGCGTATGCCGACGAACTGGTCGCTAGGATCAAGGCCGCGGCGCGGGCGCGGCCGCTCGC
Organism: uncultured bacterium; assembly: GCA_966424745.1. Classification (GTDB taxonomy): domain Bacteria; phylum Pseudomonadota; class Gammaproteobacteria; order Xanthomonadales; family Rhodanobacteraceae; genus Rudaea. Next base: position 4,779 of record CBJLOV010000185.1, read on the forward strand.
ACGCACCGCCGCCGCGCCGCGCCCGGCCCTGGCGGCGAAGGGACTGAGCTACCGCACCACCGACCGCCTCATCGCCATCGGCGCTTCGGCGGGCGGCACCGAAGCGATCCGCGTCGTGCTCGAATCGCTGCCTGCCGACGCACCCGGCATCGTCATCACCCAGCACATCCCCGCCGAATTCAGCCGCGCGTTCGCCGAACGCATGAACCGCTGCTGCGCGATGGCGGTGTGCGAGGCCGCCGACGGCCAGCAGGTGGTGCCCGGGCACGTCTTCATCGCCCCGGGCGGGCGCCATCTGCGCATCGAGCGCAGCGGCGCACGCTGGCTGTGCAAGCTCGGCGACGACGCCCCCGTGAGCCGGCACAAGCCCAGCGTCGACGTGCTGTTCCGGTCGGTCACGGCCGCCGCCGGCCACAACGCGGTCGCCGCCATCCTCACCGGCATGGGCGACGACGGCGCGCGCGGCCTCGCCGAGCTGCATGCGGCCGGCGCGCCCACGATCGCCCAGGACGAGGCGACGAGCGTGGTCTGGGGCATGCCCGGCGCGGCGGTGAAGGCCGGCGGGGTCGACGAAATCCTGCCGCTCGAAAAGATCGGTCCGCGCCTGATCGAACTCGCCGCGCGGCGTTTGTCGGCCGCGTGACACTTCAGACGACGCGCCCGCGGCCGATAACCAGTTCGTATTTCAAGGAGCCAACCCAATGCAAGCCAACGTCGCCGCCCGGCTGATCCCACCGGTCCTCCTCACCGCCGCCCATCTGTTCGCCGAAGTGCTCGACTGGCCGCCGACCGTGCGCTGGGGCCTGCTCGCGACGATGACCCTGGCCTGGATCGTGTTCGGTACCTGGTTCGCCTACACCGCAGGGCGGCGCACGCCGGCGGAGGCGCGCATGCTCAAGGAGCAGGAACACCTGCTCGCCGAACTGCGCCGCTTCGTCGCGACCGAGATCGAAGGTTCGCAGAACGAAATCCGCCGCTCGCGCGGCCTGCTGCAACAGGCGATCGCCAAGCTGCAATCGAACTTCTCCGCGATGAACGAAAGCTCGCGGTCGCAGAGCGCCGTGCTCGCGCGCATCATGGACCGCACCGGCGACGGCTCCGGCATCGACGTGCGCAATTTCGCCCACCACGCCAGCCGCCAGATGGAACAGCTCACCGAAGCGCTCGAACAGGTCAGCGGTCAGAGCTCGGCCACGGTCCAGCACATCGATGCGATGGCCCAGCATCTCGACGGCATCTTCGCCCTGCTCGAAGACGTCAAATCGATCGCCGACCAGACCAACCTGCTCGCGCTCAACGCCGCGATCGAGGCCGCGCGCGCCGGCGACGCCGGACGCGGTTTCGCCGTCGTCGCAGACGAAGTGCGCAATCTCTCCGAACGTTCGACCGCGTTCAACGAACAGATCCGCAAGCTCGCCAACAGCTCGAAGGACGCCGTCTCGAAGGTGCGCGAAACCGTCACCCAGATGGCCTCGCGCGATCTCAACCGTTCGCTCGACGCGAAGAACGAAGCATCGAAGCTGTTCCATCAGGTCGAGACGATCAACGATGCGCTGTCCGCGGGCATCGCCGACGTCGCCAACTGCGGCAAGACGATCGACCGCAGCGTCGGCGAAGCGGTGCGCTCGCTGCAGTTCGAGGACATCACCACCCAGGCGCTCGGAGCGGCGGAGCTGCACCTCGACCGCCTCGCCACGATCAACCGCGAAGCGACCTCGCTGCAGGAACTTCTCTCGCGCTCCAACGGCGCACGCGACCCGGAACTGCTACACGGTACCACTGCGCTCGTGAACAAAATCACGGAAATGCGCAGTAATTGGATCGAGCCTCCACATAAGCCCGTGTCGCAGGTAAATTTGAATGCGGGAAGCGTGGACCTGTTCTGACACTGCTGCTATGTTGTTCACCTCACAGGACGTGCGATAGGGCGGCAGGAAGGAGCAACCGGCTTCGAGAGGTCGGGTTGTATGCACCCGACGCAGGGAAACGTCCAGCGGTGCCCGGAGGCACCGGCGTGATGAGCAGCGCACCCGTACCGAACGATAGATCCGCCAATTTCCAGCTCGAGGTCGAAACGGGTCTGCTCCTGTCGCTGGACCGGCACGCCCTGCCCGAGCGCTTTCTCGAGCGCGTCGCCGCAAACGACCGCGGCACGCTCGCCGACGCCTTCGATGCCCTCGCCTCCCGCCACGTACCGATCGCCGCGCAGGTGCGCATGCGTCTCAACGGGCGCGACGGCATCGTCACGCTGTACCTGCGCGAACACGGCGAGCGCGTACTCGTGCAGATCGGCGACGTCGCCCAGGCCGACGACGAGGACACCGCGCCGACGAGCGCCGCGGCGGTGCGCCGGCGCCTGCAGCACCGCCAGCTTCACGCCGCGCGTTCGGCCGGGGAGATCTTCTGGGAATGGGACATCGCCCGCGACGTGCACTACTTCTCCGCAGACCTGGCGACGCTGCTCGGCACGGCGCAACCGCTCGAACAGCTCGACGGCGCCGTGCTCGCCGCACTGATCGACCCCGACGACGGCGCGCGCGAAAGCGAAGCGCGCCAGCGCCATCTCGCCGAAGGCGTTCCGTACGCCGCGGAATTCCGCCTGCGCGCGGCCGGCGGCGAACGCTGGTTCCGCCTCGCCGGCGAAGCCTGGCACGAAGAACACGGCCGGCCGCTGTACATGTCCGGCGTGCTCACCGACATCGACGAGGTCCGCCGCCGCGAGCAGGAATTGCGCGAAAGCCGCGCGGCCGTCGAGCGCCTCGCGAACGAACTGCACGAAATGTCGACCAAACTCGTCAGCGCGCAGGAAGCCGAGCGCCGGCACATTGCGCGCGAGCTGCACGACCAGGCCGGACAGACGCTGACCTCCGCCGTGCTCGAACTCGAGTTCTGGCGCGAAAAAGGCGTGCCGCCCGAGGAGGTCGGCAACGCCGTCAACATCGTCAAACAAGCGCTCAGCGAGGTGCGCAATATCTCGCTGCAACTGCGCCCGCCCCTGCTCGACGACGCCGGGCTGGAAGCCGCCCTGCGCAGCTACCTCGAACGCCAGGCCGCGGCGGCGAAATTCGACGTCCTGTTCTCGACCGAAGGCCAAATACGCCGGCTGGCGCCCGCCCTCGAAATGACCGGCTTCCGCCTCGTCCAGGAAGCGGTGACGAACATCATCCGCCATGCCGGCGCGCGCCACGTCGACGTGCTGCTGCGCATGAGCGCGTCGGAACTGATGGTCCGCGTCAGCGACAACGGCAGCGGCTGCATCGCCGAGAACGCGCTGACGCATGCCGGCAGCGGCCTGAGCCTCGGGCTGATCAGCCTGAAGGAACGCGCCGCGCTCGTCGGCGGACGCTGCGAGTTCATTTCCTCGCCGGCGGTCGGCAGCATCGTGTTGGCGCGGATTCCGATCGTCTGACGATTCCGGTCGTTTGAAAATGCATCGCTCCGTCCTCGCTCGTCATTCCCGCGTACTTCTAGCGGGAATGACGAGCGAAAGAGCAAGCGCGTAGAGCGTAGGGCGGGAGAAGCCGCGCAGTGGCGCATCCCGCCGTTGCCCTATATGACTCGGAAGGCGGGATACGCTTCGCTCCTCCCGCCCTACGCGGGCTAGAAGTACGCGGGAATG
>CBJLOV010000186.1:0-8385 GCA_966424745.1 uncultured bacterium
TCGATGCCTCGCATCCAGCCGGCCTCCGCGAGGCCGGCGAGGTCGCCGACCCCGCCTCTGCCGAGCGAGACGATTGTCGTTTCGCGTTGGGCCTTCATCTCGGCGAGCGCATCGAAGATGCGCGCGGCGGACGCCAGCGTCTTGTGCGCTTCGCCGTCCGGAAGCGTCAAATGGGAAACCTGGACTTTTCCGTTGCCGGAACGAATCGCGCCGGCGACCCGATCCAGGTACAGCGGCGCGACGACGTCGTTGCTGACGATCAATGCGTGGCGGCCCTGGATTGCCGCCGCCATGCGCGCGGCGTCGCCGGCCAGGCCGGGGCCGATCGCGATCGGATAGCCGCGGGCGCCGAGCTCGACGCGGATGTCGGTGGACGGAAGTGTCGGTACGGCGAAGTTCATGCGGCTTGTCCGGAAGGGTTTGGCGGCGCCGCGCTGCGCTGCCAGCGTACGCCGAGTTCTTCGACCAGTCGCCGTGCCGTGGCGCCGCTGCCGGCGTTGAGGCCGGTCGGCACGATGAGGTCGGCGATCTCGCGATAGAGCGGCTCGCGTTCGGCGGCGAGTTTGTTCAGGCGCTCGCGCCGGTCCGGCGCGGCGAGCAGCGGGCGCTTGCGATCGTGGAGGAGCCGCTTCAGTTGCTGCTCGACCGTGGTTTCCAGATAGACGACGTAGCCGCGCTCGCGCAGGAGCCGGCGATTTTCCGGGGCGAGAATGGCGCCGCCGCCGGTCGACAGGACGATGCCGGGCTTGGCGCTGAATTCGTCGAGCGCCTCGGCCTCGCGCTTGCGGAATCCGCCCTCGCCCTCGAGTTCGAAGATCAGCGTGATCGTCGCGCCGCTGCGCTCCTCGATCTCGTGGTCGAGGTCGGAAAAGGCCAGACCGAGAGGGGCGGCGGCGCGCCGCCCGACCGTCGTCTTGCCGGCGCCCATCGGGCCGATCAGAAAAAGGCTGGGGGCGGGATTCATGGCGCGAATGGTAACAAAGCGCGGCGCGACGAACCGCGCCGTTACAGGCGTGCGGCGAGGTCCGTCAGCGGCGCGATCACGAGCATGCGCGCGAGCACGAGCGCGATCGATGCGGCGAGAAAGGAGAAATCCATGCCGCCGATCGGCGGCACGACGCGGCGGAACGGCCGCACGATCGGCTCGGTGATCTGCACGAGCACTTGTGCATTGGGATGGTAGCGCTCGTTGGTGAAAAAGCTCAGCACGGCGCGGATCAGCAGCGCCCAGAACGCGATCCACACGCCGATGCTCAGCACGGTCACGGCCGCACCGAGCAGCCAGCCGGGGAGGGAAAAGCGCATGCCGGCGAGGCTGCCGAGCAGGACGAGTTCGATCAGCGCCAGCGCGAGCGCGAAGGCGATCGAGGCGGTCTCGATTTTTCCCGCACGCGGCAGAAAACGGCGCAGCGGGGCGATCGCCGGATTGGTCACTTTGTAGACGAACTGGCAGATCGGGTCGTAGAACGAGGCGTTGACCGCGATCAGCATCGCGCGGACGAGGAACACGCCGATCAGGAAATCGAAAAGAGTCTGGATCAGGAACGCCGCGGCGTTGGCTATGTAAGGCATGGTGCTCGGGAATTTGACGAAGCATGGCGGTCGGGGCGCCGCGCCGCGTCGGCGACGACGTCGAAACGCGGCCTGCGCAGTGTACACGGCGGCGCGATGCTTCGAACGGCAGGGGCTTCGCGCGTCGCCGCTCCGCGCCGATGCCGGGCAGACATCGCCGCCGGGGTGTCAGTCGCCAAGCTGCTTGGACAGTTCCTCGCCGCGCCGGGTGGCCGCCGCGACCGCGTGCGCCACGATCGCGCGCAGATCGTTCGCTTCGAAACTCTCGACCGCGGCCTGCGTCGTTCCGTTCGGCGAGGTGACGCGCTGGCGCAGCACCGACGGCGCTTCGCCGTCTTCGCGCAGCATGCGGCCGGCGCCGAGGCAGGTCTGCGTCGCCAGCGCGCGCGCCGTTTCGCGCGGCAGGCCCTGGGCGACGGCGGCGTCTTCGAGTGCCTCGACGAGGAGGAAGAAGTAGGCCGGGCCGGAACCGGACAGCGCGGTGACGGTATCCATCTGGGCCTCGTCCTCGATCCATACCGCCAAGCCCGCGGCATCGAGAATGCCTTGCGCCAGCCTGCGCTGCTCCGCACCGGCCCGGGCATTGGCGACGAGACCGCTCGCGCCGGCGCCGATCAGCGCGGGCGTGTTCGGCATCGAGCGCACGATGGCGAGGCCGCCGCCGAGCCAGGCATCGATCTGGCCGATGCGGATGCCGGCCGCGATCGACACGATCAGCGGTTTGCGCTCCTGCGCGACCGCGTGCAGCGAAGCGCACACGGTCTTCATCACCTGCGGTTTGACCGCGAGCACGACGGCGTCGGCATCGCGCGCCGCGGCGGCGGCGTTGTCGTGGACGGCGACCGCGAAATCGCGCGCGAGCGCGGCGCGCAAGTCGGCATTCGGCTCGGCCACGCCGATGCGCGAGCCCGGCGTGCCGGCGCGGACGAGGCCGCCGATCAGGCTGCGCGCCATGTTGCCGCCGCCGACGAAGGCGATGCGCGGAGCGGCGGCGGTCACGGCGCGGCCAGTGCGGTGGACAGCACGATGATCTCCACGCGTCGGTTCTGCGCGCGGCCGTCGGGCGTCTTGTTGTCGGCGGCGGGGCGGTCGAAGCCCAGGCCCTTGCGCTCGACGTCCTTGGCGGCGAAGCCGGCCGCGACGAAGGCATCGGCGACGGCGTCGGCGCGGCGCTCGGACAGGCTCTGGTTGTATTCGCGCGTGCCGACGTTGTCGGTGTGCCCCTCCACGCGCAGCTCGCGGATGTCGACGGCGAGCAACTGATGGGCGAAATCGGCGATCGTCTTGTTGAACTCGGGCTTCAGGTTGTCCTTGTTGAACTCGAACGAGATCCGCTCCGGCAGGATCAGCAGCCAGCCGTCGTCGATCTTCTGGAAGCCGAGTTTGCTCAGGGTTTCTTTCTGGCGCTCGGCGAGCGTCGCTTGCTTGGGCGGTGCGGAGGCGCAGCCGGCGAGCAGCGCCAGCGCGGCGAACAGGCAGGCGAGCGCGAAGGCGAAATGCCGGCGCGGGCGCCCGGGAGCGAAATCGAAGCATGCATGCATAACCACTTCCTTCAATCAATGAATCGAAATTCTGGCGGATTCTCAGGTCTCGGCCGGATTCGCATCGAGCCGGCTCGGCAGCGCGGGCCGTTCGCCGCTGCTTTTCGCCGTCTGCCAGCGCGTGACCATGCCTTCGCGGTAGCGCCGGTTCTTGGCTGCGTACATCGCCTGGTCGGCGAAGCGCACGAGTTCTTCCGTGTCGTGCGCTTCGTCGGGATAGACCGCGACGCCGATGCTCGTGCTCGGATGGATCACGAGCTCCCCGTGGGGCAGCGGGATTTCGAGCTCCGCATGCAGCTGGGCGAGGATCTGCTGCACGTCGGCGTCGTCGGCGAGCGGCGAGAGCAGGACGACGAACTCGTCGCCGCCGATGCGCGTCGCGATCGTTTCGAGCGGACGCCATCCGCGCAGGCGGACGGCGATCTGGTTGAGCAGTTCGTCGCCGACCGTATGGCCGAGGTTGTCGTTGACCGACTTGAACGCGTCGATGTCGAGATAGAACAGGCAGGCGCGCGTGCGGTCGCGGTCGCAGGCGCCGATCGTTTCCTGCAGCGCGGGCTCGAACATCGCGCGGTTCGGCAGTCCGGTCAGCGCGTCGACGTAGGCGACGCGCTGCAGCGCGGCGTTGCTCTGCGTGAGCAGATGGTCGCGCATGCCGATTTCGTCGAGCAGGATGTTGAACTCGAGACGCAGGTCTTCGACTTCGGCGAGCGAGGACGCCGGCGCGCGCTGGCTGAAGTCGCGGTTCTCGATCAGATGCTTGATGACCTCGCGCAGCTGCCAGATCGGTTGGGTGAAGCGCCGCGTGTAGGCGCGCGCGAAGGCGAGCGCGCAGACCGCGACGAGCAGCATGCCGAACACGAACCAGGCGAACAGGCCGCTCAGCGAGCGCAGCATCGGCTCGCTGCCGCCTTCGAGCACGACGCTGCCGATGCGCCGGCCTTCGACGACCACGTCCTGGCTGACGCGCTCGCTGCCGATCCAGTCCGCCAGTTTGGCGATCGCGCTGTCGGCGCGCCCGTCGAGGTCGGCGAGGACGATGTCCGAGGCGTCGCGGATCTGGCCGAACGTGATGCCTTCGGCCTTCGGGATCGACTGCAGGATCTCGGCCGCCGTCTTCGTGTCGCGGAACTCGATCGCGCTGCGGCTTTCGCTCGCGGTGAAGCTGATCAGCGTCTGCAGATGGCGTTCGGTCTGCACGTGCAGGAAGTAGTAGCTGATCAGGAAGGCGCCGGTGCCGACGATCAGGATCGCCAGCGCGGAAATCGACAGCAGGGCACGGCTGATATGCGCAGCCGAGGCCGTCACGGGCAGGTCTTCGCGTGCTGGACGCATGCGGCTCATTGTGCGTCCTTGCCCGCGGTGCGCGATGAACCGAGCGTGAGCAGGCGCGCGCTGACGCCGAGGGCGGCGTCGCGCATCGCGGAGATGTTCACTTCGAATTTCTGCCGGTCCGCCGGCGCGCGGCTGGCGAGGTGCAGGCAGATCTGTCCGCCCGCGGTGCAGAACGATGCGCCCGACCCGACCGCGAGGATGGGCAAATGGCGCGCCCGCGTGAGCAGCCGGGTCGCCGTGTCCGTGGCGGCTGCGGTGAGGTCGAGGACTTGGCAGTCGTTGAGCGTCGCGTCCGCGTCGATGCGCTTCACCTTGAACGGCTTGCCGCGCACGATGCGGTCGGCATAGGCGCGGTCCTGCTCGACCGGCAGGTCGCCGACGATGCAGACGTTCCAGGTATCGAGGCGTTCCTCGTCCTGCCAGTGCACGTAGCGGACGAAGCCGGCGATATATTCCGCCGAGCTGTTGAGTCCGTCGGTCTGTGCTTGCGCGCGGCAGGCGGACGGCGGCCACGGCAGCGCCGCCGCGGCGATCCAGAATGCAGCGCGAAACAGGCCCCCGCGATTTGAAAACACGCGTTTCATCGGGAAATAAAGGTACGTTCGACCGCGGGCCGCAGCAACTTCCGCCGAGACGGCCGGCCCGCCGTTGCCCCTGGAAATGTGACGCAGTATACCAAATGCCCCTCAGGCGCGCGGGCCGAACAGGGCCGATCCGATGCGGACCAGGGTCGCGCCCTGGGCGATCGCCGCCTCGAAATCCTCCGACATCCCCATCGAGAGGGTGTCGATGCCGGGATGGACGCGCCGCAGGTTCTCGTAGAGGCCGCGCATGCGCGCGAACGTCGCTTCGCGCCGGCGCGGGTCCGGATCCGGGGCGGGTATCGTCATGAGGCCGCGCAGGGTCAGGCGCGGTGCGGCGCGGATCGCCTCGGCGAGCGCGTCGATCTGCGCGGGCGCGCAGCCCGACTTGCTCGCCTCGTCGTCGATGTTGACCTGGATCAGCACCTGCAGCGGCGGCATCCCCGCGGGACGCAGGCGATCGAGGGCTTGGACGAGCTTGATCCGGTCCAGGCTCTGCAGCCAGGCGAAGCGGCCGGCGACGTCGCGCGCCTTGTTCGATTGCAGGGGGCCGATCGCGTGCCACTCCAGGTCGAGGTCGGCCAGTTCGCCCTGCTTGGCGAGCGCCTCCTGCACGTAGTTTTCGCCGAATGCGCGCTGGCCGAGCGCCGCCAGCGCACGCACCGCGGCCGCCGGCTGGGTCTTGCTGACGGCCAGCAGCCCGACCTCGCGGCCCGCCCGCTGCGCGGCCGCCGCGATGCGCTCGCAGACGGCCCGGTAGTTTCTGCTCGAATCCATGAATCACGCACGCATCTGTAGTCTGTCGCGCACGTTATACTTCCGAGCGACAATCCGGCAAGCGACGAGGGACGGGGCGTGGACATAGCGGAACTGTTGGCATTCTCGATCAAGAACAAGGCGTCCGACCTGCATCTCTCGGCAGGCCTGCCGCCGATGATCCGTGTCGACGGCGACGTGCGCCGCATCAACATGCCGGCGCTGGAACACAAGCAGGTGCACGCGCTCGTCTACGACATCATGTCGGACAAGCAGCGCCGCGACTACGAGGAATTCCTCGAGATCGACTTCTCGTTCGAGATCGCCGGCATGGCGCGCTTCCGCGTCAACGCGTTCAACCAGCAGCGCGGCGCGGGCGCGGTGTTCCGCACGATTCCGTCCGAGGTGATCTCGCTCGACGATCTCGGCGCGCCGAAGATCTTCAAGGAACTGATCAACCAGCCGCAGGGCCTGATCCTCGTCACCGGCCCGACCGGCTCGGGCAAGTCGACCACGCTCGCGGCGATGGTCGACCACATCAACAGGCAGGAATACGGCCACATCCTCACCGTCGAGGACCCGATCGAATTCGTGCACACGGCGCAGAAGTGCCTGATCAACCAGCGCGAAGTGCACCGCGACACGCACGGCTTCAACGAGGCGCTGCGCTCGGCGCTGCGCGAAGACCCGGACTACATCCTCGTCGGCGAGTTGCGCGACCTGGAAACGATCCGCCTCGCGCTGACCGCGGCGGAAACCGGCCACCTCGTGTTCGGCACCCTGCATACCTCCAGCGCGGCGAAGACGATCGACCGTATCATCGACGTGTTCCCGGCCGGCGAAAAGCCGATGGTGCGCTCGATGCTGTCGGAGTCGCTGCGCGCGGTCATTTCGCAGTCGCTGCTGAAGAAAGTCGGCGGCGGCCGCATCGCCGCGCACGAGATCATGGTCGGCATCCCCGCGATCCGCAACCTGATCCGCGAGGACAAGGTCGCGCAGATGTACTCGACGATCCAGACCGGCAGCGCGTTCGGCATGCAGACGCTCGACCAGTGCCTGCAGGATCTGGTCAAGCGCGGCCTGATCACGCGCCAGGAAGCGTCGATCTATGCGAAGAGCAAAGAAGTGTTCCGCTAAAGCCCAAGATTCGGGATCGGCGGCTTTGGGTTTGTCGTTTCCGCTTGACCGGCCCCTTCTGCTGTCGAGAGCCGCGGGAATGACCGCGGTATAAGCTCTTCCCAAGTCACAAGTCCCGAGTCCCAACCCTCCATTCCGAGTAAGTGCCATGAGCCCAGCCGATTTCAATTCCTACCTCAAGCTGATGGTGCACAAGAAGGCGTCGGACTTGTTCATCACGGCCGGCCTGCCGCCGTCGATCAAGATCGCCGGGCGCATCGGGCCGATCACGAAGGAGCCGCTGAGCGCGCAGCAGGCGCGCGACCTCGTGCTCAGCGTGATGACGCCCTCGCAGCGCGAGGAGTTCGAGAAGACCCACGAATGCCAGTTCGCCATCTCGCTGGCCGGCGTCGGCCGTTTCCGCGTGAGCTGCTTCTACCAGCGCAGCAACGTCGGCATGGTGCTGCGCCGGATCGAAGGCAGGATCCCGACGACCGAGGAACTCAACCTGCCGCCGATCATCAAGCAGCTGGCAATGACCAAGCGCGGCATCATCATCTTCGTCGGCGCCACCGGCACCGGCAAGTCCACCTCGCTCGCGGCGATGGTCGGCTACCGCAACCAGAATTCGACCGGCCACATCATCACGATCGAGGACCCGATCGAATACGTGCACAGCCACGCCGGCTGCATCATCACCCAGCGCGAGATCGGCATCGACACCGACAGTTGGGAGAACGCGCTGAAGAACACGCTGCGCCAGGCGCCCGACGTCATCCTGATCGGCGAGGTGCGCACGCGCGAGACGATGGAGCACGCGATCGCGTTCGCCGAAACCGGCCACCTGTGCCTGTGCACCCTGCACGCGAACAACGCCAACCAGGCGATGGACCGCATCATCAACTTCTTCACCGAGGACCGCCGCAACCAGTTGTTCATGGACCTCTCGCTCAACCTCAAGGGCGTGGTCGCGCAGCAGCTCATCCCCACCCCGGACGGCAAGGGCCGCCGCGTCGCGATCGAGGTCATGCTCGGCACGCCGCTGGTCTCCGACTACATCCGCAAGGGCGAGGTGCACAAGCTCAAGGACGTGATGAAGGAGTCGACCAACCTCGGCATGTGCACGTTCGACCAGAGTCTCGTCGCGCTTTTCCACGCCGGCGAAATCTCGTACGAGGACGCGCTGCGCTACGCCGACTCGGCCAACGAGGTGCGCCTGAAGATCAAGCTCGCCCAGGGCGGCGATGCGAACACGCTCGCCCAGGGGCTGGGGGACGTGGAACTCGTCGAGGACGAGACCAAGCGCGGCGGCTTCACGTTCCGCGGCTAGCGTCTGCCTGCGCCTGTTGTGTGAGGGCGCGATTCGTCGCGCCCGACTTCGAGGAAAATCTTTAACGCGGATTTGCGCGGATTAGAAGAGCGATATACGCGGATAGAGCGGAATTCGAATTCAATCGATCGCTCTATCCGCTCTGATCTCTTTT
>CBJLOV010000187.1:0-8378 GCA_966424745.1 uncultured bacterium
TACAAGGCCACCGAGACCGAATGGGGCACGATGTACGCCGCCTACCGGCCGGCCAAGCCGGGCCACACGCACCGCGCCCCCCGCCCCGCCATTGCAATGGGGCCCGGCGCAGTGGACGACGAACAGCGTGTCCGGCGCATAGTCGGCCATGCGCGAGGCGACGATCTTGCCGTGCGGCAGATTGACCGCGCCGGGAATATGTCCGCGCGCGTACAGCGCCGGGCCGCGCACGTCGAGCAGGACGAAACCGGGATTGCCCGAGCGCAGCGCCTCGTGCACGTCCCAGCAGTCGGTTTCGTACGCGAATTCGGCCTCGAAACGGCTCAGCGCCTCGGCGCTCGCGGCGGCAGGGATTTCGGTCACGGCATTGGTCATCGCACTCTCCTCGGTTGGGATGACGCATTGTTCGCGCGCCGCGGTTTCGCGACAATTGGCGTGAACGACAATATTCGATCAAATCCAGCCAATGTCGAAATCTGCCTCGAAGAAAAAACCCAACCGTCTCGTCGTCGCCCTCGTCTACGACGGCCTGTGCAGTTTCGAATACGGCTGCGCCGCCGAAGTGTTCGGCCTGCCGCGTCCCGAGTACGGGGCCGACTGGTATCGCTTCCGCACCTGCGCCGTCGACCGCGGATCTTTGCGCGCGACGGGCGGGCTCACGGTATCCGCCTCGGGAGGTCCGGGCCTGCTGGCCAAGGCCGGCACGATCGTGATTCCGGGCTGGAAGGGCGTCGACGTCGCGCCGCCGCCCACGCTCGTCCGCGCGCTGCGCGCCGCTCACGCGCGCGGCGCGCGGTTGATCTCTATCTGCTCGGGCGTGTTCGTGCTGGCCGCAGCGGGCCTGCTCGACGGCCGGCGCGCGACGACGCATTGGCGCTATGCCGCCGCGCTCGCGCAGCGCTACCCGGACATCGCGGTCGATGCCGACGTGCTCTATGTCGACGAGGGCCGGATACTCACCTCGGCCGGCAGCGCCGCCGGGCTTGATCTCTGCCTGCACGTCGTGCGCCGCGACTACGGGCCGAAGATCGCCAACGAGGTCGCCCGCCGCCTCGTGATCGCGCCGCATCGCGACGGCGGCCAAGCGCAATTCATCGAGCGGCCGGTGGCGCGGCGCGAGGGCGACGCGCGCCTGCCCGCCTTGCTCGACCGCCTGCAACGCCAACTGCGATTCCCGGTCGCGGTCGCCGAACTTGCCCGCCGCGTCGCGATGAGCGAGCGCACTTTCCTGCGCCGCTTCCGCGAGGCGACCGGCATGAGCCCCGGCGACTGGCTCGCCGCCGCGCGCGCAGACCGCGCCAAGGAGCTGCTCGAAAGCTCGGACCTGTCGATCGACGAGATCGCCGCCGAAGCCGGCTTCGGAACGACGACGAACCTGCGCCCCCATTTCCACCGGTGCATGGCCTTTGGTCCGAGTGCGTATCGGCGGCGGTTCGCGCGTATTCGCAGCGGCGCCGAATAGGACCGAACTTAGCGTCGCGCCGGCGGCGCGGCTACAATGCGCGATCCTCGTATTCACCTCACCCGCGTTCCGCGCGCGGGCCTGCCGGCATCGTCATGGAAAAAAGTTTCGAACCCCGCACCATCGAATCGAAGTGGTATGCCCAATGGGAAGCCGCCGGCGACTTCAAGCCGCGCGGCGACGGCGCGCCCTACTGCATCCTGCTGCCGCCGCCGAACGTGACCGGCACGCTGCACATGGGGCATGCGTTCCAGCAGACGATCATGGATGCGCTGACGCGCTACCACCGCATGCGCGGCGACCGCACGCTCTGGCAGGGCGGCACCGACCATGCCGGCATCGCCACGCAGAAGATCGTCGAGAACCAGCTTGCCGCCGAAGGCAAGTCGCGCCACGACCTCGGCCGCGCGCAGTTCATCGAGCGCGTGTGGGAATGGAAACAGCAATCCGGTTCGACGATCACCAACCAGATGCGCCGCCTCGGCGCCTCGGTCGACTGGTCGCGCGAGCGTTTCACGATGGACGAGGGCCTGTCGGCGGCGGTCAGGCGGGTGTTCGTGCAGTGGTACCGCGACGGCCTGCTTTATCGCGGCCGCCGCCTGGTGAACTGGGACCCGGTGCTGATGACCGCGATCTCGGATCTCGAAGTGAACATGGAAGAGCGCGATGGGCACATGTGGCACATCCTCTATCCGTTCAGCGATGGCCACCACGCCGATCACACCGGCCAGCCGTTGCGCGGCATGCACATCGCGACGACGCGCCCGGAAACCATGCTCGCCGACGGCGCACTCGCCGTGCATCCGGACGACGAGCGTTACCGGCACCTCGTCGGCAAGTACGTCGACCTGCCGCTGTGCGACCGCAAGATTCCGATCATCGCCGACGATTTCGTCGATCCGGCGTTCGGCTCGGGCTGCGTGAAGATCACCGGCGCGCACGACTTCAACGACTACGCCTGCGCCAAGCGCCACGGCATCGAGATGATCGTCATCATGACTCTCGATGCGAAGATGAACGACAACGCGCCGGAGAAGTACCGCGGCCTGGACCGCTACGCCGCGCGCAAGGCCGTCGTCGCCGATCTCGAGGCGCAGGGCTATCTGGAGAAGATCGTCTCGCACCGACATCAGGTGCCGGTCGGCGATCGTTCCGGCGTCGTGATCGAACCGATGCTGACCGACCAGTGGTTCCTCGACCTGACCAGCGATACCCGCGTCGACGGCGGGCCCGGTCCGGGAGGGCGCAAGGCGATCACCGAACCCGCGCTCGCCGCGGTGCGCGACGGCGCGATCAAGTTCGTGCCGGAAAACTGGGCGACGACCTACAACCAGTGGCTGGAGAACATCCAGGACTGGTGCGTCAGCCGCCAGCTCTGGTGGGGCCATCAGATTCCGGCCTGGTACGACGAGGCCGGCAATATCTTCGTCGGCGAGGACGAAGCCGACGCGCTCGCGCATGCGACGACGAAGCCGGTCGGTGCGCTGAAGCAGGACGAAGATGTGCTCGACACCTGGTTCTCCTCCGCCCTGTGGCCGTTCTCTACGATGGGCTGGCCGAGCGAAGCGCCGGTCAAGAACGAGCGCGGCGGGATCGTCGCCGACTGGCCGCAGGACCAGGCGTTCATACCGAGCGCCGTTCTGGTGACCGGCTTCGACATCATCTTCTTCTGGGTCGCGCGCATGGTCATGGCGACGCAGTACTTCACCGGCAAGGTGCCGTTCCGCGAGGTCTACATCAACGCCATCGTGCGCGACGCCGAAGGCCAGAAGATGTCGAAGTCGAAGGGCAACACGATCGACCCGCTCGACCTGATCGACGGCATCGACCTCGAATCGCTGGTGAAGAAATCGACTGCCTCGCTGCTGATTCCGCAAGTGCGCGAGAAGGTCGAGAAACGCATCCGCAAGGACTACCCGCAGGGCATCGCGGCGGTCGGTACCGATGCGCTGCGCTTCACCTTCGCCGCCCTGGCGACTTACGGCCGCACGATCAACTTCGACCTGAAGCGCGCCGAGGGCTACAAGGCGTTCTGCAACAAGCTGTGGAACGCGGCACGGTTCGTGCTGATGAACATCGAGACGGCGCCGCCGCCGGTGGCGCAGCCGCAGACGGAAGCCGAGCGCTGGATCCATGCGCGCCTGCGCGCCACGCTCGCCGAAGTCGAGGCGCAGATGAAGCTCTACCGCTTCGACCTCGTCGCGCAGGCGCTGTACGAATTCGTCTGGAACGAGTACTGCGACTGGTTCGTCGAGCTTGCCAAGCCGGCGCTCAACGGCGACGACAAGGCTGCCGCCGATTCGACGCGGCGCACTCTGCTGACGGTGCTCGAAACCGCGCTGCGCGCGCTGCATCCGATCACACCGTTCATCACCGAGGAAATCTACCAATCGGTCGCGCCGCTGCTCGGGTTGAAAGAAACCAGCATTGCGCAGCGCCCGTATCCGTGCGTCGAGGATCTGCCGGCCGACGACGCCGCGGCCAGCGCCGACATCGAGTGGCTGCGCGCGCTGCTGACCCAGATCCGGCGCATCCGCAGCGAGATGAACATCGCTCCGGGCAAGACGATCCCGCTGCTCTACGCGAACGGCGGCATGGCCGATCGCGAGCGCGCAGACAAGTTTGCCGCGCAGATCGCCTTCCTCGCCCGCGCCGAATCGCAGCGCTGGCTCGCCGCGGGCGAAGCGGAGCCGGCCGCCGCCGCGGCGATCCTCGGCGAGATGAAATTGCTCATCCCGCTCGCCGGTCTGATCGACCTGTCGGCGGAGAAAGCGCGCCTGGAAAAAGAGATCAAGCGCCTCGACGGCGAGATCGCGAAGTCGAATGCCAAGCTCGCCAACTTCGGCCCGAAGACGCCGGCCGGCGTCGTCGAGCAGGAAAAGCAGCGTGTCGTCGATTTCACGACGACGTTGAACGCGCTGCGCGAGCAGTTCGAGCGACTGAAGGACTTGTAGCTCGCCGCTCGCTCGCTTCGTTGCGGGCGAATCCGGTGAACGGCCGTGTCGCGGGAACGCGGCGTGCCGCAGGTGAACAACAGACTCAGCGAGGGCATCGGCGCATGGGGTTGCGGATACTGAAGTGGGTGCTGGGCATCGTCTTCGTCGTCGCGCTCGTCGCCGTGGCTTGGGTGGCGACGAAGGGCAAGGACGTGCTGCGCGTGGCCACCGGTTCGGTGAGCCGCTCACTGTGTTCCGCGGCGTTCGTATCCGGCGTCGATCCGGATCGGCTCTACGCGGAAGAGCAACTGCCGCGCATGCGCCCGCTCGACTGGGCGCTGCGCTACGACATCGATCGCAGTCGGCGCGAGGTGCGCACGACCGTCGCCGGCGCCTTTGGGGCGCGCGCCGTCTATCGCGAAGGCCTTGGCTGTCTCGTCGTCCACGGCGATGCCGCCGCGCCCGAAGCCGCAGGCATCGACGTGCCGGCATATGCCGACGCCTTCGCCGGCCAAGGCGCGATCGTCGAGCCTGCCGATGCGGGGCTGCGCAAGGCGCTGGACAACGCGTTCGCCGAACCGGACCCGAAGGATCCGCGCCACACCAAAGCCTTCGTCGTGCTGCGCGACGGCCGCCTGATCGCCGAGCGCTACGCGCCGGGATACGGGCCGGCGACGCCGATCTGGGCGCATTCGCTGTCGAAATCGCTGACCAATGCGCTGATCGGCATCCTCGTGCGCGACGGCAAGCTGCGCATCGACGAGCCCGCGCCGCTGCCCGCCTGGCAGGCGGCGGCGGACTCGCATCGCGCGGTTACCGTCGACCAGCTGCTGCGCATGACCAGCGGCCTGCCGTTCGACGACAACGACGATCCGGTCAATCACCTGACGCGCATGCTCTTCCTCGAGCGCGACATGGCCGGCTATGCGGCGAAAGTGCCGCTCGAACGCACGCCGGGAACGGCCTGGGCCTACAGCAACGCCGGTTACATGGTGCTCTCTCGCCTCGTGCGCGATGCGATCGGCGCGAACGCCGCCGATGTCGAGCGCTTCGTCCGCCGCGAACTGTTCGAGCCGCTCGGCATGCGCACCGCGACGCTCGACTGCGACGCGACAGGTACGCCGATCGGCGCGAGCAACTCCTATGCCTCGGCGCGCGACTGGGCGCGCTTCGGCCAGCTCTACCTCGACGACGGCGTCGTCGCCGGCCGCCGTATCCTGCCGGAAGGCTGGGTCGCCTACAGCGCGAGCCAGACGCTCGCCACCGGCTACGGCGCGGGTTTCTGGACCAATCTCGTCGACGAAGGCCGGGTGCCGGTGTGGGATGCGCCGTGGGGCATGCCGAAATTGCCGAAAGACATGTTCTACGCGCGCGGCGCACTCGGGCAATATATCGTCATCGTGCCGTCCGAACGGCTCGTCGTCGTGCGCATGGGGTTCGGCTATGGCGGGGTGGAAACGGCGATTGCCGAAATCATCGCCGCGCTGCATGCGCACACGGGTGAGTGAAGCGAAGGCGCGGGAACGCCGATGGACGCTTCGACTCCGCCCGCTGTGCGAGCTGCGCTCAGCACGAACGGTGTGGAGGGCTATGGATCAGTTGAAATCGTTTGCTATTGGAATCCGTTCGCCTTGAGCGTAGGCCCGCAGGGCCGAGGTCGGAAGGCCGGATGCTGACGGTGCTTCGACTCCGCCCGCTGCGCGAGCCGTGTCGGCGCGAACGGTTTGATGTTCGAGGATCTGAAACCGAGTTGCTGTTTCGAAATGGGGGGATTGCATGCGGCTGAAGAATTCCGTTTTCCTGTTGTTGTTTGCGTGCTCGGCGCCGGCATTCGCCGACGGCGGCAAGACCATCACCCACGAAGATCTCTGGCTGATGCCGCGGGTCGGCGCGCCGGTCACGAGCCCCGACGGCAAGTTCGCCGCGTTCAACGTCACCGAGCCGAGTTACAAGAAAGACGAGAGCGCAACGCACCTGTGGCTCGTGCCGACCGACGGCAGCACGCCGGCACGGCGTCTGACCGCGAGCAAGACCGCGGAGAGCGGCATCGCCTGGAGCGCCGATTCCAGGCGCATCGCGTTCTCGGCCAAGCGCGGCGACGACAAGGTCGCGCAGATCTGGATCCTCGATCTCGCCCAGGGAGGCGAGGCGATCAAGGCGACGACGCTGTCGACCGGCGCGACCGAGCCGGAGTTTTCGCCCGACGGCAAGCGCCTGCTGTTCACGAGCCATGTCTACACGGAAGCGAAGGACGACAAGGACAACGAGCGCATCGCCAAGGAGCGCGAAGAGCGCAAGTACAAGGCTTACGTGTACACGGGCTTCCCGATCCGCAATTTCGACAAATGGATCGACGACAAGCGCCCGCACGTGTTCGTGCAGACGATCGGCGCGAACGACGCGCGCGACCTGCTTGCCGGCACGGCGCTGGCAAAGTTGCCTGGCT
This sequence comes from uncultured bacterium, assembly GCA_966424745.1. GTDB lineage: Bacteria > Pseudomonadota > Gammaproteobacteria > Xanthomonadales > Rhodanobacteraceae > Rudaea. Next base: position 6,845 of record CBJLOV010000187.1, read on the forward strand.
ATTCCGCGCCCGACGAAAACGCCGGCTCGACCTGGGCGCCCGACGGCGGCTCGATCGTCTTCGTCGCCAGCCGCAACCGCGATCGCGCGGCCTGGCAGTTCACCCATGCCGATTTGTTCCAGGTCTCCGTCGACGGCGGCGAGCCGAAGCGCCTGACCGGAGCCGAGGCGCTCGACGCGGGCGACAGCTACGGCAAACCCCGCTTCAGCGCGGACGGCCGCACGCTGTACGCCGCGGTGACGCCGCAGACCGGCCAGATCTACGACGCGACGGGCCTCGCCGTCTTCGACTGGCCGGGCGCGAAGCCGCGCGGACGCATCGAACTGCCGAACAAGCTTTCGCTCGGCAGCTTTGCGCCTGCGGCCGACAGCCGTGCGGTGTATCTCACGGCCGAGGATGCGGGCCAAGAAAAACTCTACCGCGCCGCGAACGGAGACAAGGAAGCCAAACTCGTCGGCGCGCCCGCACACGGCACCTGGACCAATCTCAGCGGCGGCGTGAAGTCGCCGATGCTGCTCGCGCAGTACGAATCGGCAACCGAGCCGCCGGAGATCGTGCGCCTGGACGCCGCGGGCAAGATGCAGAAACTGACCGCGTTCGCTGCGGCGGCGACGGCCAAGCTCGATCTCGCGCCGCTCGACAGCTTCTGGTTCGCCAATGCGCGCGGCCAGCGTATCCAGTCGCTGCTGCTCAAGCCGCCGCATTTCGATCCGGCGAAAAAATACCCGCTGCTCGTCGTCATGCACGGCGGTCCGTTTTCGCAATGGCGCGACCAGTGGGTGCTGCGCTGGAATTATCACCTGCTCGCCGCGCCGGGTTATGTCGTGCTGCTGACCAACTACGTCGGCTCGACCGGCTATGGCGAAGCGTTCGCGCAGGCGATCCAGGGCGATCCGCTGAAAGGGCCGGGCGACGACATCAATGCCGCCGCGGACGAGGCGATCAAGAAATATTCCTTCATCGACGCGAACCGGCAGTGCGCGGCCGGCGCGAGCTACGGCGGCCATTTGTCGAACTGGATGCAGGCCACCACGACGCGCTATCGCTGCCTGGTCAGCCATGCCGGCCTGGTCAATCTCGAAGCGCAGTGGGGTACCTCGGATACGATCTACGGCCGCGAAGTCGGCAACGGCGGTCCGGTCTGGGAGCAGAACGCGATCTGGCGCGAGCAGAACCCGATCCGCTACGCGGCGAAATTCAAGACCCCGGCATTGGTTTCGGTCGGCGAGCACGATTTCCGCGTGCCGATCAACAACGCGCTCGAATACTGGTCCGCGCTGCAGCGCCAGCGCGTGGAGAGCAAACTGCTCGTCTTCCCCGACGAGAACCATTGGGTGCTCAATGCCGAGAACTCGAAGTTCTGGTACGGCGAAGTGCAGGCGTGGTTGGCACGCTGGCTGAAGGACGGCGAGCAAGCGAAAACCGCTGCGGCGGGAAAAGCGTCGAACGCGGATTGACGCGGACAAGAGCAAAGAACGCGGATAGAGCATTTGAAGATTTGCTCTATTCGCACTGACGCTTTTCGAATCCGCGT
>CBJLOV010000188.1:0-8234 GCA_966424745.1 uncultured bacterium
GCTCAGCGAGGACCAGGCCGACTACATTCTCGAGACCAAGCTGCGCCAATTGGCCCGACTCGAGGAAATGAAGATCAACGCGGAGCGCGACGCGCTCGAAGAGGAGCGCGCGCGCATCGCGGTCACGCTGAAGTCGCCGGCCAAGCTGAAGACGCTGATCAAGGACGAATTGCGCGCCGATGCGGAGAAGTACGGCGACAAGCGCCGCTCGCCGATCGTCGAGCGGGAGGCCGCGCAGGCGCTCGACGAATCCGCGCTGGTCGCAAGCGAACCGATCACCGTGATCCTGTCCGGGAAGGGCTGGGTGCGCGCCGCCAAGGGCCACGACATCGATGCGCCCGCGTTGAGCTATCGCGAAGGCGACGGCTTCCGCCAGGCCGCCAAGGGCAAGACCACGCAGCAAGTCGCATTCATCGATTCGAACGGACGCAGCTATTCGACGCCGGCCCATACCCTGCCTTCCGCGCGAGGCAACGGCGAGCCGCTGACCGGCCGCTTCACCCCCGCCGCGGGAGCGCACTTCGACGCGGTCGCCATGGCCGATGCGCCGGTCCGCCTCGTGCTCGCCTCCGATTTCGGCTACGGCTTCGTCACCAAGTTCGAGGCCCTGCTGGCGAACAAGAAGGCCGGCAAGCAGATCATCAATCTCGACGACGATGCGCACGTACTCGCCCCTGCCTACGTCGCCGACCCCGCGCGCGACCGTATCGCGGTGGCCACGAACACGGGCCATTTCCTCATGTTCTCGGTCGCCGAACTGCCCGAGCTCGACAACGGCGGCAAGGGCAACAAGCTGATCGAGATCCCGAAGGCCCGGCTCGCCGAGGGCGAACGCGTCGCCGGCATTGCCGTCGTCGCCGAAGGTTCGGGCGAAGTCACGGTCTATGCGGGTCAGCGCAAGCTGATCCTCAAATGGGCCGACCTCGTCGAATACAACGGCAACCGCGCCCAGCGCGGCGGCAGCCTGCCGCGCGGGTTCCAGCGCGTCGAACGGATCGAAACGACGGGCTGACGCGAGATTTTTCTTTTTGCCTCGTCATTTCCGCGCGCCCGACGCGGGAATGACGAGCAACGGCAGAAAGCCTATCGCGCCTGCCGAGCCGTCCCCGACCGCGGAAATCTCAAGAGAGCAATACTCCGACCTGCACGCGCCCGGCGCGCAAAAAAAGTAGGCAAGCGCAACATCGGAATGGCGATAGAATCCACCGATGCGCACTCTTCTCCGCATCCTGAAGCGACTGATCCTGGCCGTCGTCGTTCTGCTGGTCGCGGCTGCGGCGGGGATCTACTTTCTCGTCCGCGCCAGCCTGCCTCAGCTCGACGGAACGGCGGCCACGACGCAATTGCGTCAGCCCGTGTCGGTCGAGCGCGATGCGATCGGCGTCACGACGATCCGCGGCACCGGCCGCACGGACGTGTCCTGGGCCCTCGGTTACGTACACGCGCAGGAACGGTTCTTCGCGATGGACCTGATGCGCCGCGCCGCCGCGGGCGAGCTGTCCGAACTGGTCGGCGGCGCGGCGCTGAAACTCGACCGGCAGCGCCGCGCGTTCCGCATGCGCGCGCGCGCCGAACAGGCGCTCGCGATGCTGCCGCCGGAGCAGCACGCCGACATCGCCGCCTACCGTGACGGCGTGAATGCGGGCCTCGACGCGCTCGCTTCGCGGCCGTGGGAATACTGGCTGCTCGGTTCGGCGCCGCGGCTATGGAGCGAGGCCGACAGCATCCTCGTGCTCGACGCGATGTTCTTCGACCTCAACGACGCGAGCAACGCGCGCGAACTCGCCTTTGCCAAGATCAAAGCGGCGCTCCCGGAAAGCGCATTCCAGTTTCTGCGCGCGAACGGCGGCCAATGGGATGCGCCGCTGCTCGGCGCGGCCATGCCGGCCCCCGTCCTCCCCGCCGACGGCGACATCGATCTGCGCAAGGCCGAGGCAAAGCTGCTCAAGCTCGCCGACGCGGCGTCGCCGCCGGGCGACGTGCTCGGCAGCAACAATTTCGCCGTCGGCGGCAGCCTCACGCGGACCGGCGCCGCGATGGTCGCCAACGACATGCACCTCGGCCTGCGCGCGCCGAACATCTGGTTCCGCGCCCGCCTGCGCTATCCGCATCCGCGGCGCGCGGGCGAGGAGATCGACCTGATCGGCGTGACCCTGCCCGGTCTGCCCTCTCTCGTCGCCGGCAGCAACCGCCACATCGCCTGGGGCTTCACCAACAGCTACGGCGACTGGCTCGACTGGGTGCGCGTCGACCTCGATCCCGCCGACAAGAATCGCTATCGCGACCTGAGCGGTATGCAGCCGGTCGCGACGCACGAGGAGATCATCAAGGTGCGCGGCGGCGCCGACGAAAAGCTCGAAGTACGCGAAACGCAGTGGGGGCCGATACTCGGCGAAGACGCCGACGGCGCGCCGCTCGCCCTGGCCTGGACGGCGCTGCAGCCGGGCGGCACCAACCTCGAACTGTTCAATCTCGACGCCGCGGAAACGATCGAAGCAGCATTCGACGTCGTCAACCGCGCCGGCATGCCGGCGCAGAACTTCGTCGCCGGTGACCGCGGCGGCAACATCGGCTGGACGATCGCCGGCCGCATCCCGCGTCGCGTGGGCAGCTGCGATCCGCAGCTGCCATGCGACTGGAGCCAGGCCGGCAACGGCTGGAACGGCTGGCTGGAACCCGCGGAATATCCGCATCTGTCGAATCCGCCCGGGGCGCGGATCTGGACGGCGAATTCGCGCACGCTCGATTTCGAATCGGAGGACTACGCGCGCGTCGGCGACGGCGGATTCGATCTCGGCGCACGCCAGCGCCAGATCCGCGACGACTTGCAGGCGAAGGAGCGGTTCGCGCCCGCCGACTTTCTCGCGATCCAACTCGACGATCGCGCCCTGCTGCTCGACCGTTGGCACGAACGGCTGCGCGACACGCTGGCGAAATCGAACGAGCCGGAATTGGCCGGCATGAAGACGTACGCCGACGATTGGAGCGGGCGCGCCGATCCGCGGTCGGTCGGCTACCGCCTTGTCCGCGCGTACCGCCTCGAAGTGATCGACACGGTGCTGAGCGGTTTCGCCGCGGCGGTGCGCGCGAAATATCCCGACTTCAAGTTTCCTCCGCAGTATCAGGGCGAGCACCAGGTCGACGCGATCCTGCAGGCCCGCCCGGTGTACCTGCTGCCGCCCGGCTATGCGGACTGGGACGATCTCCTACGCCAATGCGCGCAGCGCGTGGCGGCCAAGCTCGGCGTCCTGCCCGGCGGTCTTGCCGCCCGCACCTGGGGCGAGGTCACCGCCACGCACATCGCACACCCGCTGAGCGCCGCCGTACCGCTGCTCGGCAGACTGACCGACATGCCGTCCGAACCGCTGCCCGGCGACAGCAACATGCCGCGCGTGCAGGGCGCGACGTTTGGCGCGAGCGAGCGTTTCGGTGTGGAGCCGGGGCACGAAGAAAATGGCTACTTCCACATGCCGGGTGGCCAGAGCGGCAATCCGCTTTCGCCGTTCTACGGCGCGGGCCACGAGGATTGGGCTCAGGGCAAGCCGACGCCGTTCCTGCCCGGCGACACGAAATACACGCTGCGGATTTCTCCGCAGCGGTAATGCCGGCTGCGCAGGGCCTGCTTTCGCCCCTGCGCACAAGCTCCTCCGAAACGGGCCGCGTCCGACTTTTTGATCCGAAGAAGAAAAACGGGGTTCGACCGATCGAGCGGCCGAATCACTTCAGCGCCTGCTCCGCGTCGACGATATCGACGCCCTGCATCTGACTCAGAAACTTGTCGAACCAGGGCTTGTGCGAAGCGCCGACGATGGACAGCACGCGCGCGCCGGGATGTTCGGCAAACGCGGCGTGGACGTTCGAGACCATGCGCAGATTGCGGATTTCCCATCCTGCCACGTACAGGCGCCCGTACTGCTGCGGCGACGGTTCGCGCAATGCCGCGCCGAAATCGCTGTCCATCTGCCCGCGCCGTATTTCGGGGCGGTTGATGAAACGATACAGCGCGAGCATGTCTCCACCCTTTTCCAGTTGCCCCTCCTCCCCGAGGATTTTTTTCAGCTGGTCGGGATGGGCGTCCCAGGCCTGCTGGACGGCCTTGCCGTACGCTTGCTGATCGCCGACGTCGACATTGTCGCCGGTGTGATCGTCCGCCGGGTACACGCGCTGCAGGCCGAGGCGCACGGCCAACCGGGCGGCGATCAGAACGTCTTCGTTGTTGCGCGTGGCGAGCTTGTCGAGCTGGGCGGCCAAGGACGCGTCCAATCCCTCTCCCGCATGCCGCTCCGACGCGGGCAGTTGCAGCCATTGCACCAGCGCCGACGCGTTTTCGCCTGCGGCGAGAAACACCGCCGCCAGACGCCGGCGCTGCACCGGGGCTGGATCGGCCGGCCAGGACTTCAGCGTCGTCCGCATCTCGGCGATCGCCGCCGGCACATCCAGCCCGGTCGCCGCCTTCGCCGCGTCGGTGCTCTTGCAATAGGTTTCGACGTCCTTGGGATCGTAAACGGTGGAATGACGAGCCATCAGATCGCATTGCTCGCCGGAGAGCGCTTCGATCGTGATGATGTCCGGCTTGAACGCGGCCAGCTTGTCGAGCAAAGGCTGCAGCGATTCCGGCTTGAAACTTTTCGGCATCTGCGAGAGGTGCACCGAGCCGAGCACGAGAACTTGCGTGCGCGGCCCGGGCATGCCCTTGTCCAGCATCGAGAGATCGACCTGCGGCGGCGTGCCGGCGAAAACCGGCGCTGCGACGGCAAGGGCAAGCAGAAAACCGAATCGGCAACGCATCAAGGGACCTCCTCTCGTCGGGAATGGGCTCAACCGTCGTCAGATGCGGCGAGCGCGAGAAGAGTTGAAACGGGCTTTGCCGTCATTCCCCGCCGGATCGGGCCAGCAAACGCAGTGCGATTTCGAAATACAACGCCGGCAGCTTTTCCAGTTCGTCGATCGCCACGTTCTCGTCGATCTTGTGAATCGACGCATTGATCGGGCCGAGTTCGACGACCTCTGCGCCGAGCGGCGCGATGAAGCGTCCGTCCGACGTGCCGCCGCCGGTATTTGCCTCGGGCGCGACGCCGCAGATATCGGCAAGCGCCGCGCTCGCCGCGGCGCGCAAGGCGCCGTCGCGGGTGAGGAAGGACTCGCCGGACAAGTCCCAGGCGACTTCGAAATCGAGCCCATGCTTGCGCAGGATCGCCTCGGTGCGCTCGCGCAGCGACGCCGCCGTGCTTTCGGTGCAGAAGCGGAAATTGAACGCGACCTCGAGTTCGCCCGGCACGACGTTGAGAGCGCCGGTCCCGGCGCGGATGTTCGACATCTGCATCGAGGTCGGCGGGAACTCTGCGTTGCCTTCGTCCCAGCGCGTCGCCGCGAGCTCGGCCAGCGCCGGCGCGGCGAGGTGGATCGGATTGCGCACCTTGTCGGGATAGGCCACATGGCCCTGCACGCCGCGCACCGTAAGGCGCGCCGAGAGCGAGCCGCGGCGGCCGACGCGCATCACGTCGCCGAACCTCTGCGCGGACGAAGGTTCGCCGACGACGCAATAGTCGATGCGCTGGCCGCGACGGCGGAATTCCTCGGCGACGCGGCGCACGCCGTCGAGATTGGTCGGGCCTTCTTCGTCGCTGGTGACGAGCAAAGCGATCGTGCCTGCGTGCTGCGGATGCGCCTGTACGAAGGCTTCGAGCGCCAGCGTCATCGCCGCCACGGACGATTTCATATCGGCCGCACCACGGCCGTAGAGACGTCCGTCGCGGATCGTCGGCTCGAACGGCGGACTCGTCCATTTTTCCAGCGGGCCGGTCGGCACGACGTCGGTGTGGCCGAGAAACACCAGCACCGGCGCGCCGCCTCCATGCGTCGCCCACAGGTTGTCGACCTCGCCGTAGCGCAGGTGTTCGATCGTGAACCCGGCGCGCGCCAGACGATCCGCAAGCAGCTTCTGGCAGCCCTGATCGTCCGGCGTCACCGAAGGCCGCCGGACGAGATCGATAGTGAGATCGAGGATCTCGCTCATGTGCCGAACAACTGCTTGAACAGCTTGTCGGTGAAGCCGAGGCTGACCTGGCCGTCGCGCACCACGACCGGGCGGCGCACGAGCGCGGGATATTCCTTGATCAGCAGCAGCCATTCCGGATCGGACTCGGGCGACTTGCGGTTCGGCGGCAGATTGCGCCAGGTCATGCCCGTGCGGTTGACGAGCTTGTCCCAGCCGCCGGCCTGCCCGGCCCAATCCTTCAGCGTCGGCGCGTCGATGCGGTGCTCGCGGTAGTCGATGAATTCGTGCGCGACCTTGTGCTTGTCGAGCCAGTTGCGCGCCTTCTGGCACGTACTGCATTTTTCCAATCCGTACAGCGTGATCGTCATCCGACATCTCCAGATAGAACGGCGCGGGCCGCAGCGGCCGTCGTTGCGCGGCCCGTTATTCTAAGTGGAAACGGAAAAACTCAAAGGCGGATCAGGAAGGCACGCGCGACCCGGAGAAGTCGCGCGCGGCGCATCCAGGCGAACGCGAGGGCGCCGCTCAAGCTCGTGCCGAGACATACCGGCATCGCCAGCCAATAGGCGGCGCGCAGACCGGCCGCGCCGGCCAGGCGCACGCCGATCAACAGCAGGCACTGCAAGATCAGCACGGCGCCGAACTTGCCGAGCACGCGATCGAGGTGCAGCGCCCATCGATTGCTGGCCGCAAGCTCGGACCGCATGCCGACGATCAGCGCATCGCGCTGGCGTATCGTTTCGTCGCAGGCGAGCGCCCAGGCATTGGAACGATCGAGCTCGGCGTTCAAGCGCGCGACCTCGCCCTGCGCGGCGGCGTATTCGCCGTCGAGCGCGGCGACGAAATCGACCCGCTCCTCGAAGGCCTCGGCGAAACGGGCCGATACCCGGCCGAATGCCTCCTCCGTTCCCGGCGTTTCCTGCAACGACCGGCTCAGCTCGCGCGCCGTCCTCAGCAGGTCGGAATCGATTCGCGAGGTGTCGACGACGAAGTCCGCGGGTACGTTCGAACTGTTGATCCGGATCCGCAGCGGCCGCCGGCAGGCGGCCTCGTAGGGCTCGCCGAGGAACCCGAGTATGCCGCCCAGTGCCGCTTCGGGCCGCTCGACGAGATCCGCGTAGCGCAGCCGATGCACGACATCGCTGCCGAGCGCGCGTTCGGCGGCCAGGCAGGCCTCGACGGTCGCCTTCCAGTAGGCATAGGCGTGGGCGGGGCCGACGACGAGACGCTCTCCGTTGAGGCGATGGAAATTCAGCATCGACGCGGCCACCGCGTCGACGTCGCGCACGATGTGCACGAACTTCGCCGACGGGAACAGTTTGTGCAGCCCGCAGATGTGCAGCGAATACTCCGGCGTGCCGTCGATCCAGCGCGTCTTGCCGCCGATTTCGAAAGCGTCGGGCAACCGCGATCGATAGCGCGCGACCAGATGGTCGATGGCCGCGCCGAATTCGGCCATGAAGGTGTCCCGGTCCAGGCCCATGGCGGCAAGCTGCGAGCGCTCGCCGCGACGGCTTCCGGCGGCAAAGCGCGCGCCCAGGTCTGCGGCGAGATCGCCCATCCAACCGGACTCTTCCAGGGCAAGCAGGTTCGAATGCCGGCCGAGGCACCAGGTGAGGATGCTCGTCCCCGAGCGCGGCGAACCGACGACGAAGATCGGCGCGGGCGCGCATCGCAGCGGATGGATGGCGGACAGGTTCATCTTGCCTCGCGCGGATCGAAGCTCCGGGCTCTCGGGACGACATCAACGCTCGAGGAAGGATTTCGCCGACACGCCCGCCCGTTCCGGCGGCGAGTGTCGAGCGGCAAAACGCACGCAGTGTGGAGGAATCGGGGATTTCCTGCGCGACGCCGCAGCGCCACGGCGCTCCCGCTAACCGCGGAAGTTCAGCTCCACGCCGTTGCCGGCCGGATCGTGAAAGAAGATCTGCCGCTGGCCGCGCCCGGGCACTTCGTCGACCTCGTGCGCGACGCCGGCCGCGGCGAGGGCGGCACGCATTCCTTCGAAATCCTCGCAGACGAAGGCGACGTGATCGAAAGTCGGGACGACGCCGATTTGGCGGATTTCATCGGTGCGCGTCTGGCTCAGATGCAGCACGTCGCGCCCGCCCGCGTACAGCCAGTAGCCGCGGCTGCGGAACGGCGGGCGCGGGCCGACCTGCAGACCGACCGTCGCGCAGTAAAAGTCGCGCAACGCCTCCAGCAGAGGACTCGGCGCGCGGATGTTGTAGTGGTC
>CBJLOV010000189.1:0-8200 GCA_966424745.1 uncultured bacterium
CTGCCGCTTGTACGGACCAAAGTCGACGTCGATCACCTTGGCGAGCTGCACGGAAAGGCCGAGCGTTTTCTGTACGGAGAGCAGTTCCTGCATGCGCTGGTTCTGTTCCTGCACCGCTTCGACGCGGCGCAGCCGGGTCTGTGCAAGCAGAAGCTGGCGGCTCAATTCGGCGTTCTGTTCGGTCAGCGCACGACGGTCTGCAAGGGCGACGCGTGCATCCCGCGCCAGCTCCGAGGGCGCCGCGGCAAGCCGATAGATCGGTTCGGTGACGACGCCCGCGCCGGAGCGAATATGTTCGAGCCAGTCGCCGCGCCGATCGGCGATCATCAGGGCGACCGCGATGACGAGGTAGACCACCAGGCGCAAGGTACTCGATGCGCCTTCGCCGAACAGCGGGGCCGTATTGTTGGCGGTGATGGCCACGTCAAAATGAAATTGAAGAGGGGAGATTCGAGATTCGGAAGATCAAAACCTATCCCATTGCGAATACCCGCCCTGTCGAATCCCCGGTGCCGGACCTGCGCTACTCGCTGGCAGAAAAATCGCTGCCGTGCTGATCGACGAGTTCGAGCGCGCGGCCGCCGCCGCGGGCGACGCAGGTGAGCGGATCGTCGGCGACGTGCACGTGCAGGCCGGTTTCTTCGGAGATCAAGCGGTCGAGGTCCTTGAGCAGGGCACCGCCGCCGGTCAGCACGATGCCGCGTTCGGCGACGTCGGAGCACAGCTCCGGCGGCGTCTGCTCGAGCGCGATGCGCACCGCCGCGACGATGCCGGTCAGCGGCTCGTGCAGCGCATCGAGCACTTCGTTCGAGTTGATCCGGATCATGCGCGGCACGCCCTCGGCGAGATTGCGGCCGGAGACTTCGATCTCTTTCGCGTCTTCCTGCTTGAACGCGCAGCCGATCTCGACCTTGATCCGCTCGGCGGTCGACTCGCCGATCAGAGTGCCGTGGTTGCGGCGTACGTAGTTGATGATCGCTTCGTCGAAACGGTCGCCGCCGATGCGCACCGACTGCGAGTAGACGATGCCGTTGAGCGAAATCACCGCGACTTCCGAAGTGCCGCCGCCGATATCGAGCACCATCGAGCCGCGCGCCTCGTGCACCGGAATGCCGGCGCCGATCGCCGCGGCCATCGGCTCCTCGATCAGGTACACGTCGCGCGCGCCGGCCGACTCGGCCGACTCCTTGATCGCGCGGCGCTCGACCTGGGTCGAACCGCACGGCACGCAGACCAGCACGCGCGGGCTCGGCCGGAACATGCGCGCGCGATGCACTTTCTTGATGAACTGCTTGAGCATCTCCTCGGTCATCGTGAAGTCGGCGATGACGCCGTCCTTCATCGGCCGGATCGTGACGATCGCCGCCGGCGTGCGGCCGAGCATGCGCTTGGCGTCGGCGCCGACCGCGGCGACCGAACGCGGGCCGCCGGGACCGCGGTCCTGGCGGATCGCGACGACCGAAGGCTCGTTCAGCACGATGCCCTGGCCGCGCACATAGATCAGGGTATTCGCCGTGCCGAGATCGATCGACAGGTCGTTGGAGAAGAGGCCGCGTAAACCTTTGAACATTATGAAAATCCAGTATCGCCGAAGGCGTGATGCCGCGTCTTGTGCGAAAAGCGCGACAGTGTAGTAAGCGCATGGGGGCGAAGCAAGGAAAAATGCTGTTAAATTGCAGGCAATGTCGAGGTAATCGTTGCGATCGAGCCAGGGTCTCCACGACGGCTCGCCCGCCCCTTCCGCTCCGCCGTCGCGATGAATTCAAAAGGCATCTCCTTCCACCACCCGATTGCGTTCTGGATTGGCTGCGCCCTGCTGATCGCCGGCGTGCTGTCGCACGGGCCGATGCTCGCCATGGGCGCGCACGTGCACTACCGCCTGGCCGGCATGCCGATGGATACGACGATGCTCGTCGGCATGGCATTGATCCCGATCGGCCTCGGCCTGTCGATCTATGGCCTGATGCCGCGCCTTGCGCAGATGCGCGAATCGCTGCAGGCCGTGCGCGATCATGCCTACTTCCACATTGCCGACCGCGTGCCGCTCAACCGCGCACACTGGACCCTGGTGATCGTCCTGATCGTCGCGCTCGCCATCGACGTGATGAAGCCGGCCACGCTCGGCTTCGTCATCCCCGGCATGACGGCCGAGTACGACATCAGCAAGCAGACCGCGGCGAAACTCGCGTTCTGGGCGCTGATCGGCACCACCGTCGGTTCGGTCGTCTGGGGCCGCCTCGGCGATCTGTTCGGCCGCCGCGCCGGCATCCTGCTCTCGGCGCTGATGTTCATGGCGACGGCGATCTGCGGCGCGATGCCGTCGTTCGAATGGAACCTGGCGATGTGCTTTCTCATGGGCGCTTCGGCCGGCGGCCTGCTGCCGATCGCGTTCACCTTGATGGCCGAGGCGATTCCGGCCGCGCACCGCGGCTGGCTGCTCGTGGCGCTCGGCGGCGTCGGCACCTCGGCGGGCTACCTCGCTGCGGCCGGCGCGGCGGCTCTGCTCGAGCCGATCTTCAGCTGGCGCTCGCTATGGCTGCTCAACCTGCCGACCGGCGCGATCATCCTCCTGCTCAACCGCTGGATTCCCGAATCGCCGCGCTTCCTTGCCAGCCAGGGCCTGGAGAACGAAGCGCGCGCCGTGCTGCTGCGTTTTTCCGGTGCGCACACGCCCGCCGAAGCGCGCAGCGCCATCGAGCGCGACGCCGAAACGGCGCCCGGCGCACCCGAGATCGATGCGCCGATCGGCGTCGGCGGCCTGCGCGCGCTGCTGCGCGGCCGCCAGGCCAGCATCACCTGGGGCCTGATCGTCTGCGGCCTCGGCTGGGGTCTGGCCAATTTCGGCTTCGTCCTCTGGCTGCCGGTCAATCTGGTCAAGCTCGGCGTCGAGGCCAAGGCGACCAGCGCCCTGCTTGCCTGGTCGGCCGTGCTCGCCCTGCCCGGCATCGGCGTCGTCGTCTGGCTCTACCACCGTTGGAGCGCAATCAGGACGCTCGTGCTGTTCATCGGCCTCTCCGCCCTCGCCCTGCTCGCGTTCTGCGCGCTCGCCCTGCTCGAACTGCATTCGACCGCCGCGGTGACGGCGGCGACGGTCGCGTTGCTGATCAGCACGAGCGGGGTGATCGCGATGCTGATTCCGTACGCCGCGGAAATCTATCCCGTGCACTACCGCGGCACCGGCGCCGGCTTGATCGCGGCGAGCTCGAAGTTCGGCGGCATCGTCGGCGCCGGCCTCGGCGTCGCCGGTTTCTTCGAACACTTCGCGCTCTCGGCCGTGCTGATCGCCGCGCCGCTTGCCCTCTCCGGCGCGATGCTGCTGAGCCGCGGCATCGACACGCGCGGACATCGTCTCGAGGACATCCAGGCGGTGCTCGCCGGAAACGCCGCGGGTGCGCCGCCGCCTGCCTGAGCCGGCCCTGGACCGCCGCCGCGACAGCGCCGGTCGATATGCTATCTTTGCCCTCCACTCCGGGGTTTTCCGCATGTCCATCGACGCCGCCACCGTGCGCCATATCGCCCGCCTCGCCCGTCTCGCCGTCGGCGAAAACGAGCTCGCGCCGATCGCGCAGGAACTGAGCGGCGTCCTCGACCTCGCCGACCAGCTCGGCGCGGCGCGGATCGACGGCGTCGCCCCGCTCGCGCATCCGCACGAGCAGACGCTGGCCTGGCGGCCGGACGCCGTGACCGAGCCCGATCGCGCCGAAGCGTTTCTCGCCCTCGCGCCCGAGGCGCGCGGCGGTTTGTATCTCGTTCCCAAAGTTCTCGAATAGAGCGGTATGACTTCTTCGATCGCGCAGCTCGCGCAGGCCTTGCGTGAGCGGAAAACGTCGGCAACGGACTTGGCCCGGCAGGCGCTCGCCGCGGCGAAACAACGCAACGATCTGAATGCGCTGATCACGCTCGACGAGGCCGGCGCCCTCGCCGCCGCCGGGCGTGCCGATGCGCGGCTCGCCTCCGGCGCGTGGTCGACGCTCGCCGGCATCCCGTTCGCGCACAAGGACATCTTCTGCACGAACGGCCTGCGCACGACCTGCGCCTCGCGCATGCTCGACCATTTCGTGCCGCCGTACGACGCGGGCGTGGTCGAGCGCCTGCACGACGCGCACGCGGTCGCGATCGGCAAGGCGAACATGGACGAGTTCGCGATGGGCTCGTCGAACGAGAATTCCTTCTACGGCCCGGTGAAGAATCCCTGGGACACCGCGCGCGTGCCGGGCGGTTCGTCGGGCGGCTCGGCCGCCGTCGTCGCCGCCGGCATCGTGCCGTTCGCCACCGGCACCGATACCGGCGGATCGATCCGCCAACCGGCCGCGTTCTGCGGCATCACGGGGTTGAAGCCGACCTACGGCCGCGTCTCGCGCTGGGGCATGATCGCGTTCGCGTCGAGCCTCGACTGCGGCGGCGTGCTGGCGCGCAGCGCCGAAGATTGCGCGCACGTGCTCGCCGCGATGGCCGGGCACGATCCGCGCGATGCGACCAGCGCGAACCGCGCCATCGACGACTATGCCGGCGCGCTGGCGAAGCCGCTGCAGGGTCTGCGCATCGGCATCGCGCGCGAATACTTCGGCGGCGGCATCGACGCGGGTGTCGGCGCGGCCGTGCAGGGCGCGCTCAGGGAATACGAAAAACTCGGCGCGACGCTCGTCGAGATCTCGCTGGCGAACGCCGCGCTGGCGATTCCGGCCTACTACGTGATCGCGCCGGCGGAAGCCTCGAGCAATCTCGCCCGCTATGACGGCGTGCGCTACGGCTACGCCGCGAAAGAGGCGACGTCGCTCGAAGACCTGTACACGCGCACGCGCGCCGAAGGCTTCGGCGCGGAAGTGAAGCGCCGCATCCTCGTCGGCACCTATGCGCTGTCGGCAGGCTACTACGATGCCTACTACCTGCGCGCGCAGCGCGTACGCCGCCTGATCGCGAACGATTTCAGCGAAGCGTTCCAATCGGTCGACCTGATCGCCGGGCCGACGACGCCGACCGTCGCGTTCAAGATCGGCGAGAAGTCGTCCGACCCGCTTGCGATGTACGCCGCCGACGTCAACACGGTCGCGGTCAACCTCGCCGGCCTGCCGGCGATCTCGCTGCCCGCGGGTTTCAGCGAGGGCCTGCCCGTCGGCCTGCAATTGATCGCGCCGGCATTCGAAGAAGCACGCCTGCTCAACGCCGCACACCAACTGCAGCTCGTCACCGATTGGCACACCAAGCAGCCGGAGGGCTCGCCATGACCTCTCCAGCCCTCAGCCCTCAGCCCTCGGCCCCCACAGGCTGGCAACCCGTCATCGGCCTGGAAATCCACGCCCAACTGTCGACGACGAGCAAGCTCTTCTCCGGCGCCTCGACCGCTTACGGCGCCGAGCCGAACACGCACACCGGCCTGGTCGACATCGCCCTGCCCGGCACCCTGCCGGTGCCGAACCGCGCCGCGCTCGACAAGGCGATCCGCTTCGGCCTGGCGATCGGCGCGCGCATCGCGCCGCACAGCGTGTTCGCGCGCAAGAACTACTTCTATCCCGACCTGCCGAAGGGCTACCAGATCAGCCAGTACGAGTTGCCCGTGGTCGCCGAAGGCAAGCTCGCCGTGCGCCTCGACGACGGCCGCGTCATCGAGGTCGCGATCGAACGCGCGCATCTGGAGGAGGACGCCGGCAAATCGCTGCACGAGGAATTCCACGGCGCGACCGGCATCGACCTGAACCGTGCCGGCACCCCGCTGCTCGAGATCGTCTCCAAGCCCGTGCTGCATTCGGCGGCGGAGGCGGTGGCCTACATGCGCGCCGTGCATACGCTCGTGCGCTGGCTCGGCGTCTGCGACGGCAACATGCAGGAAGGTTCGTTCCGCTGCGACGCGAACGTGTCCGTGCGCCCCGCCGGCGGCGACAAGCTCGGCACGCGCACCGAGATCAAGAACGTCAACAGTTTCCGCTTCGTCGAGAAGGCGATCGAATACGAGATCGAGCGGCAGATCCGCGCGCTCGAGAACGGCGAGAGCATCGTCCAGGAAACGCGCCTCTACGATCCGGCGCGCCACCAGACGCGGCCGATGCGCGGCAAGGAAGACGCCAACGACTACCGCTACTTCCCCGATCCCGACCTGCCGCCGCTCGCGGTGACGGCCGACGACGTCGCGGCGGTGAAAGCGACGATGCCCGAGTTGCCCGAGGCGCGGCGTGCGCGCTACATCGATGCGCTCGGCCTGCCCGAAGCCGATGCGACCCAGCTCTGCGCGGATCGCGCCACGGCCGACTATTTCGAAGCCGTGCTCGCGGCGTTGCCGGGCGCGGCGAAATCGGCGACGGAACACCCGGCAATCCAAAGCGCGCCGCATCCGGAGGCGAAACTGGCGGCGAATTGGACGCTCGGCGAAGTCTCCGCCGCGCTCAACGAAGCGGTGCTGCCGATCGAGCGGTCGAACGTTTCGGCGGCGGCACTCGCGCAGTTGCTGACACGCGTGCGCGAGGGCGCCATCTCCGGCAAGATCGCCAAGGACGTGTTCGCCGCGATGTGGGCCGGCGAAGGCGGTGCCGACGAGGTGATCGAGAAGCGCGGCTTGAAACAGATCTCCGACTCGGGTGCGCTCGCCGCCGCGATCGACGCGGTGCTTGCCGAGTATCCGACCCAGCTTGCGGACTTCCGCAGCGGCAACGAGAAGCTGCTGCAGTTCTTCGTCGGCCAGGTGATGAAGCGCACGCGCGGCCAGGCCAATCCGCAGCAGCTCAACGCTTTGCTGCGCGAGAAGCTGTCCGGCTGAGGACGGCTCCCGCCGCATCGGGCGGATCGCGGAATCCTTCCGCGATCGTTTCCAGCCAGAGCCGCACCCGTTCCACGCCGGTCGCTGCGGGCTGCGGGTGCACGAAATAGTAGGTATAGGCCGGCAACCGCGGGCCGAACGGCTGCACCAGCGCGCCGCTGCGAAGTTCGTCGGCGACCAACGCGGTGCTCAGCAACGCAACGCCGTGCCCGGCGATCGCCGCCTGAATCGCGTGGCTTTCATCGCTGAAACGCAAACCTGCATCGACGTCGGCGCCGGCAATGCCCGCGTGCTGGAACCAGCGCGACCATACCGGCGTGTCGCGCGCGCGGCGCTGCCAGTCGAAGTGGATCAAGGTCGTCCTGCGCAGATCGCGAGGCGTACGCAGACCCAGCGTCGGACTGCACACGGGCGCGAACTGGTCGTGCAGCAATTCCGACGCGGCAAGCCCGGCATAGCCGCCGCGGCCGTAGCGAACTGCCGCGTCGATCGCGTCGTGCCGGAAGTCGACCGGCTCGTCGCTCGCGTGCAGACGCAGGTCGATCTGCGGATTCGCGGCTTGGAATTCGCCGATGCGCGGCACCAGCCAGCGCGCGGTCAATGCGCGCGTCGCCGAGAGGGTCACGATCGTTCGATGCCGGACCGCGAGCGCGGTGAGCGCATCGGCGAATGCATCGAAACCGTCGCGCAGCACCGGGTAGAGGCGTTGTCCCGCCGATGTCAGCGAGATCCGGCGCGGCCCTCGTTCGAACAGGCGCTGCTGCAGACGATCCTCGAGCTGGCGGATTTGGTGACTGATCGCGGTGGGCGTCACGGCCAGTTCGTCGGCCGCGCGCTTGAAGCTGAGATGGCGCGCGGCGGCTTCGAAAGCGCGCAGTGCAGGCAGTGGCGGAAGGCGTCGCATTGGGTGAATTCAATTCATTCGAATGAATAAGAAATGCTCGTTTGCAGCAGGGTGCAATGCTACCTAATCTCCTTGCAAAGATGAGGGAAATTCATGGATACCACGATGCTCAGCGTACTTCACATCGACGCCAGCGCACGCCGGCAGCGCTCGCATACGCGCCGCCTCAGCGCGCTTTTCATCCGCCGCTGGCTCGCGCTGCGGCCGCAGGACGAGATCGTTCGCCGCGACGTCGGACTCGATCCGCCACCGCCAATCGACGAAGCCTGGATTGCCGCAGCCTTCACGCCGCCCGGGCTGCGCACCCCCGAAATGCAAGCGAAACTGGCGCTGAGCGAGCGGCTGGTCGACGAGATCGAACGAGCCGACCTGATCGTCGCCGGCGTGCCGATGTACAACTTCGGCATGCCGGCCGCGATGAAAGCCTACGTCGACCAGATCGTGCGCGTCGGCCGGACATTCGGTTTCGATCGCGCTCGCCCGGGCGAACCGTATTGGCCCATGCTGCACGGAAAGCGCCTGGTGATTCTTTCCGCGCGCGGCGACTA
>CBJLOV010000190.1:0-8103 GCA_966424745.1 uncultured bacterium
TCCGCCGCGCGCACGACGCTGCCGAATTTCACCGCGTAACAAAATGCGCGCAGCTGCTTGAGGCGGCTGCCCTTGTAGTAGAACCGCGCCTGATCGGTGCCACCCGCTTTCTTCGGTGTCGACGCGGCTTTGCCTTTGCGGCGACCGCGAACCGCGGATTTCTCGCCTGTCGAGCCTGGCTTTCGCGTCGACATTCTCTTTTTAATCAGTAAATTAAAAACTATTTGACAATTTTAAATTCTTTCATTGAAACATTCAGTTTGTCAAATTGATAAACCGAGCCTAGTGTGCTGCTACGCAACATGGTTGGCCGGAGCAGCATTCATGGCTTTCAGCGCGATATCGACGACAGGCTGGACGGTTCCGCAGACACCGGTCTGCGCCGCGCCCGTCGCGAGCCCCGCGGACACGCCGGCGACCCGCTCCGACTTCGCGGCATGCATCGACTGCTGCGTGCGCGCCTTGATTGTGGCATCCCCCACACGGGCGCCCGATACCGCTCTCCGCCGGCTGCGCGGCTGGCTCGACGACGATGCGGCAGCCCTGGCCGACGGCACGCCGATCGATTTCGCCCTGTTCGACGACGCGATCCTGAGCATCGGCGAGCGCATCTCGCAGACCGGCGCACAGACTCAGACACAACTCCTGAGCGCTTCGCGCCGGCTTGCCGAATCGATCTACGCGAAAACCTGATTCCCGCGCAAGCGGACAGCCCGAGGGAAGTCCTCCCCTCCCCCTCCTCTCCCACCCCACCGACATACCCAAGGACCGCACCATGAAACCGACTCTTCCCTCCGCCGAACAGATCAAGCTGGACTGGACCAACAATCCGCGCTGGGCCGGCATCAAGCGCAACTACACGGCCGAAGACGTCGTACGCCTTCGCGGCACGGTGCACGTCGAGCATTCGCTCGCCCGCCTCGGCGCGGAAAAGCTCTGGAAGTCGCTGCATACCGAGGACTTCGTCAACGCGCTCGGCGCATTGACCGGCAACCAGGCGATGCAGCAGGTCAAGGCCGGCCTCAAGGCGATCTATCTTTCCGGCTGGCAGGTTGCGGCCGACGCGAACCTGGCCGGGCAGATGTATCCGGATCAATCGCTCTACCCGGCCGACTCGGTGCCGGCCGTGGTCAAGCGCATCAACAACGCGCTGCTGCGCGCCGACCAGCTCTATCACGCCGAGGGCGACGATTCGATCGACTTTCTGCAGCCGATCGTGGCCGATGCCGAAGCCGGTTTCGGCGGCGTGCTAAATGCCTTCGAACTGATGAAGGCGATGATCGAGGCCGGCGCTGCGGGCGTGCACTTCGAAGACCAGCTCGCCAGCGTGAAGAAGTGCGGTCACATGGGCGGCAAGGTGCTCGTGCCGACGCGCGAGGCGGTCGAAAAGCTCAATGCGGCGCGCCTCGCCGCCGACGTCCTCGGCGTGCCGACCATCCTCGTTGCACGCACCGACGCGGAAGCGGCCGACCTGCTGACCAGCGACGTCGACGCGAACGATAAGCCGTTCACGACCGGCGAACGCACCGTCGAAGGCTTCTACAAGACGCGCAACGGCCTCGACCAGGCCATATCTCGCGGCCTTGCCTATGCGCCGTACGCGGACTTGGTCTGGTGCGAAACCGGCAAGCCGGACCTCAAGTTCGCCAAGGCCTTCGCCGAAGCGATCCACAAGCAATTTCCGGGCAAGCTGCTCGCCTACAACTGCTCGCCGTCGTTCAACTGGAAGAAGAACCTCGACGATGCGACGATCGCCAAGTTTCAGAAGGAAATCGCCAGCTACGGCTACAAGTTCCAGTTCATCACCCTGGCCGGCTTCCATGCGTTGAACTACTCGATGTTCAACCTCGCCCACGGCTATGCACGCCGCCAGATGAGCGCCTTCGTCGAACTGCAGGAGGCCGAGTTCGCCGCGGCCGAACGCGGCTTCACCGCGGTCAAGCATCAGCGCGAAGTCGGCACCGGCTACTTCGACACGGTCACGCAGACGATCCAGCAGGGCCAGTCGTCGACGACGGCGCTGAAGGGCTCGACCGAAGAAGAGCAGTTCCACGGCAGCAAGGACAAGGCCGCGGCCTAACCTGTCACGACCGCTCCGCCGCCACATCACGCCCCGTCCGAGCGCATCGGACGGGGCGTTTCGTTTTGCCGACCCCTCCCGTCTTGTTAGGATGCCTGCGCCTGCACCGAGCAGGTGGAAAAAAACGTGAGTCAAACAATCGAAAGGGGATATGGATGAAACTGAACCGGAATTTGTTTCTAATCGCCGCTGCATTGTCCGTAGGAGGCTGTGCAACGATGGACGATGTAGTCAAAGCGAAGGAGTCCGGAAGGGAAGGCACGACGCAAACCTATCCGGTGGCCGAAGCGCAGGCATGGGATATCGCGAAAACGGTGTTCCGCTGGGAAGGCTCCGATGCCATCGAAGAACACCGCGAACAACACTACATGCTGACCAGCAGCGGCATGAATCTGGTCTCTGCGGGTACCGTAATGGGGGCCTGGATCGAACCCACCGACGCCAGCCATACCAAGGTCACCGTCGTCACCAAGCGCCGGATACAAACCAATATCGCTACGACGCTGACCGAGGGCACGTTTCAAAAGCGCTTCGGACAGGCGGTCGACATCGTCAACCACGGCCAGTCTTTGCCGGCTTCCGCTCCCTAGAGAAACGCCAACCGCGGAACAGCGTCCGCTCCGGAGCAGAACGCTGCCGGCATCAATGAAATGCACAAGGGCCGGCGCACGCCGGCCCTTGTGTTTGCTCAAACCACCTTCAACGGCAACGTGCGCAGGCGCTGTCCGGTCGCCGCGAACACGGCGTTGGCCACGGCCGGCGCGATCGGCGGCGTGCCCGGCTCGCCGACACCGCCCATCTTGTCGGTGCTCGGCACGATATGCACTTCGACCCTCGGCATCTCGTTCGAGCGCAGTACAACGTAGTTGTGGAAGTTCGACTGCTCGACCTTGCCGTCCTTGAACGTCAGTTCGCTGTGCAGCGCCGCGCCCAAACCGAAGGCGATGCCCGACTGCATCTGCGCTTCGACCGTGAGCGGATTGACCACGGGCCCGCAATCGATCGCGCATACGACGCGATGGACCTTGATTTGCTTGTTCTCGACTGAAACTTCGACCATCTGCGCGACATAGCTTCCGAACGATTGATGCACCGCGATTCCGGCGGCATGCCCCTTCGGCAGCGGCTTGCCCCAGCCGAATTTTTCGGCGGCGAGATCGAGAGCGAGCCGTTCGCGCGATTTCTCCGGCAGCAGAGAGCGGCGATAGTCGAGCGGATCCTTCTTCGCCGCGTGCGCCAATTCATCGACAAAGCTCTCGACGACGAAGCCGGTGTGCGAGTGTCCGACCGAACGCCACCACAGCACCGAGATCGGGCTCGTCGGCGAATGCAGGTCGACGCGATGCGCTGCCACGGCATCCAGATATGGCGAATCCGCCGCACCTTCGACCGACGTGGCATCGACGCCGTCCTTGACCATCATTTTTTCGAACGGCGTACCCTGCAGGATCGACTGGCCAACGAGCGTATGCGCCCAGGCGGCGGGCTTGCCGTCCTTGCCGAGCGTTGCGCGCAGGCGCGACAGCCACATCGGCCGGTAGTAGCCGCCATGGATGTCGTCCTCGCGCGTCCATACCACTTTGACCGTCTTGCCCGACGCCTTGGCCACCTGCACGGCTTCGGTCACGTAGTCGCAGGTCGGGTTCGCACGCCGGCCGAAACCGCCGCCGAGGAAGGTCGTATGGATGCGCACCTGTTCGGGCTTAAGGCCGAGGATCTGCGCCGACAGGCCTTGGTCGAGGGTCTGGAACTGCGTGCCGGTCCAGATGTCCGCGCCGTCCTTGCCGATTTCGACCGTGCAGTTTTCCGGCTCCATCGGCGCATGCGCGAGGAACGGCACTTCGTATTCGGCTTCGATGACTTTGCCGGACTTCAATGCCGCGTCCACGTCACCCGCCTGCTTCGCCACGGCGCCGGCGGTCTGCGCGAGCTTGCGGTATTCGGCGCGCAGGCCTTCGCTGGAAATCGCCGCGCCGGGTCCGAGATCCCAATCGACGACGAGCGCATCGCGGCCCTGCTTCGCCGCCCAGAAATGTTTGCCGAGCACCGCGACGCCGGTCGGCACCTGGACGACGTCGACGACGCCGGGCACGGCCTTGGCCTTCGTTGCGTCGAAAGATTTCACCTTGGCGCCGAACACCGGCCCGCGCGCCACCGTCGCGACGAGCATGTTCGGACGCTTCACGTCGAGACCGAATTCCGCGGCGCCGGTCACCTTGGCCTTGCTGTCGAGACGGCGGGTCGGCTTGCCGATCAGGCGGAATTCCTCGGATTTCTTCAGTGCGACATTCGTCGGCATCGGCAGCTTCGCGGCCGCATCGGCAAGTTCGCCGTAGCTCGCCTTCTTGTCGGCGCAGAGCACGAATCCGTTTTCGGTGCGGCAGTCGGAGGTGCCGGCGAGATTCCACTTCTTCGCCGCGGCCGCAATCAGCAGCGCACGTGCGGTCGCACCCGCCTGGCGCAGCTGCGCGAACGACTCCCACGTGCTCGTCGAACCACCGGTCATCTGGATGCCGAACACGGTGTGCGCGTATTCGGCTGCGGCCGGCGCGTGTTCCACTTTCACTTTTGACCAATCGCAGTCGAGCTCGTCGGCGACGACCATCGGAATCGAGGTCCACACGCCCTGGCCCATTTCCGAATGTTTGAGCAGCACGGTGACGCTGCTGTCCGGGGCAATGCGCACGAACGCGTTCGGCGGAATCTGCACGGGCTGCTTCGCCGCCTCCTGCGCAAACGCCTTGCGCACTCCGAGCGGCATGAAACAAGCGACGACGAGGCCTGCCGAAGCGGCGGCGCCCGCCTTGAGAAAGGCACGCCGATTTGTACTTGGGCCGCTTCGTTCGCGCGCCGGCGACACCGTGCGCACCAGTTCGTCGACGACGCCGGAAAGATCGTTGTGATCACGCCACATGACCAGTCTCCATTGGGTTTGCGACTTTGCCGGTCGCAGCAATCAGAAGTCGATCGTTCCGACCGTACTTCCCGGGTTTGTTTTTCGCGGCCCGCTCCGGTCGCGAGATCAAGGAGCGCTCGTCCCGATCGCCTCTTGCGAAAAATTTTTCACTTTGCCGCGGCGCTCAGTTCCGCGGCGCGATGCACGGCCGTGCGGATGCGCTGGTAGGTACCGCAGCGGCAAATATTGCCGCTCATCGCCGCGTCGATATCGGCGTCGGTCGGCGACGGCTTCTGTTGCAGCAAGGCAACGGCAGCCATGATCTGGCCGGATTGGCAGTAGCCGCACTGCACGACGTCGGCTTCGATCCAGGCGCGCTGCACCGGATGATCACCATCCTTGCCGATGCCCTCGATCGTCGTGATTTTCTTGCCGGCAAGCGCCGCCGCAGGGGTAATGCACGAACGCATCGGCGCACCGTCGACATGCACCGTGCATGCCCCGCATTGCGCCATGCCGCAACCGAACTTGGTGCCGGTGAGTCCGATCATGTCGCGCAGCACCCACAGCAAAGGCATATCGGCAGGCGCATCGACCTCGTGCTCCTGACCGTTGATCGAGAGTTTCATCACCCACCTCGGCATCGGCTGCGAATGCCGCCAACGCTACTCCGCGCATGTAAAGAAAACCAGAAAGCCGGGGTGAAAGAACTGATTAGCTGAGCTAACAAGCCCTTCGCGCACAAGCGCGTCAGGACAAGTGGCGCAAGTCTTCCGGCAGGTCGATGTCGTGAGCCAGGCTTTCGTTCGCGATCGCGTCCATGTGATCGACCCGTTGCACGAGCAGATCACGCATGCCGCGATCCGATTCCGCGTCGAGCGCGGCGAACCAGGCACGCGGCAGCAGAGCCGGCACGCCGCGCCGGCACGCATAAAACGAAGCGATCCCGCGATCGATCGCGCTGCGCCATGCATCGCGCAGCGCGAGCAGATGCGATGCGTCGAGCTTCGGCTGATCGCAGAGCACGACGAGCACGCCCGCGCACTGCGGCGACAGTGCATCGACACCGGCGCGCAGGGAGGCGCCAATCCCTTTTCTCCAGTTCGCGCAATCGACGCGGCGCAGAGGCAAATCGGCTACCCGAGAAAACACGGCGTCCGCGTCGCAGCCGAGCACGACCACCGCATCCCGCGGCTGTGTTTCCTGCGCCTGCCTGGCCGCGCGACGCACCAGGGTTTCGCCTTGGAAGGTCAGCAGCTGCTTCGACCTGCCCAGGCGCGTCGACGCACCGGCGGCGAGCACGACGACGCCGTGCGCAGGAACATCCTCAGGCATCAATACTGGCCTCGGACCGCGCTGCGCCCATGCGCTTGCGCGAGGAAAAATGCTGCTGCAATTGCGCGACGATCGCCAGCGCGACCGCTTCTCCGCCGTGGCCGCCGAGATCGAGCCCGACCGGACCGTGCAGGCGGGGCTCCAGAACCGCGCGCGTATCCGCATCGAGATCCGCCAACAGCGCATCGCGCCGCGCCGCAGGACCGAGCAGCCCGATGTAAGCCGTCTCGGCGGACGCGCAGAAGCGCAGCCACGCCAAGTCGATCGTGTAGTTGTGGCTCATGACGAGCATCGCGTCGTAATGCTCGCCGGCGAGCGCCGCCGTCGCCGCTTCCGGTGCCAGGTCGACCAAACGATCGACGAGAGCCTGCTGCGCGAATGCCGCCCAGCGGCCGCGATGCTCGACCGCATCGACGAACCAGCCGAGCCGTCGAGCGAACGAAGCCAGCGGTGCTGTTTCCGGCCCTGCGCCGAGCAGCAACAGGCGCGGCGGTGCGGCGATGTCGAAGCGCAGCGAAGGAACGGCCCCGGCATCGCTCGCCCGCCCTTCGCGGTCCCATCTGACCGCCGTCTGGGACGCCGGCTCCGGGGCGAAGCTCGCCGTACCCGCGCCGAGATCGCTCTCGTGCAAAGCCAGCGACAATTGCAGAGCCCTGCCTTGATCGAGCGCCGAAAACAGCGCACGCGCCAACGGCGCCTGCGGCGGCAGCGGCAGCAACATCAGACGCATGCGCCCGCGGCAGCCGATGCCGCTGCCGAACAAGAGGTCTTCGTCGTTGCGCGTGTCGAATTCCACGACCGCCGCGCGCCCGGACTCGTGCACTTTGCGCGCCGTGTCCTCCAACGCGGGCTCCAGACATCCCCCGCTGATCACACCGTGGCGCAGACCCTTGCCGTCGAGCAGCACCATCGCGCCGGACTTCTGATAGGTCGATCCCTCGGTGGCAATCACGATGCCCAACACGGCGGTCTCGTTGCGCGCGTGGATACGCCACAACACATCAAGCAGTCCGCGCAGACCGCCGGCCGCCACGTTCGTTTCGTTCATCGCCATGCGGGCAAGTATTGCGGGAAAAGCAGAGTATTTGACGCGCCCTGCGCGGATTTCAAGCGCGGCACACGGAGAAAGCCAAGCTCGATTTGCGTCTCCGCAAGGATTGCCCTTCTCGATTCGGGCAATCCGCCCCCGATGCTTTACCGGGCCTGTTTGCAGAAACCCGGAAGGCCGCGACGCCGGCTCTTTGCGTGCAGCGCAAAGTGACCGCGAGCGAAGTGTACTGGACGTACATGAGCGAGCGGCAGCGCAGCGAGGCAGGCAAAGGGCCCAATCCCGCAGGGTTGCTCTCGGGCGGCCGCCCATGGGCAACGCGATCCGCCTGAGCGGTGGTGGAAGACCCTAGGCTCCTCCGCCGCGGACCGCCAGGCGCCGGTACTGGATCGCCTCGGTCAGGTGCGGGGTCGCAATCGTTTCGCTGCCGGCCAGATCGGCGATCGTGCGTGCAACGCGCAGGATGCGATGGTAGGCGCGCGCGGACAGGCCGAGCTTGTCGAGCGCCCGCTCGAGCAAGCCGCGATCGCCCGCGGCTAAGGCGCAATCGCGGCGCAGTTCGCGCGGGCCCAACGCCGCGTTCGGCCTGCCGGCCCGCCGCATCTGGCGCGCCCGCGCGGCGATCACGCGTTCGCGCACGACGGCGCTGGCCTCGCCCGGAGGCGTGGCATCGCCGAATTCGGCCAGCGGCACGCGCGGCACCTCGACCTGCAGATCGATGCGATCGAGCAGCGGCCCGGAGAT
>CBJLOV010000191.1:0-8065 GCA_966424745.1 uncultured bacterium
GCGAATCTTGCACTCCGCTTTCTTCTCGAACTCGCCTCGCTCGTTGCGCTCGGCTACTGGGGCGCCAGCGAAACGGATGGGACAGTGACGCGCGTGCTGCTCGGTGTCGGGCTGCCGTTTGCCGTCGCTGTTTTCTGGGGAATGTTTGTCGCGCCGCGCGCACGGGTGGTGCTCCCGACAGCCGCGCGGATGGCGCTCGGGCTCTTGGTATTCGCGTGTGCGGCGGCGGCGTTGGTCGATCGCGGCCAGGTTGGACTCGGGGTCGGCTTCGCCGGGGCAAGTCTGTTGAATGCGGCGCTGATGCTCATATGGCGGCAAGACCGCGTCATCTCGCGCGATGCAGCCTAACACTCGCTCGAGCGGACCGCTGCGACGGGCTGCGGTATCCTGATGCTCTCTGCGGCAGCGGCCGCTTGGATCAGGCGCCGGGTGCATGAACATAGCGACAGCAATCGCGCTGATCTTGCCGCAAGCATTCGGGATGAGCTGTCCGCAGACAGCGTGCTACGTAGTCGATCTCGTCATTGCGGAATGTAAGCACACGTCTGAGGCGCATGCTCCCATGCAAGCGCGAAAGAGGCCAGGGCTCATCATTCGAGCAAAAAACACGCGCTTTACGCCCGTTGCTTGCGAGCCTGGCGAGGCTGTCGAAGACGGTCCATTGGTGCCGCGCGAGCATATTCAAACCAAGCGTTGGTTCTTCTACGAGGCCCAACATCCTGAGGGGTGCAATGGGTTAGTGGGTAAGAAAGTCAGATTGTTCGCTCCGGCGAATGATTGCGTAGACGACAACGGCATCGGTAACAGTGATGTGCCGGAACGGCTACTCGAAGCGCTGCCGATTCAAGCGCAGTGACGCATGCGCCTGGACGTTCGCTCAGGCGGACTGCCGGCGCCGGTCTGCGCTAAGATCGCGGCGCCCGCGACGGCAGCCGCCTTGAAATCAAGCCATTGCGTCCAGGCCGTATTGGAGGTTGCTCCCATGCAAAATCGATCCATGCCCTCCGGCGACGTGATTCCGGAAATCCCTTATCGGAACATCGCCGAGGCTGTGGTTTGGCTGTCCGGCGCTTTCGGGTTCAAAGAACGGCTTCGCATCGCCGACCACCGGGCTCAGGTTTCGGTCGGTACGGGCTCGTTCGTTGCCGTACAAGGGAACTCCGAGGCTGGGAAAGCCTCGACCATGATTCGTGTCTCGGATATCGACTCCCACTACGGAACCGCAGTCGCTTTTGGCGCTCGCGTCTTCGGGCCACCTGAAACCTATCCGTACGGCGAGCGTCAATACAGCGCCGAAGATCTTGCAGGGCATCGCTGGGTGTTTTCACAATCCGTCGCGGACGTTGATCCGGCGGATTGGGGCGGCAAGTTGGTAACCTAGCCGGTACCGGCGGAACTTGTTCCGGGTATCCGCATTTCCCGGTTGATGCCCCCATCTCATGCTGCGATGCAAGAGTCGTGCAGTTGCAAGTGCGACAGCGCGGCGGGATCGATCGTCCTGGTTCGACCCCAAGCCGGCGTTCACGAATGACAGCTCTCCGGTAGCGGTCCCGCAGAATCCCCTTGCCCGGATACGCATGCGTCATGCGAACGGGTTTGGTGAAAACAGATTGTCCAACGGACTTTGAATCCCTCGTGCGCGCCAGTCGTGGCGGCTCACCAATGACTTTACTTCGACTTCGTACTCTGATGAACCCGTCACAGGCCGACGCATTGAATTTCGGTACGCCAGCGGTACAGAATCCGATAGCCAAGTGTCATTGCGCGCGTCGCGCGGCACGTTGGGGGGTATCGCGCGTGGGCAAGAATGGATAGCGAAGATCGACCGATGCGAGTGGGGCATGAACGATCTGGAGATGAATTTCGGCGACGACTGGGACGCGGAAATATCCGAGGACACACGCGTGCTCGCGGATCAGCTTTTCCCGTTGTTTTACGACGAGTTGCGCCGCCTCGCGCAGCGTGAGCGCCATCGCGCCGGTGCTGGTATGACCTTGCAGACAACCGCGCTGGTCAACGAAGCGTATCTGAAATTGCGCCGCGGCCAGGGCTGGCGTACCGACGCGCATTTTCTGCGTGCGTCGGCGCTTGCCATGCGCCATGCACTGGTCAATCACACGGCGGCGCGCCGAGCCGCCAAACGCGGCAGTGGCGAGGAAGCGCTGCCGCTGACGGCCGCGTTCGACGTGGCGATCGATTCGAATGCTTCGATCCTCGCATTGAACGAGGCGCTGGGCCGGCTGGCGAAGGAATCGCTACGCCTCGCCCAAGTTGTCGAATGCCGCTATTTCGCTGGCTACAGCGACGTCGAGACCGCGCGCGCGCTGGGCATCTCCGAGCGCAGCGTGCGTGGCGACTGGACGCTGGCACGCGCGTGGTTGCACCGCGAGTTGGCAAGCACGAAGTGAAGCGTCGTGACGTACGCCACCCTAGTTTTTTGCGGCTCGATCAATCTCGACGAGCACTGCAGCGGACTTGGCGATCTGCGCGCTCGCCGGATCGTCGTAACGACGGAACGCGTCGAGCGAGCGTTGCGCATAGTCGTGCGCGGCGTTCACTTCACCCGCCCGTGCAAGCGCCTGCGCGTGGATCCGCCACAGGTAGGGCTCCGTTCGCGCATCGCGTTCACCGCTCACGTTGCCCAGCACGCGCAACGATTCGATGCTCGCATGCACACCTGAACTCGGGTCGCCGCCCAGCCATGCCAGTCGTGCCAAACCGCCGTACGCCAAGGCGGCCGCCGAAAGATTCCGCTTATGGTCCTGTGCGATCACTTCGCGGAATTGCCGCTCCGCTTCTCCGGTCTCGCCTTGGTCGAGCAGGAAGCGTCCCCAGCGCTCGCGTATGCTCAGCAACTTCGCGTTGTCGAGCGTCTTCGCCTTGGTCGCCTGTTCGACTCGATCGTCCAAGGCCTGCTTGAGCGCACGCCGCGCATCGGCGACACGACCGGCCCGATCGTAGGCGTCGCCCAGTGCCAGCCGTGCACCCGGAAGCGCGACGTTGTCGCCGACGTACTGTCGTTCGACCGCTTCCAGCAGGGGAATCGCGTCGCGTTCACGTCCTTGGTCGGCCAGGCAGGTACCGTGGAGCTCCCGGGTTCTGGCGACATAGTAGACGTCCTCGCCCTTGGGATCGGCAGGAAGAATGGGCAGCAGTCGCGCGAACAGGCGTTCCGCGCGTTCGTGATCGCCATTGCGGCAAACGGCGATGCCCCAATCCGCCAGCGTTATCCAGTACCAGTAGTGCCGCTCGCCGTAGGTTTGCAGGTACAGATTCGCCGCGCGTTCGAAACTCGCATCCGCTTCGGCGAAATTGCCCAGCACACCGGCTTCGACCGCGAGATTCAGCTCGATGATCGCCAGTTCGGCATCGTCGCGCTGCGGCAGACGCGCGAACGTCGTTTTGGCACGCAGATGGAATTCATGTGCGCGTGTGTAGTCGCCGCGACTGCTGTAGAAGTTACCGAGGCGGAGGAGTGCGTTGACGTATTCCTCGTCCGCCGGATTGGTGTGCTCGTACAGATCGACCGCGTTCAACAAAAGCGATTCGCGCTCGGCCTGATGTTCGGTGTCCTGGAATAGCATGTTGGATTTGATCATCCACCAGCGCGCCCGCGCGGCCGAGCGATCCAGTCCAGCCTGCCGGATCAGGGGATCGACCTGATCGAGCAATCGAGCGGTTTTCGCGGAATCCTCGCGTTCGGACGCAAATTCCGCATCCTGCAGATAGCCGTCGATGACGCGCGAATCCCGCTCCCCGAACTGTCGAAGCGCGAGTTCCATGTAACGGCCATGCAAGGTCTCATAGCGCTCCGGCTCGAGGAGTTCGTGGAAGATGTTCGCGACAGTGCCGAGCAGTTCGATCTGCAATTCGGGTTGCGCGGCGAAATCGCGCTCGATGTGCGGAGCCGCGGCATCGAGCAGTTCGCGCGCGGTGATGGTGCCGCGCGGCGTGTCCGACGCCCGTCGCGGGTCGCTGGCTTCGAACATCTCGAGCAGGAATTTCTTCGTGGCTTCGGCGCGCGAAAGCTGCTCCGCGGTCAGGCGTGCCTGGATTTCCGCCCTGCGGGCTTGCCATAGCGTGCCGGCCAGGCCTGCCGCGAGAGCGAGGACCAACGCCGCTGCCGCGGCGACCACCCAGCGATACCGACGCAGGACGCGCCCGAACACGTACAGGCGTGCGCCTTCGCGCGCGAGCACGGGTTCGCGCGCGAGATGGCGTTGCAGATCGAGCTTCAGATCGTTGACTGTTGCGTAGCGATGCGCGGGCTCGCGGCGCAGGCACTTGGCGACGATCGCATCGAGATCGCCGGCCAGCGCGCTCGCGGGCAGCGGCGCGTCGGCTTTGTCGCGCACCGTGCGGCTCGCCGACGGCGCTTCGCGATCGTTCAGCAGCGCGAGCGCCTGTGCGGGAAGCAGGCCGCGCGTGCGCTGCGGACGCTCGCCGGTGAGCAGCTCGAATAGCAGCAGACCGAGCGCGTACACATCGGTTGCCGTGGTCACCGGTTCGCCGGCGAGTTGCTCGGGCGCCGCGTAGTCGAGCGTGAACGGCGCGATCGTCAGCGTTGGATCGGCCGTGCTCGACGAAGCGTTCGCGTCGATCAGCTTGGCGATGCCGAAGTCGAGCAGCTTGACCTTGCCCGCGGCGTTGACGAGTGTATTGGCCGGTTTCAGATCGCGGTGGATGATGAGGTTGCGATGCGCATACGCCACCGCGCCGCAGACCTGTACGAACAGGTCGAGGCGCTCGTGCAGCGGCGCCCGGCGCGCGCCGCAGTACTCGACCAGCGAAGCGCCCTCGACGAATTCCATCACGGTGTACGGGCGCCCGTCGGGTGCGACGCCGCCGTCGAGCAGGCGCGCGATGCCGGGATGATCCAGGCGCGCCAGGATCTGCCGCTCGGCATGGAAGCGCGCCAGCTCGCCGATCGCCTCGAAGCGCAACAGCTTGAGCGCACCGCGCTGCGCGAAGCCGGCCTCGGCCCGCGTCGCGGCATAAACCTCGCCCATGCCGCCGCGGCCGACGAGTTTCTCGAGGCGCCACACACCGATGCGCGTGCCGGCGGCGAGCGAAGGCGCGATGCTTTCAATCTCGATGGCGTCCCCCGCGAGCACCGGCGTGTCGAGCACGCCGTCTACTGCGTGGGCGCGCACCAATTCCTCGATCTCACGGCGCAGCGCTTCGTCATCGCTGCAGGCATTCGCGAGCCACGCCGCTCGCTTCGCTTCCGGCAGCGCCAGCGCCTGGGCGAACAATCGTTCCAACCGCTCCCAGCGTTCCTGTTGCATGACAGTCCCCCGTCAGCGCGTCTCGCAGCCCGAGATGGTGCGCCTTTTCGTGCGACTTGCAAGGGCAAAAAAGCACCGCGTTGCGTTGCCGGATTTCGTGCCGTTTCCTGTATCTGTCACCGACAGGGGTAAAAAAATGCAGACCGCCATGAAAGAAAGAGCAGCCACCTTGGCGAGCACTCGCGCGCTGATCGCCGTGCTGTCGAGCTTCGCCTGCGCACCGAGCTTCGCCGCCCTCACGGTCGGCGCGGGCTCCTCGCTGCAATACGGCGACGGCGCGCTCGAACTACTTGCTGTATTCGTGCGGAAGCGATCGCATGGTTCGCAGGCCGCGATGCCGGATCGACGCGGTCATCGAAAGCTGCCCTGGTTCGCCGCTATGGCAAGGGCAAAAGCACAACGAAGACATCCACTGAAGGAATCCAAGATGCCGCCGACTCTCGCCAGACTTTGCATTGCCGTTGCGATCGCGCTGATCACCGGCACGGCCGCCCGCGCCGCCGATGTGACGGTGACGCCGGCGCCAGGCGGCGGCTTCGTCGTCAAGGACGCGGCCGGCGCGAGCGAGCGCCTTCGCGTGCAGGAATCCGGCGCGATCACGTTGCCTGGCGTGCCCGGCGCAGCCGCGCAATCCACCGCCTTGTGCATGAGCGACACGGGATTGCTCGGGCCGTGCCCGGGCGGCGGCTCCGGCGGCGGGCCGACTTACACCGCGGCGACAGGCTTGAGCTTGACCGGCACCACATTCTCGGTCGCGCCAACGTATCAGTTGCCGCAAGGATGCACGGCGAACCAGATCGCGCAGTGGAACAGCACGACTTCGGCCTGGGCCTGCGCCAGCGCGAGCGGCGCGATGCTGCCCGCCGGTACGGTCAATCGGACGCTGCGCTACGACGCGAGCAACGCGCCTGTTGCCGATAGCGAATTGCAAGTGCTTGCGGACGGCGGCGTGCTCGCCACCGATGCCACGGTCAACGCGGCGTACGCGGTTGCCGCAATGCCCACCGGCACGATCCCCGCCACTGGCGCGGGTGCGCGCATGATGTGGTACCCGGCGAAGGCGGCATTCCGATCGGGGCTGATCGCAGACATTTTGTTTACCGGCACGGCACAGTGGGATGACGCGCAAGTGGGAAGATATTCCTTCGCCTCGGGTCTGGATACGGTTGCCAGTAATTTGGGCTCGACGGCGACAGGAGAATTTTCGACCGCGTCCGGCAATACATCCGTCGCCATGGGCTTCGGCGCGACGGCAAGCGGCGACTACTCGACCGCGATGGGCAACACCACGAAAGCGAGCGGCGGGGCTTCGACTGCAATGGGCTACCAGACGAACGCAATCGGTAGTTATTCGACGGCGATGGGCCAGGCCACCACGGCGGCTGGCGTGGCTTCGGTCGCGATGGGCGTCAATGCAAGCACCCTCGATGCAAGCGCCACGGACCCCGGAAATTCGCTCTATTGGCACCACTACTCGTTCGTCTACGGCGACGGTTCGGCCAACACCAACAGCACCTCGGACTTGCAGTTCATGGTGCGCGCGTCCGGCGGCTTCGTGTTCTACACCTCGACCGATACCGTGACCGGCATCCAGTTGCCTGCCGGCTCCGGTTCGTGGACAAGTCTCTCCGACCGCAACGCCAAGGATGCCGTGCGACCGATCGATGCGCGCGACGTGCTCGCGCGCGTCGTCGCGATGCCGGTCAACACCTGGCATTACAAGACCCAGGACGAAAAATATCGACACATTGGCCCCATGGCGCAAGATTTCCGGGCGGCCTTCGGCCTCGGCGAAACCGACAAGGGCATTGACGACATCGATGCGCAGGGTGTGGCGCTGGCCGCGATCCAGGGGCTTGATGCCAAGCTCGGCGACAGGGACAAGCAGATTGCCGAATTGCGCGACAAGCTCGCTGCGCAGGACGCCGAACTCTCCGCGCTGCAAACGCAAGGCAGCGAGATCGCCGCGCTCAAGGCCGCGGTGACGGCGCTGCAGCGCGGGCAGACGGAATCTCGGCTCACCACTGCCTCGGCGCAGCCATGAGCGCGCGACGCGGTGTTTCGCTTGGGTCTACGCTCGCCTGCCTGTTCGCGGCGACGTGCGCGCATGCCGGCGTCATCGTCGGCGCAGGCTCGTCGCTGTCGGTGGGCGACGGCATGCTCGGTTTCGATTGTGCTGACTTGGTCGTTGCCGGTTCGGTCTCGGGCAGTAGCGGCGAGATTTTCGGTATTGCGAACCTGTCCGTCGCCGCCGGCGGGACGCTGGCGCCGGGCGCGGGTCGGCTCACCCTTGGGGGCGATTTTTCCGACGCGGGCACGTTCGTGGCCGGCACGAGCGCCGTTCGCGTCATCGATGCTTGCGGCAGCGGCACGACAACAGTGTCGGGTGCTACGGCTTTCTACGACATCCTCCTCGACAGCGCGGCCGGCAAGCGGTTCGTGTTTCCGGCCGGATTGACGCAAAGTGTCGCTCACGCATTTGTCCTGCAAGGGGCGGCAGGAAACCTGTTGCAGATAACGAGTTCGGTGGCCGGCAAGCAGGCGCTGTTCAACGTGAGTGCGGCCGCGATGCAGTCCGTCGCCTATGTCGATGCGCGCGACAACAAGGCGAGCGGTGCGACGATCGCGCCGGGCGTAGCGGCGAACCACCAGTCGGTCGACGGCGGCGACCTGACGAACTGGTTTGCCAATGCCGTGGTCGGCCCGGGCAGTGGTGCGCCAGTGCCCGCACCTCTGCTGGGGCGCCTGACCACGCTGCTGCTCGCGACGTTGTTGGT
>CBJLOV010000192.1:0-8062 GCA_966424745.1 uncultured bacterium
CACTCCCGCCGGCAACACATCGGTGATCGTCGCGCTCGTACCGCTTGCACCCTGACCGCTGTTGCCCAAGTCGATTCCGTACACGAGCGTCGAACCCGTGTTCGCCGTCGCCGGCGATTGCTTGGCCAAAGTGAACACCGCCGGCGGAGGCACGTTCACGGTCGTCGTCGCACTGCCGCAGTTCGCGGTCGTGCAAGCGCTTCCCGGCGTTGGTGGGTTGGTCCCTCCCGATGAATCCACCGACGCGTAGTTCGTGATCGTTCCTGTCGTGCTCGGCGCGGTCGTATTGATCGTGAACTTCGCCGCTCCATTTGCCGCACCTGCGCTCAACGGTGCCGCCAAAGTCGCAGTGCAGGTCAATGTCGTCGTACCCGTGCACGTCACACTGGACATATTCGTGCCAGGTGCCGCGCTGACATAGCTCACTCCCGCCGGCAGCACGTCGCTGATCGTCGCGGTGGTTCCGCTCGTGCCCTGACCGCTGTTGCCCAGATCGATTTCGTAGGCCAGGCCCGCGCCCGTATTGACTGTCGCCGGTGCCTTCTTGACCAGGGTAAACACTGCAGGCGGGACGTTCACCGTCGTTGTCGCGCTACCGCAACTGGCCGCCGGAACGCAGCTCGTTCCCGGCTGCGGCGGATTCGTTCCACCCGCTGGATCGACCGAAGCGTAGTTTGTGATCGTTCCCGCCACGCCGGGGGCTGTCGCGTTGATCGTGAACACCGCCGCCCCATTCGCGGCGCCGGCGGGGAGTGCTGCGGCGAGCGTCGCGGTACAAGTAAGCGTGGTCGTCCCCGTGCAGGTCACGCCGGACACATTCGTTCCCGGCGTCGCGCTCACATAAGTCGTCCCTGCCGGCAGCACGTCGGTGATCGTCGCCGTCGTCCCACTTGCGCTTTGACCGCTGTTGCCGAGGTCGATTTCGTAGACCACTGACGCGCCCAACGTCGCCGAAGCAGGAGCCTTCTTGACTAGAGTGAACGCAGTCGGCGGCGTTATCACGCTCACCGTCGTCGTTGCGCTACCGCAACTCGCCGCGGGGGTGCAACCCGTTCCCGGCGACGGTGGGTTCGTACCGCCTGCCGGGTCGATCGATGCGTAGTTCGTGATCGTCCCCGCCGTGTTCGGCGCTGTCGCATTGATCGCGAATGTCGCCGCTCCACTGGCTGCGCCCGCGCTCAGCGGCGTCGTCAACGTCACCGTACAACTTAGCGTCGGCGCTCCCGTGCACGTCACGCTCGAGACGTTGGTCCCCGGCAACGCACTCACGTAGGCCATCCCTGCGGGCAATGCATCGGCAACGGTCACGGTCGTTCCGCTCTGTGCTTGACCGGCGTTGCCCAATGCCAATGTATACCCGACCTGGGAACCCGTTCCTGCGCTTGCAGGGGCACTCTTCGCCAACGTCAGATTCGCTTGCGCGGCCGAGCTGCTCACGACCGTCGTGGCCTGGCCGCACTGGGACGAACTGCAACCGATGCCGGGCGTCGGAGGATTGGTTCCGCCCGTGGGATCCACGGCCGCATAATTCGTGATCGTTCCGCTCGCCGCCGGCGCCAAGGTATTGATCGTGAACGTCGCAGCGCCGTTCGCCGAATGTGCCGCCAATGCATTTGCCAGCGTCACCGTACACGTCAAAGTCGTCGTGCCCGTGCAGGCGACCTGCGACACGTTGATTCCCGGCACCGCACTCACATAGCTCGCCCCGGCAGGCAGGATGTCGGTGACGGTAGCACTGGCACCGCTTGCGCCGCCGCCGCTGTTGCCCAAGGCGAGCGTGTAGGCCGCCGAAGCACTTGGAACCATTGTTGCCGGTCCGCTCTTGAACAAAGTCAGATTCGCAACGTCGTCCACCGTGACCGCGGCGCTGGCACTGTTGTTCTGAAGATTCGGATCGGTCGCAGCGGAGCCGGCGACTGCCGTTGCTTGAATGGTCTGCGACCCGGCGGTATAGCCCTGCACGACGAGGGACAGTGTCGCCGTGCTGCCGCTGCCGAGCGTCCCAACTTGCCATGTTCTGGAACCCGCGTCGAAACTTCCGCTCGATGCGGTCGCTCCTCCCATGATCAATCCGGAAGGAATCCGGAAAGCAACACTGGCGCTGTTCGCCGCCGGCCCGGCGTTGCTCAGCGTCGCGGTCAGCGTCAGGTTGCCGCCGACCGCGACATGCGATGCACCTGCGGCGAGGGCCAGCGCGAAATCCGAAGAAGCCGACACGGATTGCGGAACCTTCGCAAACCGATACCCGGAAGCCGTCGCTCCCGACGCAAGCTGGATGCTCTGGATGGTGCCGGGCGAAGAGGCTCCGCCTGCCGATCCGCTCGTCGCTGTCCCGTCGCCGTAACTCGGAACGGCGCTCGCAGTGAGCGAGTAGGTTCCGGCCGCAAGATTGCTGAACTGAAAATTTCCCGTGCTGTCGGTGATCGTGTCCAGATCGACGGTGGCCGCGGAGGCAGTGCCGTGCAGATGGACGCCCACTCCGGACAAACCGGACTCTCCGGAATCCTGCACACCATTGTTGTTTGCGTCGTTGAACATCACCCCGGTTATCGAGCCGGTGTTCGTCGCGCCCTGAGTAGCCAAGGTGTACTTGCCGGTGGGATTGCTGTCGAACAGGTTGACGTAATAGACCCAATTGCCGCTGGTGTTGCGTTCTTTGGAAAACCAGGCGTTGGCCGCCGAAAGAGCCTTGCCGTCGGATCGCGTGGCGGCGACGGTGGCAGCCTGGCCTCCAAACGGATCGGTCAGGCGAACGTAGACCAGCCCCGTGCCGGAAGGAAACGTGAGCGTGGCTTGGCCGCCGCTTACCGCGCTCAAGCTCGCATTCACGGAACTGTCCACCACACCGGTGTTCGGTCCGTCGGACTCGTATACCGTGAGAACACCGCCGTCCAAGGCGAGGAAATCCAGAATTCCATCGCGCCCCGGCAAATCGACGAGAACGTCATGCACCAGAAAGTGCGTCGTCACCCCGGAAATCAACGAAGTCAGCGCCCCTCCCAGCGAGTCGGCATGAGTAAAGCTTGCCGAAAAATCAATGAATTGGCCGCTTAGGGTGGTCTCCATGTCCCAGCGACCCATTTTTGCCTGCTGGGGCGCAACATCCCCGAAATTCATCAAAAGGGTTTTAGCGGCAGGCTGATCGTTGACGTAGCTATCGAGCAGCTGAAAGTCGATCAAAAGTCCTTGTTTGTTATCGACGATTTTCGGTTGCGCCGAGTCGATAGTCAGTTTTTTCGCGGTCCCCCACCCGCCGTTGGTCACTCGAACACCCAGAGTGAACGGCACCGGCGGCTCTACCGGCAGCGTGAACGGATCGTCTGCATATACCCAGGTCGGCAGAAAGTAATCGAGTTGCAACAGAGGCTGCGGAAGAACCGTAATGTTGGCTGGCGCGACGTTCACCGTTTGCACTTGGCCATCCAGGGTGTAGGTCAAAGTGGCGCCGACGGAATACAGCGCTCCGCCGGGACTCGTCCCGCCTGTCCCCGGGGCGGGAATGATCAGCCAGCGTATGGTTGCATTCGATGAAGGCGCCACGGTCCCGGAGCCGTCCACGGCATTGATTCCGGACAGGCTGTCCTGGCGCAAAAAGAAGCTTGCGGTGGTATTGTTCGGGTCCGTCGTCGCGACCACGGGATTGCCGGCGGCATCACTGAAAAGCACATTGACGCCGACACCGGTGATGGCCGACGTCGTCAGACCGTTGCTGATGGCCATTTCGGCGATGAATGCCTGTCGCTCTAGGCTCGCCTTCTGCTGTATTTGAAGGGACACCGTGGCACACAGTCCATCTTGTGCCCGCGCCGCACCGCAGATAGCGGTAAGGAAAAGAAGAACGAGAACATATGCAGCCATACCGCGCCGAAATATGCGCCCCTCTTCATACGTACGGATTATCCCCACCCCTTCGCCACGCATCCCTACCCCTTCCTCGAGCTTGCGACGCGAATCTCCAAAACCGCCCTCGGATGGTACTTCAGATAAGGCCGTAGTCAACAGTTAAAAATGCAAACCAATTGGCATGCCTTAAAGCATGTTTTAGAAAATTTTGTGAACTCCAAAATCTCGAAGCCATACAATTCAATGGCGTACGAACTTATATTTCCCTTGGTATTCATCAAAAAAAAAACCGAAAAACACGGTCTTATCTGCTTTGCCTTCCTTCCTGAAGGTTTCGCGAATAAAGCAAATGAATGGTCGGCTCAAGCATCGCTATTGAGCCTCGGCAGGCATTGGTCGACCTTCCTTCGGAGCAAGTGCGCGCGTGTAGTCAGCCTTGCGTTCGCAGAAGAACCTGGCTCGAACGAATTCGAAATTTAGACAACCATGTCCCGGATCAGGGCCGCCAATTGGCGTTGCGCTCCCAGAACTCCACGCTGCGCCGATACGCTTCGCGATCGAGCGGCACGCCCGAACCGCCCTCTTCGACGCCGAGCGCGTTGCGCATCATCGTGATCGGCGCCATCGGGATTTCCTCGGGCTCGGCCGTATAGAGACAGCCGACCACGCCCCAGTCGGCATCGATGGGTGAACCTTCCTTCGCCAGTTGCTCGCGGCCGTAGAGGATCACGACGAGATAGCTCGCAACCGGGGCTTCGATGCCCTCGAACCAGCGCACGAGCACGGGCAATTCCTCTTTCGTGCGTGCCTCGTAGGCCGAGCGCAGCAGATGGCGATTGTCCTCGGTGATCGGTACGGTCAGGCAGCGCGTCGAGGTCCAGTTGCGGTGCACGTGGAGCTTACAGAACGGCGCGTAGCCGTCGAGAATCTTCCATGGCGGCTCGTCGTTGAGATGGCGTTCGAATTGTTCGGGCGTGCAATCCCGGATGGTGTTGCGGCGCGACTCTTTCGGGAAGAGGCGCGCGCGGGCAAAAGGAGTCAGAACGATCGACATGAAAGGTATTTCTGTTCGGTCGGCAGAACAAGATCAAAAGATTTCGACACGAAGATCACGAAGGGCCACGAAGCACGCGAAGAAAGAGCGAATACCGTTTTTGATTTTCTTCGTGACTTCTCTTCGTGCACTTCGTGTCCTTCGTGGTTCAATCTTCCTCGAATCTCAGATCGGCGCGCCCGGCGGAATCGCCGGCAGCGGCCGCAGCTTCACCGATTTCGGGTCGGCAAGGTATTTGCGGATCGTGTCCGCCGCCGACGCGCGGCTTGCGGCAACCGCGTCGCTGCCGCCCTGCTTCGCCAGCCAGGATTGCCATTGCTGCAGCGAGGCGCGCACTTCCGCATCGACCTGCGCATGCAGCTTGCCGTCTTCGAGCGCGTGCAACAGCGCGTCGAGCACGACCCAGTTTGCCGCGGTCTGCACCGTGGCGGCAGCCGGTGCGGAACCGTCATGCGGGTTCTGCTGCCAGGTGCCGCGCAAGGTCGCGTCGAGCATGTCGGCGACGCCGGGCTGTTTCGCATCGCGCGCGTGCTGCCAGGCGAGGCGATTCAGGCGTTCGGGCGCGAGCAAGAACAGTGTGGTCTGCGCGGCCGCGGCTTCGACCGCGGCGAGCGGATCGAACAGCGGCCCGGCCTTGGTCGCGAAGTATTCGCGATTGCGCGCGTAGTCGCTGCCGGGCGGGGTGACGAGGTCGAGCACATTCGCCGGCAGCGCGAGGTCGTCCGCGCCGAGCGTCGCGACCAGACGCGTGAGCGCGGCGCGCTGCGTCCCGGCATCCACCGGCGTGGAGCCGGCCTGGCGATCGGTCGCTTCCGAGTACGCGTAGCTCGCGCCGCCGAGCAGGCGCGCGACCGCTTCGGTCTGATAGCGATGCAAGAGGTATACCGGCACGAGGCGCGCTTCGAGTTCGCCGGCCTGGCGCTCGGGCGGCAGCACGCCGATCGAGAAGTTGGCGAGCGCCTTGCGCCGCGCGGCCATCAGCGCATCGAAGGTTTTCAATGTATCGGCACCGGAATCCCAGAGCAGGCCGTCGGGCTCTGCATCGCCCGGGCTGCGCGCGTCCTGGTCGCTGACGTAACGGAACCCGGCCTTGGCGATGTCCATGCGCAACTTCGCCAGCGCTGCGGCCTCGTCGGCCGGCGCGAACTGGCCGTAGGCATGGGCGACGACGAAATCGTCCCACGGACCGACACCGACGCCGTAGGCGCCCTCGAGCGAAATCGCGCCGTCCGCGCCGAGCTTGAGCAGCGGATGCGGATAGTCCATCACCGAACCGTTGCCGAGCCGGCTCGCGGCGAAGTTGTGGGCGAAGCCGAGTGCATGGCCGACCTCGTGCGCGGCGAGCTGGCGCAGGCGCGCGAGCGCCATCCGTTCGGCCTGGTTCTTCAACTCGGCCGCGTTCGCCTTGTCGTACGGCGCGAGCAGGCTTTCGGCGATGAGGATGTCCTGGCGCACGCGCTG
Source organism: uncultured bacterium (assembly GCA_966424745.1). GTDB lineage: Bacteria > Pseudomonadota > Gammaproteobacteria > Xanthomonadales > Rhodanobacteraceae > Rudaea. The sequence goes on from CBJLOV010000192.1 coordinate 6,359, forward strand.
CGAGCCGAGGGTGACGTTGCCGCGGATGATCTCGCCCGTGCGCGGATCGACGATCGGCTGGCCGTACGACCAGCCGCGCGTGTAGCGGTGCGCCCAGGTGATCAGGCTGTAGCGCACGTCCATCGGATCGGCGCCTTCGGGCAGCAGCTCGACGCGATAGGCGTCCTTGAAGCCGGCCTTCTCGAACGCACTCTTCCACCAGTTCGCGCCGTCGAGCAGGGCCGAGCGCACCGGCTCGGGCGTACCGCGATCGAGATAGAACACGATCGGCTTCTTCACCGGACTGAGTGCCGCGCCGGGATCGGTCTTCTGCAAGCGAAAGCGCGGCTGTACGCGCTGATCGATGCTCGATGCGAGCGGCTGGGCGAAGTCGTACCAGCCGACGCCGAAGCCGCCCGAGGCGGGGTGATACGCCCGCGGCGCATAACCCGGTGCGGGCAGGCGCACGAAGCTCAGATGCTGGCGCACGGTAACGCTCTGCGGGTCCATCGCCACGTCCTTCACGAACGCGCCCTCGCCGGGACCGCGCAAGGTCAGCATCGCTTCGAGTTCGGTGTTGTCCGGGAAGCTCTTCGCATCGCCCAGCGACACCGCGCTGCGCTTGTCGTCGACCTCGTACTTGCCCTGCTTCGTCTCGTTGAGGCGCTGGACGATGCCGTGGCGATCCGAGGTCAGCAGCGAACTCACATCGACGAGCACCTCGGCGTCCGCGCCCTTGCGTTCGGCGACGACGTCGCCGGCCCAGAGCACCGACTCGGCGAAGGCCTGGCGCACGCTGAGCGCTTCGTCGGCATTGTTGGAGACCGCACGGAACTTGGTGTTGTCTTCGACCAGCAGCACGCGCGCACCGACGCGGCGGAATTCGACCAGATGCGACTCGCTGCTCTGGCCGCGGTCGAGCCCGACGTCGTTGGAGCCCAGCGCCCACGGCAGCGAACTCGTCATCAGGAACGGCTGATCGAACGCGCGCAGCCCGAGCAGCACGCGGCCCTTCGTCTCGTCGCGGTACACGTCGAAGAAACCGGCCGTGCGCCGCAGGCCTTGCGTGGCGCCGGCGAAATCGGCGATCGCCCCACCCGTCTTGTTCGCCGCCGGCGGCGACTCGGCGCCCGCCGAAGCCATGACCAGCAAACCCGATACCGCCCACGCGACTCGCCCGCTACGCACCACGGCCCGCTCCCGCAACGAAAGGATATGCGCCATTTTGCCCGGCCTGCGCCGCGTTGCAATGGGCCGAAGATCACGGCCGCGGAATCGCTGCGATGTTCGCGGGTGTCTAAGAACCTGTCCACGATCTCCCTGCAACGTGCGTGAGCAGACGCCGCACTTCTCCTTCCCCTTCAAGGGGAAGGCCGGGATGGGGATGGGGTGTGCGCAATGCGTAGTCCATTGACACCATCCCCACCCAACCCTCCCCTTGAAGGGGAGGGCTTGAAGCGCCGTCCCAGGCGTTTCGTCGAGATCGTAAACAGGCTCTTAGGGAAGCGGCGACGATTACCGCATGAACGCGCGCGGCGGCAATCGTCGGCCGGCCTCGCCACGCAAGCCGGCCATGCGCCTCAGCCGACTACCGTCTGCGCAACCTGCGCAGCTCACCCAGCGCGCCGCGGACGCGCAGCGACGCCCGCGACGCCCGCGACGCCCGCAATGCCGAGCATCGCGGCCAACAGCCACAGCGTCCACCACTGCAGCGCCGGTGCCGGG
>CBJLOV010000193.1:0-8040 GCA_966424745.1 uncultured bacterium
GGTCGCGCACCGAATCGGCCAGCGCATCGGCGCGTTCGGCGTTGCGGTTGACGATCACCAGCTCGCCGATGCCGGCGTCGAGCAGGGCGTGCGCCGCTGCGCGTGCGGCACCGCCGGCGCCCAGCAGCAGCGATCGGCGCGCACGCAAGTCCAGGCTGTGGCGTTCGGCGAGATCGCGCAGGAGCCCGGGGCCGTCGGTGTTGTCCCCGTGCCAGCGGCCGTCGACGCGGGTCAGGGTGTTGACCGCGCCGGCGCGGCGGGCGAAGTCGGAAGTCTGCGCACTCAGCAAGAACGCATCCTGCTTCAGCGGCAGGGTGATGTTCGCGCCGCGGCCGCCTTCGTCGGCGAAGCGCGCCAGCGCCGCCGCGAACGAATCCGCCGGCGCGTCGATCGCCGTATAGCGCAGCGCGATGCCTGCCTGCCTGCCGAACGCGGCGTGGATGCGCGGCGACAGCGAATGCGAAATCGGGTGGCCGAAAACGGCGTAGTTCGGTGGCGTCATGGTGTCAGCGGCTTTGCTCTTTCAAATACCGTACCGCATCGAGCGCAAAGTAGGTGAGGATGGCGTCGGCGCCGGCGCGCTTGATCGCGGTCAGCGATTCGAGCACGACGGTGCGCTCGTCGAGCCATCCGTTCTGCGCCGCGGCCTTGAGCATCGCGTATTCGCCGGAGACCTGGTAGACGAAGGTCGGCGCGCCGAAACGATCTTTCACGCGGCGTACGACGTCGAGGTAGGGCATGCCCGGCTTGACCATCACCGCATCGGCGCCCTCGGCGAGATCGAGTTCGATTTCGCGCAGGGCTTCGTCGCTGTTGCCGACGTCCATCTGGTAGGTGTGCTTGTTGCCCTTGCCGAGGTTGCCGGCCGAACCGACCGCGTCGCGGAATGGGCCGTAGAAGCCCGAAGCGTACTTGGCGGAGTAGGCGAGAATGCGCGTGTGGATGTGGCCGGCCTGTTCGAGCGCGGTGCGGATGGCGCCGACGCGGCCGTCCATCATGTCCGAAGGCGCGACGAAGTCGATGCCGGCTTCGGCCTGGGCCAGCGACATCTTCACGAGCGCCTCGATGGTCGGCTCGTTCATCACGTAGCCGGACTCGTCGATCAGCCCGTCCTGGCCGTGCGTCGTGTACGGGTCGAGCGCGACGTCGCCGATCAGGCCAAGGTCCGGATGGCGCTTCTTCAACGCCCGCACCGCGCGCTGGAACAGCCCGTCGGGGTTCCACGCTTCGCGCGCATCCTCGCTCTTGACGGCATTTCCTGGCGAGGGAAACAAGGCCAGCGCCGGGATGCCGGCGGCGACGCATTCCCCGGCCAGCTTTTCGAGCCCGTCGATCGACACGCGCGCGATGCCGGGCATGGACGGGATGGGCTCGCTGCGGCCCTCCCCCTCGATGACGAAGGCGACCATGATCAGATCGCTGGGCAGCAGGGTGGTCTCGCGCATCAGCGCACGTGAAAACGCATCGCGGCGCATGCGGCGCAAGCGGGTGGCGGGATAGGGCATGGAAAATCACTCGGGAAAGGTGCGCACACGATAATCCAACGGGCGCTCCGGCGAAATCGGGCAGGCGGTCGCAGCGGGGCCCGAAAATCCGGCGAAATTATTCAGCACCGATTCCGAGACGGCGAGGCATACTTCACAAACGTCCGGAGATTCATCGTTGTACCGGATGTTTCCAGAGTCCGTATCACCAGCTTCATATAACCTCTTGGAAGAGGGAATAAAAATGTTAGCCCCGATCGTAGTAATGGCGCTGTTGGGCGCCACTGTCCTGTTGTTCGTTGCGTCGATCAAGCGCATTCCCGAAGGCCAGGCCTACACCCTGCGCCGCGTCGACGGTCATATGCGCACGATCGGTGCGGGCACTCACTTGGTCATGCCGCTCGTCGAGCGTGTCGCGCACAAAATCCGGTTGTTCGGCAATGTCGTCGAGGTCGGTGAGGTCGCTGCGCCCGGACACGCACCGCTGCGCGGCAAGATCTACTACCAGGTGCTCGACGCTTCGCGCGCCGATGCGATCATCGACGAAGTCGGCGTCCGGCTGCGTGAGCGCCTGCCCGAACTGATCGCCGACGCGCCGGTCGAGGACGTCGCCTCGCGCAACATACATCTGAAGGCCGAACTCAACCGCAGCCTGCGCGAGCGCGGCCTGCTGGTCACCCGGGTGCAGCTCGTCTAAAGGCGAGGCTGCATCGTCTCCCCGGGGTGCTCGCCGGCCCCGGCGTCCGCCGCTGCGGAAAATCTCGCGGTAGATCGGCGGCGCGGTAGCGCGGCGGTGGAAAATGCCCGCTACTGCCGCGATACTTGCGAGCCCACGCGCGCGCCCTTCCGCGCCTCGATAAGCCCGCATGCCCACTGTTTCCCCACTTCCCGACCACGCCGCCCTGCTTGCCCGTTTGCAATCCGGCGCGAGCGAGCTCGGCATCGCATTGACACCGGAACAGAGTGGACGCCTGCTCGACTACCTGGGGTTGCTCGTACGCTGGAACGCGGTCTACAACCTGACCGCCGTGCGCGATCCGCAGGACATGGTGACCCGCCACCTTCTCGATTCGCTCGCGATTGCGCACCTGATTCGCGGCAAAACCCTGATCGATCTCGGCACTGGCGCCGGCCTGCCCGGCATTCCGCTTGCGATCCTGGCTCCCGACCGCCAGGTCACCCTGGTCGACAGCAACGGCAAAAAGACACGCTTCCTGCGCGAGGCCGTGCGGGTGCTCGGTCTTGCCAACGTGCACGTCGAGCAGGCCAGGGCGGAGGATTTGCAGGGGCGGTACGATTGCGTCGTCGCCCGTGCCTTCGCCTCGCTCGGCGACTTCCTGCGCGTCGGCGGCCACCTGCTTGCCGCCGACGGTGTCTGCGTCGCGATGAAAGGGGTGATCGACGAGGGCGAAGTGGCTGGACTGCAGCCGGGCTTCCGCATCGAAGAAATCGTGAAGCTGACCGTGCCGGGCTTGGGCGCCGCCCGGCATGCCGTAGTTATTCGTGCGATCATCCAGGATCGCTAAAATCATGAAGCGGTCTTGTGTGGCCGCAATCCTGAATTTCAAAGACATGACTCGCATCATCGCGGTGGTCAATCAAAAAGGCGGCGTCGGCAAGACCACGACCGCGGTCAATCTGGCCGCGGCTTTGGTCGAGGCGAAGCGCCGCGTGCTCCTCGTCGACCTCGATCCTCAAGGCAATGCGACGATGGCCTCGGGTATCGACAAGCGCACGGCCAAGCCGACCGGTTGCGAAGTCCTGCTCGACGAGGCGCCGATCGAAAGCGCGATCCTGCCGACCCCGGCCGGCTTCGACTTGCTGCCGGGCAGCCGTGACCTGACCGCGGCGGAAATCAAACTGATGGACGTGCTTGCGCGCGAGTCGCGCCTCAAGGAGCAGCTTGCCAAGCTCGGCGACCGCTATCACACGATCCTGATCGACTGCCCGCCGTCGCTGCATCTGTTGACGATCAACGCGCTGACCGCGGCGAACGGAGTCTTGATTCCGGTCCAGTGCGAGTACTTCGCGCTCGAGGGCCTGACCAGCCTGCTCGACACGATCAAGGCCGTGCGTGCGCGGCTGAATCCGCATCTGGAAATCGACGGTCTGCTGCGCACCATGTACGACGTACGCAACAACCTCGGCAACGACGTTTCCGCACAATTGACCAAACATTTCGGCGACAAGCTGCTGCGTTCGGTGATTCCGCGCAATATTCGTCTTGCGGAGGCGCCCAGCCACGGCCAGCCGATCAATCTCTACGACCGCGAGTCGCGCGGCGCGATCGCCTATTTCGGCCTCGCCGGCGAGCTGTTGCGGCGCGACCGCGCGGTGGCAGCGGGTGTTGCCGTTCCGATCCAGGCTGCCGTTGCCGCGCCTTCGGCGGCGCCGGCTCCGGCTCCGGCTCCGGTCAGGCCCGAGGCGATCGAAGGCGAAGCACACGGGGCCGAACCGGCCGCCGAAACGGCGCCGCCGTCCATCGCCTCCCTGCTCGTGCGTTAAACTTATTCGCATCGAATACGCAAACGGGTAGCACATGGCAGCTGCAAAGCGGCGCGGCTTGGGTTCGCGCGATCTGGACGTACTGCTCGGGCCGGTCGGCGGCGAGGAAGTTGCCGACGCCGTTCCGGGCGACGATCTGCGCGTGCTGCCGGTCGACCGCATTGCGCCGGGCAAATATCAACCCCGGCGGGTGTTCGATGAGGACAAGCTCGCCGAGCTTGCCGCCTCGATCAAGGCGCAGGGCCTGATCCAGCCGATCGTCGTGCGTCCGTCGGGCGTGGGACGCTACGAGATCATCGCCGGCGAACGCCGCTGGCGCGCCTCGCAGCTTGCCGGTCTGAGCGAGATCCCCGCGGTCGTGCGCGAGGTCGCCGACCCCGCGGTCGCGGCAATGACCCTGATCGAGAACATTCAGCGCGAGAATCTGTCGCCGCTCGAAGAGGCGCATGCGCTGCGCCGCTTGATCGAGGAGTTCCAGCACACCCATCAACAGGTCGCCGACGCGATCGGTCGGTCGCGCGCGGCGGTGTCGAACCTGTTGCGCCTCCTCGACCTGCCCGAGGAGATCAAGCGCCTGCTCCGGGAAGGCCAGATCGAAGCGGGCCATGCGAAGGCGCTGATGACCCTCGACTCCGCCCTTGCGCTCGGCCTCGCGCGGCGCACCGCCGAGCACGGTTGGTCGGTGCGCGAACTCGAGGCCGCGGCGCGCAAGGCGCAGACGGCGCCGCAGGGCAAGGCGAAGAAAGCCGCGGTGCGCGACGCCGACATCCTTGCGCTCGAACGCGAGCTGTCGGAAAAGCTCGCGGCCCGCGTCGCCATCCAGCACGGCAGCGGGGGGCGCGGCAAGCTCGTGATCGGCTACCACAGCCTCGACGAGCTCGAAGGCATCCTCGAAAAAATCCGCCGCTGAACTTAACGAAAGCTTCGCATCGATTCCCCGGTCATGTCTCCCGTAAGCAGCAAGCAGCGACAGTTCGACGCGCTCGTGCGCGGCTATTCCGGCGATCTGTTCCGCTACGCGTACTGGCTCTGCGGCGAGGAAGCGCTCGCCCAGGATCTCGTGCAGGAGTCGTTCCTGCGCGCGTGGCGTTCGCTCGACAGCTTGCGTGAGACCGGCGCGGCCAAGGCATGGCTGATCACGATCTTGCGCCGCGAGCACGCGCGCCTGTACGAGCGCAAGACGCCGCAGCTCGTCGACGTGAACGAAGTCGAGGTTGCCGAGGATCGCGAGGCGCTGACGCCAGAAGGCGCCGGCGAGGATGCGCTGATCCGCGCGGCGATGCTGAAGCTCGACGTGAAATATCGCGAGCCGCTGCTGATGCAGGTGCTCGGCGGGTTTTCCTGCGAGGAAATCGCGCGCGAGTTGAACATATCGAATGCCGCGGTGATGACCCAGTTGTTCCGCGCGCGGCAGAAATTGAAGGCGATGCTCGGCGGCGAGCCGATCGAGGCACAGGTGTATGAACTGCGTTGAATTCCGACGACAACTTGCGATCGATCCGAATACGCAGGCGGCGGATTTCGTGCAGCATTGCGCCGAATGCCCGCGCTGCGCGGAGGCGCATGCGCGAGCGCTGGTCTTCGAGAGCAGCTTGGGGCGCGCTTTGAACGTCGCCGCGCCGGCCCGACTCGCCGAGACGATCCTGTTCGCGCAGACCGTGGCCGAACGCCGCCGCCGTACCGGCCTGCGCCGCGCCTCGATGTTCGCCGCCGCCGCGGCGCTCGTGGTCGCCGTCGGCGTCGTCGGCATGCGGGTCGAGGCGAAGCCGCTGTCCGTGCAGGCGGTCGAGCATCTGCATAGCGAAGAAGAGGTGCTGTCGCTGACCGAGACGGTTCCTGCCGTCGAGGTCATCAAGACGTTTGCCTCGCGCGGCGTGCGGCTCAAACAGGTGCCTGACGACATCAGCTTCGTCGCGCCCTGCCCGGTCGGCAAACACCGTTCAGTCCACCTCGTGATGCCGACCGCGGAGGGTCCGGTGACGGTCATTTACGTGGTCGACCAGCGAGTCGCCGCGACCGAGGACTTCGACCGGGACGGTTTGCACGGCCGCATCCTGCCCCTGGGGGGCGGCGCCGTGATCCTGCTGGCGAAGAGCTCGACCGAGTTCAATCGCATCGCGGCGCTGTGGCGCGATGCGATTGCCGATTGAGGCCGTGGGCGACAAGGATCGCCGCGGCAGGCGATAATCCGCAGCCAGCGTACTCCGGATCGAAGCGATGCCAGAACTATCCATCGTCGTGCCCGTGCACAACGAGCGCGACAATGTCGTTCCCCTGCTCAACGAAATCGCGGCCGCACTGCGCGGCAAGATCGATTTCGAGATCGTCTACGTCGACGATCTGAGCCGCGACGATACTCTGGCCGTGCTTACCGCGGCGAAAGCGCAATTCCCCGAACTGCGCGTGCTGCGGCATGTCTCGCAGAGCGGGCAGAGCACCGCGCTGCGCACCGGCATCAAGGCCGCACGCGGTGCCTGGATCGCCACGCTCGACGGAGACGGCCAGAACGACCCGGCCGACATCCCCAAACTGCTTGCCATGCGCGGCGAATCGCCGCCCATGATCAAGCTCTTCGCCGGCTGGCGCGTGAACCGGCAGGATTCCGGCAGCAAGCGTTGGGCGTCGAAATGGGCGAACGCGATCCGCTCGCGCCTGTTGCGCGACGACACGCCGGATACCGGTTGCGGCATCAAGCTGTTCGAGCGTTCGGTGTTCCTCGATTTGCCGTATTTCGACCACATGCACCGCTTTCTGCCGGCCCTCGTGCAGCGCGCCGGGTGGCAGGTGAAAAGCGTCCCGGTCAATCATCGTCCGCGCGGAGCGGGGGTATCGAAATACAACAATCTCAACCGCGCCCTGGTCGGGATTTCCGATTTGCGCGGCGTCGCCTGGCTGATTCGCCGCTCCAAGCGCACGGTCGTCGAGGAGGTTTAGCCTCAGCGAACCGGCGGCGGCCGGGGCACCGGGCTCCCGCGGGGACTCGAAGTCATTTCCTTCGCATATCGCTTGCCCGAGTCGGCGGGCTATGGAAGAATCGGGCGCAGGCGCCATTTATAACGGGTGGTATCGGTTTCTACGACGGGAGTGGCGCTGCCGGTTTTTGGAGCAGAGCGCGTGATCGACCCGGATGGCTACCGTCCGAATGTAGGAATCATCCTGTTGCATGACGATGGCAGGGTGTTCTGGGCGCGCCGTGCTTTCCGCGACGGCTGGCAGTTCCCGCAGGGCGGCATGCGCAGTGACGAGACGCCGCTCGAAGCGATGTACCGTGAACTGCACGAAGAAACCGGCCTGCGTCCGCATCACGTGCAGGTGCTCGGTGCGACGCCGGGCTGGCTGCGCTACCGCCTTCCGCCGCGTATGGTCCGGCGCAACCAGAAACCCATGTGCATCGGGCAGAAGCAGGTCTGGTTCCTGCTCCGCTTCATCGGCGAGGAATCCGCTGTGCGCCTGGACGCCACCGACGAGCCCGAATTCGACCAGTGGCGGTGGGTCGACTTCTGGTATCCGGCAACCCACGTCGTTTCGTTCAAGCGCGACGTCTATCAGCGCGCACTGCGCCATCTCGCACCGCTCGCGGTGGCCTATCGCCGCGCTGCGCTGAACGACGCTTTGGCGGTAGCCGAGCAGATGACCGAATCGGCCTTCGCCGCCGCAGAGACCATGGCCGAGAACGCGCGCGCAATGGCCGAAACGATGGCCGACCTCGCCGATCGGCTTGCCGATGCCGCATTGGCGAAAACCGGGTAGCGATCCGGCTTTTTCAAGTCCATGCCCCGGCTGCATGAAACGACTTTACTGGCCGGACTGCAGCTCGTTTTGCCCCAGTCCGGCATGATGTGATTGCCTCCCCTCAATCTATTCGCCGCTCGATTCCTCGATGAGGGATCGTCGTTTCGGAATGTGCTGGCCGCAGCGGGGAAGGCGGATTGTCCGATCTTGGCGAAGTCTCGCCCGCCTCGCGCAATCGCGCGCCGGCAAACGACCTTAGCGGCGATCATCACGAACGGCCTAAACGGAAATGCCCGCAAGCTTGCCCTTTTCGGCTTTG
>CBJLOV010000194.1:0-7896 GCA_966424745.1 uncultured bacterium
CCGGCCTGGATCGTCCCGCTGGTCGGCATGCTCGATATACCGCTGGCGGTGCCCGCCCTCGGCTTCGCCGAACCGCCGCATGCGGTCATGATGCTCGGGCTGGCGGTGGGTCTTTTCTTCGCCATCCCCCTCTTCACCATCGTCTTCTCGCGATTGATGTTCGAGGAACCGTTGCCGCCGGGCCTGTCTCCGTCCCTGATGATCCTGCTCGCGCCGTTCGCGGTGGGATTCTCCGCGTACGTGGTTACCTTGGGCCGGGTCGACGCGTTGGCGGAAGGCTTGTTCGCGCTGAGCGTATTCCTGCTCGCGGTGTTGCTGATGCGCCTGCGTCATCTGCGCGACTGCTGCCCGTTCCGCGTGTCCTGGTGGGCGATCAGCTTTCCTTTGGCGGCCACGGCCGGCGCGGGCCTGCGTTACGCGGCCTACGCGCAGGCGCCATGGGCGGACGGACTCGCGGCGCTCCTGCTCGCCCTCGCCACCGCCGCGATCGCCGGCCTGCTGATCCGGACTCTGGTCGGCGTCGCGAGAGGCGAATTGCAGCAGCTGTCCGGCTAGCGCATTTTTGAATTGCGCGTCTGCTCCCTTTTCTGGTTCTGTGCACGGAACGGGGAGCTCGTTCCATGGTTCGCAAGCTCCCACTGATTCGAACCGGCCGTGGTGAAACGGCCCGGCAGACGGCCGCAGGCCGCAGCGTTGGCGGCACGATTCCGACGGCCTGACTCTCTTCACGCAGGATTTTCGTCTATTAGCTTGAAAGGCGGCCGGGAGATTTTTACGAATCGAGCACACATGGCGGCGGCGGCGTTGACTGGCTTCGATTTCGAAGCGGTCGCGCGGGCCGCGGGTACGACATCGGTCAAAGGCGAATGACGGGGCAACCGCAAAACCTCGGCGAGCCGCGCACCGACTGGCCTGCATTGCTGATGTCGGTCTTCGTGCCGATCCTCGTGGCGATCGGCTTCATCCACCTGGCCGGCCAGTCGGGCGGCTGGGGTTGGGAGATGTCCCCCACGTGGCTCTATAGCCTGCTGGCCCTGATCCCTCTGGAGTTCATTCGGATCGTGGTGCTCATCATCCTCGCCGTGGTGTACGCAGACAGCTCGGGGCCGCGCGAAGCGCTCTGGCTGTTCTTGTGCCTGACGGTCATTTGCGCCGCGGCCGGGCTGATTTGGGCAGCGGCCGAATTCGGCCCTCGCGACGTATTCGCCCTGTTTGCGATGCCGGAGTTCTACAAGGTTCTGGCCCTTCCGGTGCTTATTTTGTTGGTCGACAGCGCAGCCGGAGTCGGCGCTTTCCGCGGCGACCCCAAAGTCCAATCCGCGCGTTTGGACGCGATCGGAACGGACTCTTACGAATGGCTGGTGTGCGCGGTCTTCCGCATACCGATCGGCGTGGCGGCCGTCGTGTTCCTAGGCTTTGCCTTCTTCGATACACCGACCGATCGCTGGAACCATTGGTCCGCATTCGTGCAGTCCGACGCGGCGCGCGCCATCGGGTTCTCCTATCCGGCCGGATATTTCCTCGTCAAAGCAGCGATCATCGCGCATGCCTTTACCGCGCAATTTGCGCGCACGGGCAAGCGATTCTTCGAAGACCATGGCGCGCTCGGGCGGGTGCTGGGTCTGGGAGCGAACGAGTCGCTGCGGGATCTGCAAAAAGCGAACAAGCGCAGAGTCTGAGCGACGCCTGCTCCGTGCCGCCGATCTGAGCCGAGCGCCGCCCGAAGGGCGCGGTGCGGCCCGGAGCCGCCGGTCGCCGATGCCGGCCATCGAGGCCGGCGCCGGCGTCCGGCATATCGCATCGAAAGCGCCTTCTGCGCCTGCCCGAAAGCGGACGGGCGTCAGATGGCGAGATCGAGGAAGACTCCATTGCCGATGGCCTGCAGGCGGCTTTCGACTATTTGGCAGACGCCGCCTTTTCGATCAGTCTCGCCACGGCGTCGGCATGCGACACCATCACGGCGTGCGAGGCGCCCTTGACGACGACGGTATCCCTTGCCGACGCCCGCTCGGCCATGAACGCCATCGCCGGCGGCGGGATGTTCTTGTCCGCATCGCCGTAGATGAACCACGACGGGATGGTCTTCCAGGCCGCATCGCCCGATTTCTCGTTGAGTGCCGCCTCGGCTATCGGACGCTGCGTCGCCGCCATCAGCGCTGCCTGAGCAGCAGGGACATCGGCCGCGAACTGCGCATGGAATTTGCTCTGGAGGACGTAGAGATCCCTGCTGCCGTCGGCGAGTTCGACCGGCGGAGCGAGCGCTTGGCCCAGCGTGCCGCCGGGGAACTTGCCGGCCAGCTCGGCGACGGTCTCGCCCGAGTCGGGCGCGAATGCGCCCACGTAGACCAAGGCCTTGACGTTCGAACGACCGTTGGCCGCCGCGGTGATGACATTGCCGCCATAGGAATGCCCGACCAGCACGACAGGGGATTTCAGATCGGCGACGAGGCTGGCGACGTAGGCGCCGTCGCTCTTCGCACCGCGCAGCGGATTCGCCGCGGCAACGACGCGGTAGCCGTCTTTCTGCAGGATCTTGACCACCCCGTTCCAACTCGACGCGTCGGCGAACGCGCCGTGCACCAGCACGATGGCGGGTTTGTGCGAGGGCTCCTGGGCGAACGTGCCGGCATTCGCCAGCACGCCGATTGCCGACAATAAAACTGCGAACATTTTCTTCATTTCGTATCTCCTGGGGTTTGGCGGTCGGCTCGATGCAGTGAGATTCGACCGGAATGAAACGGGGTCACTTCACCAGTTCGGCCAGCGGCTTGCCGATGGGAACGATGTAGGTTCCCAGCTCCGCCGCATTGGCTTGCCCGACGTTCTTCGCGCTGTGCACGACCCCGGCCGGAACGAACAAGACATCGCCGGCCGTGAGCGTCACCGGCGGCTTGCCTTCGAGGTCGTACTCGATGGCGCCTTCGATTACATAGATGATTTCCTCGCCGGGGTGCTTGTGATTGGGCGCGGTCTTGCCCGGATCGATGTCGACACGCTGTTGAATTTCCTGGTAGCCGGGAATGCTGATGTCGTGGCGGGACAGCTCCTTGCGATGTATTCCTTGCAGCGGCTGCGCCTGTCCTGCCTGCGACGCCAGGGCGCTGCCGATGACCAGCAGGATCGCGGTTCCGATGATCGGCGTTTTCATAGGCTTTTCCTCGTTCGTTGGGTGGGTGAAAATTTCTTGGCGGGGATGGGTTCGATGGCGGGCCGATTTCCGGCGGGACCGGAAATCGGCCGTGGCTCTGCAGGCGTGGTCCGCATCAAAGACGGTCGGCATCGATTACCGCCTGAGTGAACGCCTGCGGGGCTTCTTCGGGCAGGTTGTGGCCGATGCCGCCGCCGATCAGGCGGAACTGGTATTTGCCGGTGAACTTCTTGGCGTACGTTTCCGGCTGCGGATGCGGTGCGCCGTTTGCATCGCCTTCGAGCGCGATCGTCGGCACCGTGATCCCCGGGAACTGGGCCAGTTGTTTCTCCGCGGCCTCGTACTTCGTTTCGCCTTTGGCCAAATCCAACCGCCAGCGATAGTTGTGAACCGCGATGGCGACCTGATCCGGATTGTCGAGCGCGGCGGCGCTGCGTTCGAAGGCGGCGTCGTCGAAGCTCCACTTCGGCGAGGCCAGCTGCCAAATCAATTTCGCGAAGTCGTGGCGGTATTGGTCATAGCCGAGGCGCCCGCGCTCGGTGGCGAAGTAGTACTGATACCACCACTGCAACTCCGCCTTCGGCGGCAACGGCGTCGCGCCGGATGCCTGGCTGCCGATCAGGTAGCCGCTCACGGTCACCAGTGCCTTCACCCGTTCCGGCCACAGCGCTGCGACGATGTCCGCCGAACGCGCGCCCCAGTCGAAGCCGGCGAGCTCCGCCTGCTGGATGCCGAGTGCGTCCATGAAGTCGATGACGTCCTGAGCCAATGCGGCGGGTTCACCGTTGCGCACGGTGCTGTCCGACAGGAAGCGGGTTTCGCCGTATCCGCGCGCATACGGGACCAGCACCCGATAGCCCTTGGCCGCCAAAGCCGGCGCGACTTCCGCGTAGCTGTGGATGTCGTAAGGCCATCCGTGCAGAAGGATCACCACCGGGCCATTGGCCGGCCCCATTTCCGCATAAGCCACGTTCAGCACGCCGGCGCGGACATGCTTCAGCGCGCCCCAGGGGGCCGACGACGCGGCTCGCGACGTGGATGGCTGAGCCGGTTGGTCTTCGGCGTAACCGGCGGAAGTGAAGCCGGCGAGGCCGAGAGCCAGGGCGGCGGCGAGTGCCGAGTGCATGCGTTTCATCGTGATCTCCTGGGATTCGTGTGTCTGGATGGGAAGGGCGGACTTAAGCCACCGCGATGACGGCCTTGATGTTTCCGCGGGTCGCCTTCGAGTACGGGCAGATCTGATGGGCGCGATCGGCGATGGACTGGGCGAGGGCGTGATCGATTCCCGGCAGGCTCACGTCGAGGCGCGCCTGGAGAAAGAAACCTTCCTCGACGTCGGAGCCGAGATCGACTTGGGCGGCAACCGACGTATCCGCAGGCAACCTGACGCCTTTCTCCTGGGCTGCGCGTCCCATCGCGCCGATGAAGCAGGCGGACCAGCCTGCGGCGAACAACTGCTCCGGATTGGTGCCGGCGCCGTTGGAGCCCGGGACCGACAGCTTGATGTCGAGGCGGTTGTCGTCGCTGCGCGACTGGCCGTCGCGGCCGCCGGTGGTGAGGGTCTTGCCGGTGTAGAGGATGGACATGATGGGTTTCCTTGCTGAGTGAATGGCCGCCTCGCAGCGAGGCCCTGGCCGGTGTGCATAGGAAACCGCGGCGACGTATCCCGCCTGTGTCCGCGCAAGCGTCGAACGGCAACGAAGTGTGTAGCGGACGGGCTCTGATACGTTTCGATACAAAACTCGCCGCACCGCCCGGTTTGTACAAACGGATACAAAAAGCCGCCGCAGCGGACACGTTCGGGATAAGTCGGGGACGTCCAATGCCTGCCATGGCGGCGCGCTGGGCGCCGCCGCTCAACCACCATAGGCAGACCACCCATGAAAACTCTTCGAATCGCCGCCGCCCTGGCCGCCCTGAGTGCAGCCCTCTTTGCCTTCTGGCCCGATGCGCGCTCTGCGGCCAGTACCGAGGAGCCCGCGACGGGTACTCCCGCGCCCGAATTCACCGGCGCCGATCATTGGCTCAATTCGCCTCCGCTGACCATGGACGGCCTGCGCGGCAAGGTGGTGCTGGTGGAATTCTGGACGCGCGAATGCATCAATTGCCTGCACGTGCTGCCGCACACCAAGGCGCTTTACGAAAAATACGCCGGCAAGGGACTCGTGATCGTCGGCGTGCACACGCCCGAGTACGACGAGGAGCGCGACCTGGTTTCGCTGCGCGAAGCGGTCGGCAAATATCGGATCAACTGGCCGGTGGCGGTGGATAATAGCTATCGCATCTGGAACGCCTACGGAAATCGCTACTGGCCGGCGGTCTACCTCGTCGACCGGAACGGCCGCGTGGTTTACAGCCATGTCGGCGAGGGCGACTACGACGGCATCGAACAACGCGTCCGGCAACTGCTGGACAAAGCGCAGGGCACGTAACGCCGGCACGACCTGGGAGACTCATGAACGTGGATCACATCGACAACATCCTCGTCGTCGATGACGACCGCGACATCCGCACGGGTGTCGCGGATTACCTTCGCAAGAACGGCCTGCGCGCCAGCGCGGCCGTCGACGGCCGCGACATGTTCGCGCAGCTGGACGCTTCGGCGTTCGACCTCGTCGTGCTCGACATCATGATGCCCGGCGACGACGGCCTGGTGCTTTGCCGCACGTTGCGCAGCGGCAAGCATCGCGCGCTGCCGATCCTGTTGTTGACCGCGCGCGACGACGAAACCGATCGCATTATCGGCCTGGAGATGGGCGCGGACGATTACGTGGTGAAGCCGTTCTCGCCGCGCGAACTGCTTGCGCGGATCAAGGCGGTGATTCGCCGCACGCGCATGCTGCCGCCGAATCTGCGCATCACCGAGAGCGTCGAGATGGTGGCGTTCGGGCGCTGGCGCCTGGACACCGCTGCGCGCCATCTGCTCGACGAGGGCGGCACGATCGTGCCGCTGAGCGGCGCGGAGTTCCGATTGCTGCGCGTATTCCTGGATCATCCGCAGCGCGTGCTTTCGCGCGACCAGCTGCTCAACTTGACCCAAGGCCGGGATGCGGAGCTTTTCGATCGTTCGATCGATCTTTTGGTCAGCCGCCTGCGCACTCGTCTCGAAGACAACGCTAAGGACCAGTCGTACATCAAGACCGTGCGCAGCGAAGGTTATGTGTTCAGCATGCCGATCAGCGTGCACGGGGACGGCGCGTGAGCCGCACGGCGTTCTTCGCCGCGGGGCGCTGGCTGCCGCGCAGCATGGCTTCGCGCGTCTACTGGATCATCTTCGTCGGCCTGATGCTGGCGCAGGGGCTCTCTTTCGCGCTGATGTTCTACGAGCGCTACGACAGCGCCACGACGACCATGCTCGACACGGTCGAGCACGAAGTGGGCACCTCGGTCGCCATGCTGGATCGCCTGCCCGCGGCCGAGCGCCCCGACTGGCTGGGCCGCCTGCAGCGCGACAACTACCGTTTTCTACTCGGGCGCGGCCAAGCGGGCACGCCGTTGGCGAGCGAACGCTCGCGCGAAGTCGCGCGCCGCATCGAGAGAGACGTCGGCCCGGACTATCGCGTGCAGGCCGACACGATCTCGACGGCTCCGGAGCGCTACCAGGTGCACTTCACCTTGCACGACGGTTCGCCGCTCACCCTGGAAGTCGCGCCGCGAGGCGTGGCGCCGATGGCGCAGTGGCTGCCGATCGTGCTGGCCGTGCAGCTGCTTCTGCTGCTCGTGTGCACCTGGCTGGCGGTGCGGCTGATCGTGCGCCCCTTAGCGCAACTTGCGCGGGCCTCGGAAGCGATGACGCCGACCGCGGACGGGCCGCCTATGAGCGAAGAAGGTCCCGCCGAGGTAGTCCAGGCCGCGATCGCCTTCAACCTGATGCGCGAGCGCATCGCCCGCCACCTCAAGGAGCGTCTGCACATCCTTGCTTCGATCTCGCACGACCTGCAGACGCCCATCACGCGCATGCGTCTGCGCGCGGAATCCCTGGACGAGGGCGAAGAGCGCCGGAAGATTCTCCGCGACCTGCACGAGATGGAGCATCTGGTGCGCGAAGGCGTCGCTTACGCACGCAGTGCGCACGGCGGCGCGGAGACGCCCGTGCGCACGGACGTGAAGGCCTTCTTGGAAAGCCTCGTATTCGACTACCAGGACACCGGCAAAGACGTGACCCTGACCGAGTCCGTCGGCGGCGCGACCCTGGTGCGCGGGCAAGCGCTGCGGCGCGTGCTCGGCAACCTGATCGACAACGCCGTCAAATACGGCGGCTCCGCCGAAGTCGGCGCCCGGCGCAGCGATCAAGGCACGCTGTGCATCACCGTATGCGATCGCGGACCGGGCATTCCCGAAGACCAGCTCGAACAGGTTCTGCAACCGTTCTACCGAGTGGAAGGCTCGCGCAATCGCGACACCGGCGGTGCCGGCCTGGGCCTCGCCATCGCCGCGCAATTGACTCGCGCCATTGGCGGCAGCCTGCAACTTTCCAATCGGCACGGCGGCGGCCTTGTCGCGGTCGTCACGCTGTCCTGATCGGCCCGCCGGAGGCTCGCGGCAGAAGAGATCCTCCCGGGCTGAAGCACTCCTTCCGCGGGCTCAAGAGCAAACGATCCGGCAGGCTGCGGGTAGAGATAGGCAACTATCGACCGAAGCTGTGCGAAAAAAAAGCTCAACCGCTCGATGGTGTCGACCGTCGTACGTCGATCTAGGGCGCATTCGATTTAGATGTGAACGCACAGAGCGCCCCCTTCCGCCCCTTC
>CBJLOV010000195.1:0-7736 GCA_966424745.1 uncultured bacterium
TCGCTCTATCCGTGTCATCCGCGCAATCCGTGGCCAAACCGCTTTTTTCCCGGGCATGACCCGACGAACAGTGAAGCCGGAACGCGATGAAATGATTTTGTAGCGCACGCACGCGGCCTGCGATTCGCGTTCAATTTTCGCCGGTCGCGGCCGATAAAGCGGGCATGGACTTACTCAGCCTCGTCGGAACCGTGCTCGCGATCGCCGCTTTGCTCGTCGGCGCCGTCCTCAAAGGCGCGGGGCTCAGCGCATTGTGGTCGCCGGCCGCGTTCACGATCGTGATCATCGGCACCATCGCCTCGATCCTCCTGCAGACGCCGATGACCACGTTCAAGCACGCGCTCGGCATCGTCGGCTGGGTGTTCAAGCCGCCGACGATACCGGCCAACGAGATGATCGCGAAGATCACCGAGTGGAGCAACACCGCGCGCAAGCAGGGCCTGCTCGGCCTCGAACCCGAGGTCGACACGCAGTCCGATCCGTTCCTGAAGAAAGGTCTGCAGCTGCTCGTCGACGGCTCCGAGCCGGAGGCGATCCGCAACGCGCTCGAGATCGACCTGTCGACGCAGGAACACGGCGACCTCGCCGCGGCGAAAGTGTTCGAAGGCATGGGCATCTATTCGCCGACCCTCGGCATCATCGGCGCCGTGCTCGGCCTGATCGCGGTGATGAAGAACCTCGCCGATCCGAGCAAGCTCGGCCACGGCATCGCCGCGGCGTTCACCGCGACGATCTACGGCATCGGCCTGGCCAACCTGTTCATGCTGCCGATGGCGAGCAAGCTGAAAAGCATCGTCGCCGCGCGCACGCGCAACCGCGAGATGGTCATCGAAGGCCTGATCGCGATCGCCCAGGGCGAAAACCCGCGCAATATCGAAGCGCGCCTGCAAGGCTACCTGCACTGAACTTCCGATGGCCCGCAAACAGAAGCACGAAGAGCATCAGAACCACGAGGCGTGGGCGATCCCCTACGGCGACCTCGTGACCCTGCTGCTCGCCTTCTTCGTCGTGATGTACGCGGTGTCGTCGGTCAACGAAGGCAAATACCGCGTGCTCGCCGATTCGCTCGCCGAGGCCTTCGGCGGCAAGCCGCGCGCGATCACGCCGCTGCAGTTCGGCAAGTTCGAACAGCGCGGCTCCGCCCCCGACCGCGCCGCGGTCGTCGCGCAGCGACTGCCGCGCGGCATGCTCGCCAGCAACGTGCTGCGTGAAATGCCGAACCTGCCGAAGATGCGCATGCCGCGCGACAGCCTGTCGATCAACGAACAGAATTCGCTGCAGCGCGCGAAGGAAAAGCTCGAGCGCATCGCGGTGCGCATCGAGGATGCGCTCAAGCCGCTGATCGACCAGCGCCTGGTCACCGTCGAGCGCCGCTCGCTCTGGGTCGAAGTCGAGATCAAGGCCGACATCCTGTTCGCCTCCGGCGAGGCGCAGCCGCGCAGCGAGGCGGCGTCGACCATCGCCCAGGTCGCCTCGATCCTCAGCGAAGTGCCGAACGAAATCCGCATCGAGGGCTATACCGACAACCAGCCGATCCGCACCTACCAATTCCCCTCGAACTGGGAGCTGTCGGGCGCGCGCGCGGCCAGCGTCGTGCACGTGTTCGCCGCGCACGGCGTCGACGAGGAGCGCATGACCATCATCGGCTACGGCGAGCAGCATGCGCACGCGTCGAACGACAGCGAGGAAGGCCGCAACGCCAACCGTCGCGTCGTCCTCGTGATCATGGCCGCGCCCGAGGAAGCGGCGCCGCCGGCGACGGTGGCGGCGAAAGGCATCGGCGTCGATCCGGTGGCGGTGAACTGACATGCGCATCGTCTGCATCGCCAACCAGAAAGGCGGCGTCGGCAAGACCACGCTGACCGCGGGCCTCGCCGGCGCCTTCGCCGCCTCGGGTGCGCGCGTGCTCATGCTCGATCTCGATCCGAGCGCCTCGCTTTCGCACTGGTTCGGCGTCGCCGACGAACCGCCGCGGCCGGGCAGTTTCGACCTGTACGATTCGAACCTGCCGATCGCGCAGGCGATCCACGCCACGGCGAGCGGCATCCCGATCGCGCCGGCGCAGCCGGCCCTGGCCACGCTCGAACGCGCCGGCGCGAGCAAACCCGGACTGGGCCGCGCCCTCGCCCGCGCCTTCGCCGCGCCGGGGCTCGACTACGACTACGTGCTGCTCGATTGCCCGCCGACGCTCGGCGTGCTCATCATCAGCGCACTGGCGAGCGCCGACCTGGTGCTTGCGCCGACGCAGACCGAACCGCTCGCGCTGCGCGCACTCGACGGCATGCTGCGCACCGCGGCCATGGTCGAACGCTCGCGCGGACGCGCCCTGCCCGTCGTCGTCGTGCCGACGCTCTACGACCGGCGCACGCGCGCGGCCCAGGACTCGCTCGCCGCGCTGCGCGCGCGCGACGACTGCCGGGTCTGGCACGAGGAAATCCCGGTCGACGCGCGTCTGCGCGAAGCCAGCCGCCACAACACGACGCCGGCCGCGTTCGATCCGCAGTCGCGCGGTGCGCAGGCGTTGCTGCGCCTGGCCCGCTGGATCGAATCCGGCATGCCGCACGCGGCGCCGGCGCCGGCTACGACGAACATCATGGAGCACGCGGCATGAGCAGCGCAGTGAGCCTCGACGACTATATCGGCGACATGCTGGCCGACGCACCGCCGGCCCCCCCCGTGTCCGCTCCTGCTCCGGTTGCAGTCCCGGCTGCAGATGCAATTGCGGCCCCCATCCCCACGCCTGCACAGGCGCCGGCACCGCCTCCCCCCGCTGCGGCGGCGTCCCAGCTGCACGCTTCGGCAGCGTTGTCGGCGCTGGCGCAGAGGCTGATGACGGTGGAGCCGCCGCCCGTTGCGGCGCCGGCCTCGCGGCCGAAGCGCTGGCTCTGCTTCGGCCTCGGCGGCGAGAGCTTCGCGATCGAGTTGCTCAAGGTGCAGGAGGTGCAGCGTGTGCCGTCGATCGTGCCGGTGCGCGGCGCGGCGCCCGACGTGCTCGGCGTCATCAATCTGCGCGGCGAGATCGTGCACGTGATCGACGTCGGCGTCACCCTCGGCCTCGGCGCCAGCGATGCGCGTAGCGAAGCGGCGCGCGTGGTCGTGCTCGAAGAAGGCGGACTGCATGCCGGGCTGCTCGTGTCGAGCGTCGCCAGCGTGGTCACCCTCGATGACGCCGGCATCGAACGCTCCGAATCGACCCTGCGCGCCTTCCCCTGCCCCGCCCTGAGCGGCATCGCGCGCATCGGCGGTTCGATCGTGGCCCTGCTCGACGGCGCGAGGTTCCTCAAGTGATGGCCGCCAATTTTCCGTCTCGCCTCAGGCACGCCGCTTGCCTGTACGAATCCGTCACCGCCGCGCACGGCGCTCGCCGGCGGCGGCGACCAGCGGCCAATCCACAGCAAGCGACGAGGACACCATGAGCACCTTATCCATCGGGCCCGGACTCGGCATCGAAAACGCGAGCGATCTGCACGCCCGGCTGCTCAAGCCGGCGCGCTCGAAAAACCCCGTGACTCTCGCCGCCGCGCAGATCGACAGGCTGCACAGCGCGGCCATCCAGGTGCTGTGCGCCTTCGTGCGCGACCGCGCGGAGGCGAAGGGCACGACGCACATCGACGCTCCCGAGGAGCTGCGCAACGCCGCGGCCCTGCTCGGGGTCGCCACACTACTCGGTCTTGACACCCCAACGAGGACGACGCCATGAGCGCCCGGATTCTTACCGTCGACGACTCCGCTTCGATGCGGCAGATGGTCGCCTTCACCCTGCGTGCCGCCGGATACGACGTCGAGGAGGCCGAAGACGGCCGCATCGCGCTCGACAAGGCGCGCACCGGCAAGTTCAACTGCGTCGTCGCCGACGTGAACATGCCGAACATGGACGGCATCTCGCTGATCCGCGAACTGCGCCTGCTCGCCGACTACCGCTTCACCCCGCTGCTGATGCTCACCACCGAAGCCGGCCTGGAGAAGAAGCAGGAGGGCAAGGCCGCGGGCGCGACCGGCTGGATCGTCAAGCCGTTCGATCCGGACCAGCTCGTCGCCACGATCAAGAAAGTGATGAGCTGACGCCGATGGGCACCATCGACCTGAGCCGTTTCCAGGCGACCTTCTTCGCCGAGAGCCGCGAAGGGCTCGACGCGATGGAGGCCGGCCTGCTCGCCCTCGAGTCCGGCAGCGCCGAGGCCGAGACCATCAACACGATCTTCCGCGCCGCGCATTCGATCAAGGGCGGTTCGGCCACGTTCGGCTTCAAGGCGATCGCCGAAACCACGCATCTGCTCGAAACCCTGCTCGACCAGGTACGCAGCGGCAAGCGCAGCGTCGACCAGGCGATCAGCGACGCGCTGCTCGCGTCGGTCGACGTGCTGCGCGGCATGCTCGACCGCGCCGAACAGGGCAACCCCGACGCACACGGCGACGCCGATCTCGATGCGCGCCTGTCCGCGCTGCTCAATGCCGAAACGGCGCCGACGGCACCCGCCGCGGGCGCGGCGAACGAAGTCTGCGCACGCTGGCGGATCCGCTTCGCGCCGAAGCGCAGCATGTTCGCCAGCGGCAACGATCCGCTGCGCATTGCGCGCGAGCTGGCCACGTTCGGCACGCTGCGCACGACCTGCGACCTGAGCGCACTGCCGCCGCTGCGCGAGATGGATCCGACCCTGACCTATCTCGCCTGGGACTTCGAGCTCGACGCCGAAGTCGAACGGCGCAAGATCCAGGACGTGTTCTCCTGGGTCGAGGACGAATGCGACCTCGACATCCGCGGCGTCGCGCCCGTCCAGGCCGCGCCCGCGCCGAAAGAGCCCGCGCCCGCGGCGAAGAGCGCGCCGGTCGCGGAAGCGAAACCCGCGCGCGGCGGCGACGGCCATGCCGACCCCGGCGACAGCTCGATCCGCGTCGCCGTCACCAAGGTCGACGCGCTGATCAACCTGGTCGGCGAACTCGTCATCACCCAGGCGATGCTGCAGCAGCAGGCGTCCCATCTCGATCCCGGCGTGCACGACCGCCTGATCAACGGCCTCGCCCTGCTCGAACGCAATACGCGCGACCTGCAGGAAGCGGTCATGAGCGTGCGCATGCTGCCGGTCGAATTCGTGTTCTCGCGCTTCCCGCGCCTGGTTCGCGACCTCGCCGGCCGCCTCGGCAAGAAGGTGCGCCTGCGCACCAGCGGCGAAGGCACCGAGCTCGACAAGGGCGTGATCGAGCGCATCATCGATCCGCTCACCCATCTCGTGCGCAACGCGATCGACCACGGCCTCGAAGCGCCCGAACGGCGCGCCGACGACGGCAAGGACGAAACCGGCACGGTCACCCTCGCCGCCTCGCACCAGGGCGGCCACATCGTCATCGACGTGGCCGACGACGGCCGCGGCCTCGACCGCGGGCGCATCCTCGCCAAGGCCGCCGAACGCGGTCTGCCGGTGTCCGAGGCGATGAGCGATGCCGAAGTCTGGCAGCTCATCTTCCATCCCGGCCTGTCGACGGCGGAGAAGATCACCGACGTGTCCGGCCGCGGCGTCGGCATGGACGTGGTGAAGCAGAACATCGCCGCGCTCGGCGGCGAAGTCGACGTGGAGAGCCACATCGGCCGCGGCACGCGCGTGCGCATCCGCCTGCCGCTGACCCTGGCGATCCTCGACGGCATGTCGGTCAAGGTCGGCGAGGAGATCTTCATCCTGCCGCTGGCCTACGTGGTCGAATCGCTGCAGCCGCCGGCCGAGGACGTGCGCAGCATCGGCGGCCGTGCGCGCGTGCTGCGCGTGCGCGGCGAGCACCTGCCGCTGCTGCCGCTCGCCGGCCTGTTCGGCGTGCCGCGCGACGACGAGGCGGCGCGCAGCGACGGCGTGACCGTGGTGCTCGAAAGCGACGGGCGCAAGCTCGCCCTCGAAGTCGACGAACTCGTCGGCCAGCAGCAGGTCGTGGTCAAGAGCATCGAATCGAACTACCGCCGCGTCAACGGCATCTCCGGCGCGACGATACTCGGCGACGGCCGCGTCGCGCTCATCGTCGACGTCGGCGGCCTCGTGCGCGGGAGCTGCGCGCAGGCGGCTTAGCACCGCTTCGCTCCTTGCGCCTGCAAGACAAAAAGACGAACCACGAAGGCACGAAGAGCGCAAAGGAAAGCCACGAAGAAAATCGGATATCGAACGGTTGCTTTCCTGAGGGCTATGCGAGCTTCCGCCCTATCCGCTCCCCGCGCAGGCGCGGCCGGTTTTGCCTTTGACGTTCGGTTTGCAAGAGCAAGAGCCGGGCGCGATGAATCGCGCCCCTTCCGTTGCCGCGGCGCTTCTGGCGCCTCGGCAACGGCCGGATGACACGCGGCAGCCTCGCCGCGCGCCCTTCGCGCCACGAGCGCCATTCGCCGCGCCGGCGCTCGCTTCGACATCCGCGCCTCCGCAGGCCGCCGGAAAAGCGCGGAAACAACGAGCATGAATTTTCCCCACGCTTTTGCCTTCGCGTCCCTTGCCTCCCTCGGGTTCAATCTTTTCTCTCACCCGCCCCCGTCAAACGACCGCAAACGCAAATTCGTGACACGGTTCAAGTTTGCGCCCGACATGTCGATAACCCGGTCAACGGCCGTGCAGGGAGGTCAGCGAATCGGCCGAATGAGAGGTGCTCCATGTCACTACGCAGTCTTCGAATCGGCAAACGTCTCGCCCTCGCCTTCTCCGTTCTCATCGCGCTGTCGTGCGCGCTGGTCGGCATCGGCGCCTATTGGATGTACGACATTTTCAGCGAAGCCGATCGCGCTCTGACCGACGACGTGGACAAGCTGCAGGCGGTGAACACCGTCGACATCTACGCACGCGCGAACAACGCGCGCAGTTTTGAACTGTTCCTCGTCGGCGACGCTCAACAGGTCGCGAAGATCAAGGAGCGCATGCAATTCAACGACGGCGAAATCGGCAAAGGACTGGCGACGCTGGATCGCCTGGTGGCATCCGCCGAAGGCAAGGAACGCCTGCGCACGCTGAAGGCGGACCTCTCCGCCTACGACACCGTGCTCGCCGGCGCACGCGCAGCGCTCGACGCGGGCAAGCGCGACCAGGCTGCGGCTCTCATGAACAGCGAAGCCGCAGCGGCGCTGGCCAAACTCAAGGAAACCGTGGGGGGCCTGGTGCAGTTCCAGCGCAAGGTCGTCGAGGTCTCGCGCGAGAAGATGAATCATGCGTTGCGATACGGCATCTCTCTGCTCATCACCCTATGCGTATTGGCCGCGCTCGCCGCCATTCTGTTCTGCTGGCGCATCTCGCACAGTGTCGTGCAGCCGCTGCTCGCCTTGGTCAAAGGCGCCAACCGCCTTGCCGCGGGCGACCTCGCCCGCAGCGGTGCGGCCAGCGGGCGCGACGAACTGACCGACGCGCAGCGCGCGCTCGACGAGACCGCGGACACCTTGACCCGCTTCATCGATGCACAGCGCGACGTTGCCGTGCAGCACGCCGAAGGTTTCATCTCCAAGACCATCGCCGCCGACCAGTTCGAAGGCTCGTACCGCACCGTCGCCGAACAGGTCAATGCACTCGTGCAGTCGCACATCGCGGTCAAGATGCGCCTGGTCGAAGTCGCCGGCCGCTATGCCGTCGGCGACTTCTCCGTCGACATGGACCGTCTGCCCAACGAGAAGGCCGTCCTCACCGAGACCATGGATCAGGTCAAGGCCAACCTGCAAGCGATGAACGACGAAATCCTCGCCCTCGTCGCGGCCGCCAAGCAGGGCAAGCTCGACGAACGCGGCAACA
>CBJLOV010000196.1:0-7663 GCA_966424745.1 uncultured bacterium
GCCGAACTCGACGCGGCGCAGCTGGCGATCAGCCTCTCCGACGAGCAGCTCGTGAACGAAGGCCGGCGCGCCCGCCTGCTCGCCGAGCGCGTCCAGCTGATGCAGAAGGCGTTCGCGGCGGGGGGGATCGATCTCGCCGCGCTCCTGCTGGCCACGCGCTATTCGCACGAAGCCGAAGCCGATCTCGCCCGCCGCAAGGCCGAGCACGGTCTGGCCCACGCCCGCCTGTTGCAAGTCATTGGAATGCTGCCATGAAGCCGTTGATCCGCTTGATCGTCCTGATGCTGCTGTTCGCGCCGCCCGCGTCGACGTTGGCTTCGCCGGGTGCGCACGGTCCCAACGGCGAGCATCTCGACAGCCCGACCGCCAATTCCGCGGCGAGCGCCGACGGCCGTCCGCGCGCAGAGGGCTTCTCCGAAATGTACGAAGTGGTCGCGCATCTCGAGCACGACGCGGTGACCGCGATGTTCAACGTGTACCGGACCAACGCGCCGGCGGACGGCATGAGCGTCGAGCTGAAGACCGGCGGCGTCGCCGCACGGAGCAAATTCGATCCGGCCTCGGGCGTCTACCGCTTCAGCGATCCGGCGCTGCTCAAGGCGTTGTCGGCACCGGGCAAGCACTCGCTGGAATTCACCGTGACCGCGGGCGACGACTTCGACATCGTCGGCGCGATGATGGAAGTCGCCGCCCCGGCGGACGCGCATGCGGCCGGCGCGCGCCGGTGGTACTGGGTGGCGGGCCTGCTCGCCGCCGTCGTCGTCGTCGGATTCGCGCTGGGCCGTCTGCGCCCCGCACGCCGTTTTGCCGGAGCCCGTGCATGAGCCGCTTTCTCGCCCCCTGCGCCGCCGCGGCGCTGACCGTCGCCGCGGCGGCGGCACTCCTCGCTCCGGCCGCGCTGCGCGCCTCGCCCGGCGCGCACGGCCCCAACGGCGAACACCTCGATGCGCCGACGGCGACCGGCAACGTGTCCGGCCTGTCGCGCCTGCCGGACGGCAGCGTCAACGTGCCGATGGCGGCACAGCGGCGCATGGCGATCCGCACGCGTCTGTCGGAAGCGAGCGAGGCGGCGGCCAGCGTCGAACTGCTCGGCAAGGTGGTCAACGATCCCAACGCCGGCGGCCTCGTGCAGTCGATGAGCAGCGGGCGCATCGAGCCGGGCCCGGACGGCCTGCCCGCGATCGGGCAGGCGGTGCGCAAGGGACAGGTGCTGGGCTACATCCGCTACAACGCCGATCCTTACGCGCGCGCCAACCAGCAGGCGCAGTTCGCGCAGCTGCGCAGCAATCTCGAACTGGCACGGCAGAAGGTCAAGCGGCTGGAATCGCTGGCCGATACCGTGCCGCGCAAGGAGATCGAAGCCGCGCGCGCTGAACTTGCCAGCCTGGGCGCGTCGGCGCAAAGCGTCGGCGCGGGACTCGACGGCCGCGAGCCGCTGCTGGCGCCGGTGACCGGCGTCATCGCCCAGGCCGACGCGATCAGCGGCCAGGTCGTGGACGCGCGCGACGTGCTGTTCCAGATCGTCGATCCGGAGCGCCTCCAGGTCGAGGCGACGACGGCGGACCCGACCTTGGCCGCGCGCATCGAAGGCGCCGGCCTCGACAATGTCGAGCAAGCCCGGCTCAGCCTGATCGGCGCGGGCGGCAGCCTGCGCGACGGACTGATCCCGATCAGCTTCCGCGTGACCTTGGCGAAGGCGGACAAGCCGGCGGGGCTGCTGCTCGCGGTCGGCCAGCCGGTCACCGTGGTCGCGCGCCTGCGCGAACGCACCCGCGGCGTCGTCCTGCCGAAAGAGGCGGTGGTGCGCAATGCCGCGAACGAGCCGATCGTGTGGATCAAGTCGGGCGCCGAACGCTATCTGCCGCAGCCGGTGCAGGCGCAGGTCCTCGATGCGCACAACGTGGTCGTCGTCCACGGCCTCGGCGACGAAAACCGCGTGGTCGTGCAGGGTGCCGCCCTGATCGCCCAGATCCGCTGAGGCCGGGGAGCGCACGCGCCGATGTTCGCCAAAATCGTCAGCTTCGCCCTCCACAACCGCCTGATGGTGCTGGCCTGCGCGGCCCTGCTCCTGGTCTACGGCATCATCACCGCCGCGCGCATGCCGGTGGACGTGTTCCCTTCGCTGGACAAGCCGGTGGTCACGGTGCTGACCGAGGCCGGAGGCATGGCGCCGGAGGAGGTCGAGCAGACCGTCACCTTCCCGATCGAAACCGGCCTCAACGGCATGCCCGGCGTCACCCGCGTGCGCTCGACCTCCGGCGTCGGCCTGTCGATCGTCTACGCCGAGTTCGACTGGGGCACCGACGTCTACCGCAACCGGCAGATGGTCGGCGAGCGCCTGGCCCTGGTGCGCGAGCAGTTGCCGCAGGGTTTCGCGCCGATCATGGGGCCGGTGACCTCGATCATGGGCGAGATCACCCTGATCGCGTTCCCGATCGAGGAGGCCTCCTCGGGCGACGCGATGCGGGTGCGCGAGTACGTCGACTACGTCGTGCGGCCGCGGCTGCTCTCGGTCGGCGGCGTCTCGCAGGTGATCCCGATCGGCGGCGACGTGCGCACCCTGCGCGTCGAGCCGGACACCGCGCGGATGGCGCAGGCCGCCGTTTCGCTCACCGAGATCGAAACGGCGCTGAAGGGTTTCGCCAGCAACGCCGGCGGCGGCTTCATCGACCTCAAGGGGCGCGAATACCTGATCCGCCACATCGGCCGCAGCCTGCAGATCGAAGACCTGCAGCGCGTTCCGGTCAGCTTCCGCAACGGCAATCCGATTTATCTTTCGCAGGTCGCGCAGGTCCGCTTCGCGCCGGCCAACAAGCGCGGCGACGGCAGCTACGACGGCAAGCCGGCGGTGATCGTCAGCGTGCAGAAGCAGCCGGGAGCGGACACGGTCAAGGTCATGGGCGCGGTCGATCAGGCCCTGCTGGACCTGTCGCGCGCGCTGCCCCACGGCGTCGGCAGGCCCGACGTCCTGTTCCGCCAGTCGGACTTCATCCAGGCGTCGACGAGCAACGTCGCCCAAGCCTTGCGCGAAGGCTCGATCATCGTCGCGGTCGTGCTGTTCGCGTTCCTGCTGTCGGCGCGCACGACGCTGATCTCGCTGCTGGCGATTCCGCTGTCGTTGCTGGTCGCGGCGCTGGTCTTCCAGTTCATGGGCCTGTCGATCAACGTGATGACGATGGGCGGCCTGGCGATCGCGATCGGCGAGCTCGTCGACGACGCGGTGGTCGACATCGAGAACATCCAGCGCCGCCTGAAGCAGAACCGCGAGGCGGGCAACCCGCTGTCCGTGCTGCAGGTGGTCAGGCAGGCGAGCCTGGAGGTGCGGTCCGGCATCGTCTATGCGACCGCGGTCGTCGTCCTCGTGTTCGTGCCGCTGTTCGCGCTGCCGGGCATCGAAGGGCGCCTGTTCGCGCCGCTCGGCGTGGCCTACATCGTGTCCATCCTGGCCTCGCTGCTCGTGTCGATCACGGTGACGCCCGCGCTGGCGAGTTACCTGTTGCCGAAGATGAAACGGCTCGGCCACGGCGACGGTCCGCTCGTGCGCTGGTTGAAGCGGCAGGACGAGCGCCTGCTCGAATGGTCGTTCCCGCGCGCGCGCAAGCTGCTCGCGGCGGCGGCGCTGGCGGTGCTCATGGCCGCGGCCAGCGTGCCGTTCTTCCCGCGTTCGTTCCTGCCGGCGTTCAACGAAGGCTCGCTCGTGCTCGGCATGCTGCTCAGCCCGGGCACCTCGCTCGAAGAGGCGAACCGCATCGGCACCGCGGCGGAAGAATTGATCCTGCAGGTGCCCGAGGTGACCCAGGTCGGCCGCCGCACCGGCCGCGCCGAACTCGACGAGCATGCCGAAGGCGTGCATTCGTCCGAGATCGACGTCGACCTCAAGCCGTCCGAGCGCAGCCGCGAGCAGGTGCTCGCCGACCTGCGCGAAAAACTCTCGGTGCTGCCCGCGCAGATCGCGATCGGCGCGCCGATCGCGCACCGCCTCGATCACTTGCTGTCGGGCGTGCGCGCGCAGATCGCGGTGAAGATTTTCGGCGACGACCTGGACACGCTGCGCGGCCTCGGCGAACAACTGCGCGCGAAACTGGCGGGCATCCACGGCTTGGTCGACCTGACCGTGGAGAAGCAGGTGCTGATCCCGCAGATCACCGTGCGCATCAACCAGCGGCGCGCGGCGCAGGCCGGCCTCGCCCCGGGCGAAGCGGTGCGGCTGCTGCAGGCGCTGACCGACGGGTCGCACGGCGCCGACATCGTCGACGGCCAGCGCCGCTACGAACTGGTCGTGCGCCTGCCCGACGATGCGCGCGGCCCGCAAGACCTGATGCGCACGCTGATCGACACGCCGTCCGGGCGCATCCCGGTGTCCTCGATCGCCGAGGTCGCCGAGACCGACGGTCCGAACCAGATCGGCCGCGAGAACGGCCGCCGCCGCATCGTCGTCTACGCCAACACGGACGGTTCCGACATGGCGCGCGTGATCGCCGACGTGCGCAGCGCGATCGCCGCGGCGCACATCCCGAGCGGCAACTTCATCACCCTCGAAGGCCAGTTCCAGGCGCAGGAACAGGCGACGCGCCTGATCGCCGGCCTCGCCCTGATCTCGCTCGGGTTGATCTTCCTGCTGCTCTACAGCCGCTACCGCTCGATGGTGCTGACCGCGATCATCATGGCCAACATCCCGCTCGCCCTGATCGGCAGCGTGATCGCGATGTGGCTCGCCGGCGTGCAGCTCTCGGTCGCCTCGATGGTCGGCTTCATCACCCTCGCCGGCATCGCCGCGCGCAACGGCATCCTCAAGATCAGCCACTACGTCAACCTGTGCCGGCTCGAAGGCGAACGCTTCGGCCGGGCGATGATCGTGCGTGGTTCGCTCGAGCGGCTGACGCCGGTGCTGATGACCGCGCTGACCGCGGCGCTCGCGCTCGCGCCGCTGCTGCTCGCCGCCGACGCGCCGGGCAAGGAGCTGCTGCATCCGGTGGCGGTGGTGATCTTCGGCGGCCTGATGAGTTCGACCGTGCTCGATACCTTGCTGACGCCGATGATGTACTGGCTGTTCGGCGAAAAGCCGACGCGGCGCCTGCTCGACGAGGCGGCGGACGCCGTCGACGCAGGGCAGTCGCCGCAGGCGCCGCCGAAGCTGCAGGAGGCGTTCTGAGCGGACTGCGGGTCCGCGACGCCGCCTCAAACGATGTGCCCCAAACAAAGTGGAGATGATCATGCGTATTCGTTCTTTGCGTTCCCTGTCGGTCAAGCTCGTCGCCGTGGCCGCGATGAGCCTGGCGTTCGCGCCGCTGGCGCTGGCCCACGGCGAGGCGAAGCCGCGCTTCGGCGGCATCGTCAAGGCGGCGCAGGAGATTTCGTTCGAGCTCGTCGCCGACGCGAAGGGCGGCGCCGAGGTGTACATGGACGACCACGGCAACCTGATGCCGACGACCGGAGTCAGCGGCAAGCTCGCCGTGATCGGCAAGTCCGGCGACAAGAAGGAAACGCCGCTCACCTCCGACGGCAAGAAACTGGTGGCGTCGGGCGCGAGTCCGGCATCGGGTGATCGGGTCATCCTCGTCGTCGTGCTGCCGTCGCAGCAGACGATCTCGGTGCGCTACGCGATTCCGTGATTTTCCTTCACCGCGCATAGGCACGGCGGCGATCACCTGCCGGCGCCGCGCGAAGGCATGGCGCTGGCGCCCGGATTGCCTCTTCGTTGCAGAAGAAAACCACAAGACACGACGCAGGAACACGAGGAGAGAAGGGACGGCGGGACGCGGCTCCGATCTGTTTTTTTTTCCTTCGTGTCGCTTCGTGCTCTTCGTGTCTTCGTGGTTTTCTTCCGCTTTTTCATGCAAGCACCGCACGAGCGGCACGGTTTTTATTTTGTGCCGAATCGCCTCTGAAAATCCGCAGCATCGATTGCCCGGGCCGCGCTTTCACCGTCTTTCCGCGAAATGTTCGTGTTAGCGTTCTTGCGTTCCCGCTGACCTGGAGAGCTTGCCCGTGAAACGTTCCAGATGGTTCACCGCCGCCGTCGCCGCCGTTGCCTTGGGCTGCTTCGCGCTGGCATCGACCGAAGCTTCCGCCCACGCCATATGGTTCGCGCAGCGGGCCAAGCAGCTGGCGATGATTTACGGCGTCGGTTCCGACGATCTCGATGCGGTGAAGCGCCTGCCGCTGGTCAATTCGGTCAAAGGCTACGACGCCGAATGGAAGCCGGTCGCCGCCTCGCTGAAGCCCAACGGTCCCATCGTGACGGTGGACAGCGACGTGCCGCTGACCGCGGTCGCCGCGGTGATGGACTACGGCGTGTGGTCCAAGGGCAAGGACGGCGAGTGGCACAAGAAAGGGCGCGACGAGATGCCCGACGCCGTCGTCGCCGAGCACAACTACAAGTACGGGGTTCATCTCGCTTCATTGACCGCGAAGGTGCCTGCGATCGAGGGGCAGACCCTGCAGATCGTGCCGGTCGGCGCCATCCCCGATCAGCTCGGCAAACCGGCGATCTTCAAGGTGCTGTTCAACGGCAAGCCGCAGGCCGGAGTGCAGTTCATGCACGACTACGTCAACGATCCCGACCAGACTCCGCAGATCACCGCGGCCGACGGCACGGTGAGGTTGAACATCCGCAACCAGGGCCTGAACGTCCTCGCCGCCATCTACAACGGGCCGAGCGACGACAAGGCGAAGTACGATCGTATCGAGCACCGCGCGACGCTGTCGTTCATCCTGCCGCACAAACCCGAGTAAAGGGAGATCCGTATGCGCAAGTCCGTTCTGGCAATCGCCGCCGCCCTCGCCTGGGTTCCCGCGATGAGCTTCGCCCACGGCAATACGAAACCGCAGCACGGCGGCGTCGTGCAGGTGTCGGGCGAGACCGTTTTCGAACTCGTGGTGAAGCCGTCCTCGGTGGAGCTCTACGTTTCCGACGACGATGTGCCCGTCACGCCGGCGGAGGCGACGGCCGCCCTCGTCGTGTCTGCCGACGGCAAGAAGACCGACGTGCCGCTCACTGCGGGTGCGAACAACGGCTTCGCCGCCGCGACCCAGCTGCCGAAGGGCGCGAGCGTCGGCGTCGTGGTGAAGGACATCGGCGGCACCAAGCTGTTCACCACGTTCGTATTGAAATAGCGCCGCCTTCGCCTTCGTCCCTCGATGTTCCGGAAGCAGGCCGGCTTCGCCGGCGCGCACCGTTCGTGGGGCTCGCGCGAAAGACCGCCGATTCGCCTGCGCATCCCGCGCGAAAGGCAATCGATTCGTATGCACATCGCGCGCGAAAGACACGATTCGTCGCGCGCCGGGCTCCTTCTCTTTCAAGGCGCACTTCTCCTTCCCCCTCAAGGGGAAGGCCGGAATGGGGATGGTGTGGGCGAGCTGCGTAGGGCGGGAGCATCCGTGGCGGCGGCGTATCCCGCCGTTGCCGCGACCACCGCCAAGGTGGGATGCGCTTCGCTTCTCCCGCCCTACGGTTGTGCGAACCGCATCTTGCCGGCTCGATTTATCGTGGGTGAATTTTTTAACGCGGATTTGCGCGGATCGGAAGAGCGATTAACGCGGACAGAGCGGAATTCGACTTCAATCGCTTGCAGGCGCTTCACTTCCCCTTCCCCTTCAAGTGGAAGGCGGGATGGGGATGGCGTGCGCAAACTGCGCAACGTAGGGTGGGAGCAGCCGCGCA
>CBJLOV010000197.1:0-7625 GCA_966424745.1 uncultured bacterium
CGCGGGCCTTTTCCTTTTATCTTCGGATCTCATGGACGAGCCGAACCATTCCCGCCACGCTCCATAAGCGAATGCGCGGGCTTTCCATTTGCGCGATGAATCCAACACATCTCGCGTGACCCGCGTCACCTGCTTCTGCTTGCAGCCCTCGGCTTACGCCTTCATGCTATGCCCACCGGCATCGAGCCCGAGCCGGAGTGCGAAGGCGGCGCAGCGGAACGCGCGCGCACTTGCCGGGTTCGCCCGACACACAATGAAATCATGATCGAATTCGGACACGGCACCCATATCGGTTTGCGCCGCGAACACAACGAAGACACGTACTACGCGGATGCGGACATCGGCCTCTGGCTCGTCGCCGACGGCATGGGCGGGCATGCGCACGGCGAAGTCGCCAGTGCGCTGGCGCGCGATGCGGTGGTGCGCGAGGTCAGCTCGGGCGGCGGACTCGCCCAGGCGGTGCAGAGCGCGGACGCCGACATCCTGCAAGTATCGGGACGCCGCTCCGAAGCGCTGCCGATGGGTACGACGATCGTCGCTCTGCACGTCTTCGGCGGCGAATACGAGGCTTGCTGGGTCGGCGACAGCCGCATCTATATCTGGGACGGAACGCTCAAGCAGATTTCGCAGGATCATTCCTACGTGCAGGAATTGATCAAACAAGGCGCGATCACGCAGGAACAGGCACGTACCCACCCGCACCGCAACGTCGTCACCCAGGCGCTCGGCGTTACCGACCCGCAGAGCCTGCGCGTGGAAACGCTGCGCGGCAAGTTCACGCCGGGCATGCAGGTGCTGCTCTGTTCGGACGGGCTCACCGAAGAGGTCGACGACAAGCAGATCTCCTCGATCCTCGCGCGCGAGGATCTGTCTGCGCAGGAATGCGTGGATCATCTGATTCTCGCCGCGCTCGACGGCGGCGGATCGGACAACGTGACGGCCGTTCTCGTGCGCAGCCGCTAAGACGTCGTCCCCCGCTCGGGTTTCAGTCGCCCAGCCAGCGGCATTTTTCCTTGCTGGTCTTGTGGATCGCAGCCAGGCGCGCTTCGTGCGCGGTCAGCTCGGCGGAGTCGGCCCGGCGTACGCGGATCGTGGCGTTGACGATCGCCGAAACCGCGGCGCGAACGCGCTCTTTGGCCGGCTCGTTCTGCAAGCCCAGGCCGAGATCGCCCTGTCCGGCGGTCATTGCCAGATAGACGTCGGCGAGGAGCTGCGCGTCGAGCAACGCGCCGTGCAGGTCGCGATGGCTGTTGTCGACGCCGAGGCGCTTGCACAATGCGTCGAGGTTGTTCTTCTGTCCCGGGTACTTCTCGCGCGCTAGCAGCAGCGTGTCGAGAACGCTCACTCGCTCGACGATGCGCACCGGCGGTTCCAGGCGCCCGAACTCGGCGGCGAGAAAGCCCATATCGAAGCTCGCGTTGTGAGCGATCAGCTCGGCGCCGTCGATGAAGTCGAGAAATTCCGTGGCGACGTCGGCGAAGAACGGCTTGTCGACGAGAAAGTCGTCGGTAATGCCGCTGACCGCCGTGGCGCCTGCGTCCATCGCGCGTTGTGGATTCACGTAGCGGTGGAACTCGCGTCCCGTGGGCCGGCGCTCGAGCAGTTCCACACAGCCGATTTCGACGACGCGATGGCCCTTGTTGACTTCCAATCCGGTCGTTTCGGTATCGAGCACCACCTGTCTCACAACTTCTTCTCCTGCGCCGTCAACGCTTCGCTGCGGGCACGCTGGTCGACGCGCTCGTTCTCTTCGTGGCCGGAGTGGCCGCGCGTCCAATGCCACTTCACCTCGTGCGGCGCGGCCGCGGCGACGAGCCGCTCCCACAAATCCTGATTCTTCACCGGCTTCTTGTCGGCGGTGCGCCAGCCGTTCTGGCGCCAGCGCGGCACCCACGATTCGATGCCCTGCTTGACGTACTGCGAGTCGGTGGTCAAGCGTACCGAGGACGGCCGCTTGAGCGCTTCGAGCGCGCCGATCGCGCCCATCAGCTCCATCCGGTTGTTGGTCGTCTCGCCCTCGTTGCCGCTGACCCACTTCTCCACGCTCTTGTAGCGCAGCAGCGCGGCCCAGCCTCCCGGGCCGGGGTTGCCCAGGCAGGCGCCGTCGGTGAACGCTTCCACGACAACAGGGCTGCTCACGCGCACTCCCGGTGCGCGCCGGGCGCGAGCCTGGGATTGCGCGCCAGTTCGCGCGCATCCCGGCGCAGGCGCAACGGGGTCAGCGCGCTGCGGCGCTTGCGCGCCAACAACAGCCAGCTGCCGCGGAACCTGGCCAAGGCCGGCGCGCCTGATCCGCCCGCCGCATCGTCCGGCGTTGTCGGCTCCGCGGAGGACCAAGGCGACAGGGCGCCGAAATAGCGCGTCTGCAGGATGTCGATGCCCTGCCCGCCCATGTCCGCCGCGCAGCGCTGCGCCGACCGGAAGCGCAGCGGCAGATGCGAGCGTCGCGCCGCTCCCGCCAGCCACGGACGCCAAAGGCTGATCGGGTTGAAGCCCAGCGTGAGCAGCACGCCCTCCGGCGCGAGCACGCGTGCAATCTCGCCCGCGCATGCCGCGGGATCGTCGACGCGTTCGAACAGGTGCTGGACAACGATCAACTTGCAGCTTTCGCTGGCCAGCGGCAGTTCCCACGGCGCGCAAACCAGGCCGCCGCGCAGCGTGCGTGCGCCGTCGAGCGCCAGATCGAGCACGGTGGCGAGCAGGGGCGCCGACGGTGCGGACGGCGCCGCCGCGTGGGCGCGCAAAAACAACCCCGCCGTACCGTATACGCCGGCGAGAATCGGCGTCAGCGCAGCAAGCTCCCGGTCGAAAAGTCGGCGTATCGCGTCGTGCTGGTAGAAAGAACTCGAATCGAAGGACATGAAACCAAGCTTGGGCGGTACGGCGCGGGTTCGAATTAGACCAGATTTACGATGCTGAAACTTCGATGAATTTAATTGTTAAAATATCGTTATGTCTTTATGACTTTTTAATGGCGCTAATTTGAGTCGCTGCTATAGTCCGCCGGTCGAATTGAGCGGGAAGCCCCAATCGCATGAATTCCGGATATGGCAATCAAGGTCGATAGGCCGAAGCGCTTCGCACGCCGCGAGCGGCGTATGCTCGCCGTCAGCGCGTGTTGTGCGACGCTCGGCAGCGCCTTCATCCTGCTCGCGGCCTGCAGCACGCCGGCCGTCCGCCATGCTCCCGTCGAACCGATCGTGCAGTTGCCGGCCCCGCCTGCGGCCACGCCCGATCTCGCCGTCGAGCCGAAGTCTCAACAAGCATCGATCGTACCCGAATCGCCGTGGCCGCGCCTGCGCGCGCGCTACGCGCTTCCCGGTTGCGACTACAGCCCGACCGTGCGCCAGTTCGCCGCACAGATGGCAGCAAGCCCGACACACCTCAACGCCGCGTTGAAAGAAGCCATGCCGTTTCTGCTCGTCGTCACCGAGCAGGTCGAGAAATACGACATCCCCGGCGAATTCGCCTTCCTGCCCTGGGTCGAATCGAGCTACACGATGATCCCCGGACGCGGCGACGGGGTCGCCGGGATGTGGCAGCTGATGCCGTTTACCGCGCGCGAGAACGGCCTGCGCGTCGACGGCGACTACGACGGCCGCCTCGACGTCTATGCATCGAGCCGCACCGCGCTGACCCTGCTCAAGCAGTACAAGGAGAGCTTCGGCGACTGGCGCCTCGCCAACATGGCGTTCAACGCCGGGGAAAACAGCGTGCGCGCCGCCCTCGGCAAGCGCCGCGCGATCACTCCACCCGAGATCGCCAGGCTGCGCTTGAACCAGGTGAACTATGAGCATATGACCAAGCTGCTCGCAGTGGCCTGCATCGTCTCCGCACCGGAACGCTATCGCGTCGAACTGCCCGAGCCGGATGCCGACGACGCGCTCGCCCTGCTCGAACTACCGGCGCCGGTCGACCTGCACCTGGCGGCCAAGCTTGCCGCCGTCGATTTCAACGAACTGCAGCGGCTCAACCCGGCTTATCTCAAGGGGCGCATGCCCGAGAAGGGTCCGTTCCGCCTCCTCGTCCCGGCTGCGCGGCGCACGGCGATCGAACGCACGCTCGGCATGCTCCCGCAGTACGCCTGGCAGAACTGGCGCGAGGTCAGGCTGCAGCAGCCGCAAAGCCTGGATACGCTCGGCATGGCCTACGACGTCGACGCTTCTGCCCTGGCAAAGGTCAATCGCGTGGGCACGGCGTCGACGACGCTGCCCGCGGGTACGCGCCTGATGCTGCCGGGGCGCGCAAGCGACGTTCCCGCAGTCGCGGCACAGATCGCTACGGTCGCCGCGGCCGCGGCGAAAACGCCCGAACCCGCCCCTGCGGCGACCGAGCCCGGCGCAGGAACCTGCACCGTCCGTGCGGGCGATACGCTATGGGTCATCGCCCAGCGCTACGGTGTACGCATGGAAGATCTCGTGCACTGGAACCGCCTGTCGCGCAACGCGACATTGCGCCTCGGCCAGAAACTCGTGCTCAACGCGCCGGAGCGTTAAGCGATCCGCCGAACTTCGCTCGACGGATCGGTCCCATCGCGGGCCTGCGTTACCATTGCGCGCTCGACGCCATGACGACGGAGGACACATGGGATTTCTGCAGGGCAAACGCGCGCTGATCACCGGCATCATCAGCAATCGCTCGATCGCTTGGGGCATTGCGAAGGCGATGCATCGCGAAGGTGCCGAGCTGGCATTCACCTACGTCAACGACAAGCTCAGGCCGCGCGTCGATGAAGCCGCGAAGACTTTCGGTTCGAATATCGTCCTGCCTTGCGACGTCACCAGCGACGCGCAGATCACCCAGCTCTTTGCCGACCTCGGCAAACACTGGGACGGCTTCGACATCCTCATCCATTCGATCGGTTTCGCGCCGGGCGAAGCGCTGGCCGGCGAATTTCTCGACGGCCTGACGCGCGAGAACTTTGCGATCGCCCACGACATTTCCGCCTACAGTTTCCCCGCGCTGGCCAAGGCGGCGCGTCCGCTCATGAAGGGACGCAAGGGCGCGCTCCTCACCCTGACCTATCTCGGCGCCGAGCGCGCGCTGGCGAACTACAACGTGATGGGCTTGGCCAAGGCCAGCCTGGAATCGTCGGTGCGCTATCTCGCCTACAACCTCGGCCCCGAAGGCACGCGCGTCAATGCGATTTCGGCAGGTCCGATCAAGACGCTCGCTGCCGCCGGCATCGCCAATTTCCGCAAGATGCTCGATCACTTCGAGCAGAACGCGCCGCTGCGCCGCAGCGTGACGATCGACGAGGTCGGCAACGTCGCCGCCTTCCTGTGCTCGGATCTCGCCTCGGGCATCACGGGCGAAGTGACCTACGTCGATGCCGGCTACAGCACGCTCGGCATGACGGGACTGCAGTAGCAGCGTGCATACAACGAACTTACGCAGCCGGTAAAAAAAGAACGCGGACGGAGCCGGACAGCCCCGTCCGCGTTCTTTGCCTTTGTTCGCGCGGTCGCGTCAAACGTTCCCGATCGCTCCCGGCGGGAAATGCGGCTATTGCTGCAAACGATCCTCGGCGATCTTCACGTCGGCCGCCTTGCGCAGCCCGTCGAGAAAACCGCGCACCGCATCGTTCGAATAGGCCTGGGCAAGCTGGTTGCGCGCAGCTTCCTTCGACTTCGCATCGAGCTTCGACGGATCGGCGTCCTTGACCACGGTCAGCGCCACGAGCGCATACGCGTCGTTGGCCAGGGCGACTTCCGCCGTCGTCGGTTTGTCCGCCGACGCGGGTCGCGAGAGCTTGAACACCTCGCCGACGAGCTTGCCGTCGAGATTCGCGGCGTTGCGGCCGATGTCCTTTTCCTGCTCGACCTTCGCCTTGGCGACAGCGGCGATCTGATCGAGCGCTTCGCCTTTCTGCAGGCGGGCATACAACGCGTCCGCCTGCTCTTTCGCCTGCTTGGCGAGCTGCTCGGCAACGAGCTTGCCGCGGATTTCCTCGCGCACTTGATCGATCGACTTCTGCACCGGCTTTTCATGCTGGTCCAAGTGCACGAACACGACATGGTTCGGCGACAGCGTGATCGCGTCCGAGGTGTTGCCTTCGGCGAGAACGTTCGCAGAGAAGCCCGCCTTGATCACCGCGGGATTCGCCGCGATACCCTCGCCGCCCGCGCGCGTGAACAGCGCGGTCTTCTGCACCTGCAGGTTGAACGTCTTCGCGACGTTGGTGAGCGAAGGATCGTTGCCGAGCGCGTCGACGAGCTTGCCGGCCAGCTCGCTGTAGCGGCGCTCGTTTTCGCTGTCCAGGTATTGCTTGGTCAGTTCGGCCTTCACTTCGTCGAACGACTTGACCTTGCCCTCACGGACATCGCGCAAACGAATGATGTGGTAACCCTCCGGCGAGAGCACCGGATCCGAGACATCGCCTTTCTTCATCGCCCACAGCGCGGTTTCGAACGCAGGATCGGTCAGACCCTTTTCGAGCCAGCCGAGATCGCCGCCCTGCGACTTGGAGCCCAGGTCGTCGGATTTTTCCTTCGCCAGCGCGGCGAAATCCTTGCCGGCCTTGATCTCGGCCTCGATCGCCTTGGCCTTTTCCAGCGCGGTTTTCTGCGCCTCGGCGTTCGCGTTCTTCTCGACCTTGACGAGGATATGCGAAGCCTGACGCTGTTCGGGCGCGGTGAATTTGGCCTTCTGGTCTTCGTAGCGCTGCTTCAGCACCGTTTCGTCGGCGACCACGTCCGCCTTCATTTTTGCCGCGTCGAGTTCGACGTAGTCGAGCGACACCTTCTCCGGCGTCATGAACTCGCCGCCGTGGTCCTTGTAGTACTTCTCGATGTCCGCGTCGGCGATCTTGATTGCGTCGGCCGACGGCTTCTCGAGTTTGATATAGCTGAAGTCGCGGGTTTGGTCGCGCAGCTTCAGGTAGGTGTCGATCTCCGCGTTCGTCACGACGCTGCTCTGGGCGAGGCCCGCGGGCAACTGACGGGTCGCCAGATCCTTGATGACGTCTTCCTGGAACGACTCCGCCGTGCGCCCGGCCGCCTGCAGGCGCATGCGGTACACATCCGGATCGAACTTTCCGTCGGTCTGGAACGCGGGGATGCTCTGGATCGCCTCGCGTATCTGAGCGACAGGCACCATGACGCCGAGCTGCGTATTCGCGTTCGCGAGCAATTGCTCGTTGATCAGTTGGTCGAGCACCTGCCGCTTGCGTTCCGGCGTATCGAAAGCCGCAGCGTCGAATTGCGCGCCGTAGGCCTGCTGCATCTGCGAGCGGAAACGGTTGTAGGCCTCGCGGAACTGGTCCTGACTGATTTCCTTGCCGTCCACCTTGGCGACAAAGGTCTCGCTCTTCGGATTCATGTACTGCTCGATGCCGAAGAATCCGCCGAAAACGATCACGACGACGCCGAGAAGGATCTTGGCGGCGATACCGGAAAACCTGTCGTGCAATGTCTGCAACATAGGAAAGTGCACTCTTCTATTGAAAAGTGCGGCCAAGGATGGCCGCTTTTTGATTCTCGCGTTCAAGGACGAACGCATGAGTACTGGAACGCACAAACTCAGATAAAACGAAGGCGCCTTGCGGCGCCTTGTTTGTAAATGGCGGAGTGGACGGGACTCGAACCCGCGACCCCCGGCGTGACAGGCCGGTATTCTAACCAGCT
>CBJLOV010000198.1:0-7555 GCA_966424745.1 uncultured bacterium
CACTCCCAGCTCTCTACTGCGCCTAAGAACCTGTTCACGATCTCCTCGCAAGGTGCGTGAGCAGACGCCGCACTTCTCCTTCCCCTTCAAGGGGAAGGCCGGGATGGGGATGGTGTGTGCGAAATGCGTAGCGCGTTGACACCATCCCCACCCACCCCTCCCCTTGAAGGGGAGGGCTTAAAGCGCCTGGCGTTTCCTCGAGATCGTAAACAGGCTCTCAGGACAGGCTACGGCGCGTAGCGCCGATATCGAAGGGCATGCAGACCGCGCAAATGCGAGTGTTTCGACTTCGCGGAGCTACGCTCAACACGAACGGTCTCGATCTCTAGACAGGTTCTAATTGGTTTTTCTTTCTTTGTGGCTCTTCTTCGTGTCCTTCGTGCCTTCGTGGCGAATCTTTCGATCTTGCTTCCCGACGCAGCGGCCGAGCACCCCGGCTAGGTAGGCATCGGCAGGCCGGATAGATCGGCATCCCCGGCGCCGGAACCTTGGCGCCGGACCGCCGCGGCGCCTAGCACGGGACTTGCACGGACCCATCGACACCGCCGCCGACCCGGCGCGTGCGCCAGGGAGCCCGATCGATGACGCAAGCCGCAGCCGCCGCATCCCGCCAAGCCCGCATCGTGGAGCTGCTCCGCCAGGGCATCGGCGCGCCGCTGATCGTGCTGGCGATGCTGGCGATGGTGATCGTGCCGCTGGCGGCGCCAATCCTCGATGCGGCCTTCAGCTTCAACATCGCGCTGTCGCTGATGATCCTGCTCGCCGTGGTCTACGTGCAGCGGCCGCTCGAATTCTCGGTGTTCCCGACCGTCCTGCTGATCTCCACCCTGCTGCGCCTGACCCTCAACGTCGCCTCGACGCGCGTCGTCCTGCTGCACGGCCACGAGGGGCCCGACGCGGCCGGGCGCGTGATCAAGGCCTTCGGCGAGTTCGTCATCGGCGGCAACTACACGGTCGGCATCGTCGTCTTCGCCATCCTGACCATCATCAATTTCGTCGTCGTCACCAAGGGCGCCGGGCGCATCTCGGAAGTGTCGGCGCGCTTCATCCTCGACGCGATGCCGGGCAAGCAGATGGCGATCGACGCCGACCTCAACGCCGGCGTGATCTCGCGCGAGGACGCCAGGACCCGGCGCGACGAGGTGCGCGACGAAGCGGACTTCTACGGCTCGATGGACGGCGCCAGCAAGTTCATCCGCGGCGATGCGATGGCCGGCATCCTCATCCTGTTCATCAACATCGTCGGCGGCCTCGCGGTCGGCATCACCCAGCACGGCCTGCCGTTCGCCGAAGCGGCCAGGCACTACACCCTGCTGACGATCGGCGACGGCCTCGTCGCGCAGATCCCGGGCCTGCTCACTTCGACCGCGGTGGCCATCCTCGTCACCCGCCTGTCGCGCGCCCAGGACATGAGCCACGCCCTCGTCGGCCAGGTGTTCGGCCAGCAGAAGGCGCTGATCATCGCCGCCTGCGTACTCGGCCTGGTCGGCCTCGTGCCGGGCATGCCGAACGTCGCCTTCCTCAGCCTCGCCGCGCTGATCGGCTATTTCGCCTGGCGCCAGTCGCGCAAGGCCAAGATCGCCGCGCTGGCCCCGGCCGCCGCGGCCTTGCCCGCGCCGGCGCCGGTGGAACTGTCCTGGGACGACGTGCCGCCGGTCGACGCGCTCGGCCTGGAGATCGGCTACCGCCTCGTGCCGCTCGTCGACCGCCAGAACGAAGCCGACCTGACCTCGCGGATCAAGGGCGTGCGCAAGAAGCTGACCCAGGACCTCGGCTTCCTCGTGGCCTCGGTGCACGTGCGCGACAACCTCGAACTCGGCCCGAACACCTACCGCATCCTCGTCCAGGGCGTGCCGGTCGCGACCGGCGAAGTGCAGACCGACCGCGTGCTCGCCCTCAATCCCGCGCGCCTGCCGACCGGCCTCGACGGCATCCCGACGCGCGACCCCGCGTTCGGCCTCGACGCGCTGTGGATCGCCCCGGCGGCGAAGGCGCAGGCCGAAGCGCAGGGGCTGACCGTGGTCGATCCGGCCACCGTCGTCGCCACCCATCTGTCGTCGATCATCCGCGACCACGCGCCGGAGCTGCTCGGCCACGAGGAGGTCCAGCAGATGCTCGCCGCGCTCGGCCGCAGCGCGCCGAAGCTCGTCGAAGATTTGACGCCGAAGGCGCTGCCGCTCGCCGTGGTCGTGCGCGTGCTGCAGAACCTGCTGGTCGAGCGCGTGCCCATCCGCCAGCTGCGCCGCATCGTCGAAACCCTGATCGAACACGCGCCGCAGAGCCAGGATCCGGCCGTGCTCACCGCGGCCGTGCGCGCCGCGCTGGGCCGTTTCATCGTGCAGGAGATCAACGGCTTCGGCGCCGAGCTGCCCGTCTATACCTTGGCGCCGGCCCTGGAACGGGTGTTGCAGGACTCCGTCAGCGGCAACAACGCCGCACTGGAGCCGGGCCTTGCCGAACGACTACACCAAGCGCTTTTGGACTGCGTCCGCCGCCAGGAGGCGATCGGCGAGCCGGCCGTGGTCCTGGTCCCCGCCGCGGCACGTGCGGTCATCGCCAAGCTCGCCCGCCACAGCATCCCGGACCTGCACGTTCTCGCCTACCACGAAATCCCGGACGACAAGCGGGTCAAGCTGGTCGGCCATGTCGGATAACGGATTCCCTTCGGAAGCAGCGCCATGAAGATCAAACGATTCGTCGCTCCGGACATGCGCACCGCGTTCGCCCTCGTGCGCGACGAACAGGGTCCGAACGCGGTGATCCTGTCGAACCGCCGCATCGACAACGGCGTCGAGGTGATCGCCGCGACCGACTACGACGAAGCCCTCGTGCGCCAGGCGATCCGCAGCGCGAGCGCGGGCGCCGCCAGGCCGCCGCGCGCCGAAGCCCCGGCGGCGGCGCCCGAACCCGACGCACCGCCGCCTCCGCCGCAGACCGCCCCGGCCGCGAAGAAGCCGAACGACATGCGCGCGCTGTGGGCGAAGGACCCGAACCTCGACGAAGTGCGGCGCGAGCTGTCGGCGATGCGGCACGTGCTCGAACGCGAAGTCGGGCGTTTCGCCGAAGACCGCCTGCGCGAGAACCCGGTGCGCGCGAACGCGCTCGAAGAACTGCTCGAATACGGCTGCGAAACCGAACTGGCGCGCTCGATCGCGGCCAGCATTCCGGTCGACGCCGACCGGCGCCGCGCACGCGGCATCCAGCTCGGCCTGCTCGCGAAGTCGCTGCTCGTGTGCAGAACCGAACCGATCGAGCACGGCGGCGCGGTCGCGCTGATCGGGCCGACCGGCGTCGGCAAGACGACCACGCTGGCCAAGCTCGCCGCGCGCTTCGCGCGGGCGCACAGCGCGCGCGACGTGGCCCTCGTCACCACCGAC
Source organism: uncultured bacterium (assembly GCA_966424745.1). Lineage (GTDB taxonomy): Bacteria > Pseudomonadota > Gammaproteobacteria > Xanthomonadales > Rhodanobacteraceae > Rudaea. Next base: position 3,378 of record CBJLOV010000198.1, read on the forward strand.
GTCTACCGCATCGGCGCGCGCGAGCAGTTGTATACCTACGGCCGCCTGCTCGGCATGCCCGTGGTCGAGGCCGCCGACGAGGCCGCGCTCGGCGACGCGCTCAAGCGGCTCGCCGACTATCGCCTCGTGCTGATCGACACCGCGGGCTTGAGCCAGCGCGACCGCGCGCTGAGCGACCAGCTCGCCTGGCTCGCCAAGTATCCCTCGATCGCCAGCTACCTCGTGCTGCCGGCGAACGCGCAGCCGCGCGACCTCGACGAAGTCGTGCACCGCTTCCGCATCGCCGCGCCGAAGGGAACGATCCTGACCAAGCTCGACGAAACCGGCCGGCTCGGCGGCGCATTGTCGCTGACGATCCGGCGCAAGTTGCCCATCGCCTATGTCACCGACGGCCAGCGCGTGCCCGAGGACCTGCAGCTCGCGGCGGCTCCGCGCCTCGCCCTGCGCGTCGCCGAACTGAACCGCGCCGCCCGCTTCGACGTCACGGAGGAAATGCATGTTGCAGCATAACGCCCGCCACCCGGACCAGGCGCAGGGCCTGCGCAAGCCGGTGCAGATCCCGGCGCGCAAGCCGGTGCGCGTGATCGCCGTCAGCGGCGGCAAGGGCGGGGTCGGCAAGACGACGGTGTCGGTCAATCTCGCCGTCGCCCTCGCCGACAGCGGGCGGCGCACCTTGCTGCTCGACGCGGACCTCGGCCTGGCCAACGTCGACGTCCTGCTCGGCCTGACGCCGACGCACACGCTCGCCGACGTCGTCGACGGCCGCTGCCGCATCGAGGACACGATCGTCGAAGGGCCGCGCGGCCTGATGGTCGTGCCCGCGGCCTCGGGCCGCCGGCGCATGGCCGATCTCGGTTCCGCCGAGCACGTCGGCCTCGTGCGCGCGTTCTCCGAACTGCAGCGCGACATCGACGTGATGATCGTCGACACCGCCGCCGGCCTCTCCGACAGCGTGCAGACGTTCGCCCAGGCTTCGCAGGAAGTCGTCGTCGTCGTCTGCAACGAACCGGCGTCGATCACCGACGCCTATGCGCTGATCAAGCTGCTCTCGCACGAGCGCGGCGTGCGCCGCGTGCAGGTGCTGCCGAACATGGTGCGCAGCCTCGCCGAGGGGCGCGAACTGTTCGACAAGCTGGTGCGCGTCACCGACCGCTTTCTCGACGTGACGGTCAACCTGCTCAGCGCGATTCCGTACGACGACTGGGCGCGCCGCGCGATCCAGCGCCAGCAGGCCGTCGTCGATGCCTTTCCCTCCAGCCCGTCGGCGCAGGCGTTGCTCGGCGTCGCCCGCCGCATCGACCGCTGGGCGCCCCCGCCCGGTCCGCGCGGCCACGTCGAGTTCTTCGTCGAGCGCCTGGTGGCCACTCCAGGAGTACCCGCATGAGCGCACTCGCCCAAGCCGAATACCGCGCCGTCCAACGCCAGGCCGCGAGCGATATCGTCGCCAAGCACAGCGACCTCGTCGCGCGCATCGCCCACCACCTGATCACCCGCCTGCCGGCCAGCGTCGACGTCAACGACCTGATGCAGTCCGGGATGATCGGTTTGATCGAGGCCTCGCGCAGTTTCGACGCCTCGCAGGGCGCGTCGTTCGAAACCTACGCCTCGATCCGCATCCGCGGCGCCATGCTCGACGAGCTGCGCCGCGGCGATTGGGTGCCGCGCTCGGTGCACCGCCACCTGCGCGCCGTCACCGAAGCCACGCGCGTCATCGAGCAGCGCTCCGGCCGCGCGGCCAGTTCGCGCGACGTCGCCGCCTCGATGGGCATGAATCTGGACGAATACGGCAAGCTGCTCGCCGACGCCGTGCGCGGCCACGTGCTCAGCATCGACGAACACCAGGGCGACGACGACGAGGCGCCGCTGCGTTTCGCCGAGAACGCGCCTTCGCCCGCGCTCCATCTCGACGACGCCGAGTTCCGCCAGGCCCTCGTCGGCGCGATCGACTCCCTGCCCGAGCGCGAGAAGCTCGTGCTCTCGCTCTACTACGAACAGGAATTGAACCTGCGCGAGATCGGCGGCGTGCTCGAAGTGAGCGAGTCGCGCGTCTGCCAGATCCACGCGCAGGCGCTCGTGCGCCTGCGCGCGCGCCTGCGCGACTGGACCGCCGCACGCTGACCTGAGATTAACCACCCGGAAAACCGCCCATGGACAAGAACATGAACATCCTCATCGTCGACGACTTCTCGACGATGCGGCGCATCGTCAAGAACCTGCTCAGCGATCTGGGCTTCACCCGCACCGGCGAAGCCGAGGACGGCAACAGCGCGCTCGCCTACCTGCGCGCGAACCCCTGCGACCTGGTCGTCACCGACTGGAACATGCCGGGCATGACCGGGATCGAGCTGCTCAAGGCGATCCGCGCCGATGCCAAGCTCGGCCGCCTGCCGGTACTGATGGTGACCGCCGAGGCCAAGCGCGACCAGATCATCGAAGCCGCGCAGGCCGGCGTGAACGGCTACATCATCAAGCCGTTCACCGCGCAGACCCTGCAGGAAAAACTCGGCAAGATCTTCGAGCGCCTCGCGGCGGTGGCGGCCGCATGAACACGTCCGCCGCCCAGCACGAAGAACTGCTTCGTCTTCTCCAGGCCGCACTCGCCGCCGATCAACAAGGAGCACGCGATGACTACCAGGCCACGGTCGACGCACTGGTCGAATGGCGTTCACGCCCGCTGCAGACGGTGCTCGCTCGCCTCGCGCAGGAACTCTCCGATTCGCTTTCCGCCATTCCGGTCCCGGTTCATGCCGATGCGGACCTGGTACGCGATCTACCTGATGCGCGTTCCCGTCTCGATTACGTCGTGCAGATGACCGAGCAGGCGGCGCACCGCACGCTCGACGGCGTCGACGGCTGCCGCCAGCAGGTCGAGGCGCTCGCTTCGCATCCGCTGCCGAACGAATGCGGTCCGATCCTCGAGGGCATGCGCCGCCATCTTTCCGAGATGGCGCTGGCGCAGGAATACCAGGACCTGAGCGGGCAGATCATCCGCCGCGTCATCGGCGTCGTGCACCGGGTCGAGGCGGCGCTCACCGAACTCGGCCTGCGCGCGTCGGCTGCGCCGACGGCGCACAACGATCTCGCCGGTCCCGCAGTGCCCGCCGTCGACCACAACGCGGTGTCGCAGACCGACGCCGACGCGCTGCTCTGCGGGCTCGGGCTGTGAATTGAGCTTTGTTTGTAGGGTTGTGCGAGAGGAGCGAAAGATTCACCACGAAGACACGAAGAGCACGAAGGGACACGAAGAAAAAGAAGAAGAAGAACAAGAAGAACAAAAGGGTGATTGAGACTTGCCTAATCGACGACATCGTTGTTGAGAATCAGCGAGTACGACGGCGACGTAGGGGCGCGATTCATCGCGCCCGGCTCTTGCTTCTGAAAACCCGTCGTATTTGAAACTTCCGCTTTCCGTTCGATTGGGGTTGTCTCTCCCAACTCTCTCTTCTTCGTGTCCCTTCGTGCTCTTCGTGCCTTCGTGGTTTTCTTCCGATTTTTCGGCCAGCTATCGCACCGCGATTGAACCAGCAAGTATCAACTTCACGCCCCGCCCGCCGATAACCTCCCCATGGACAGCACTCAATCCGACATCGCCGCCGACTTTCTCGTCGAGGCCGACGAGATCGTCGCGCGCCTGGGCGAGCAGCTCGTGCAGCTCGAGCACGCGCCGGGCGATACCGAATTGCTCAACGCGATCTTCCGCGGCTTCCACACGATCAAGGGCGGTGCGAGCTTTCTCGACTTCGGCGCCCTGGTCGAACTCTGCCACGGCGTCGAGGAACTGTTCGATCTTTTGCGCCGCGGCCGGCGCCGGGTGGAAGCGCACCTGTTCGATCTCGCCCAGATGGCGACCGACGAAGCCGGGCGCATGCTCGCCACCCTGCGCGACGGACGCCCGCTGACCCCGGCCGCGCCGGAGCTGCTCGAAGGCATCCAGTCCGCCCTGCACGACGACGACGTTCCCGCGCCCGCCCCGGCACCGCAGGCGCAGGCCGCCCCGGCGGCCGCGGCGAGCGACATGATCAGCGACGACGAATTCGAGGCTCTGCTCGACCAATTGCAGGGCAGCGCCGGGACGCCGGCGGCGGCGGTTCTGCCTCCACCTGCCGTGCCGCCGCCGGCACCCGCCGCGCCGCCCGCAGCGCGCCAGCCGGCCGCCGAAAAATCGGCGCCGGAGGAAA
>CBJLOV010000199.1:0-7525 GCA_966424745.1 uncultured bacterium
GCGAAGCGAACTGGACGCAGAAAAAGAGCGTCGAAGCGCTCGGGCGCACCTGGAAGATCGCGGTCACGCCGTTGCAGGCCAGCGTCGGCAAGATGGTTTCGTCGATTCCGCTGTTCGTGCTCGGCAGCACGATCCTGCTCGCGATCGTCACCGGCGGCCTGATCCGCGCCGCGCTGCTCGCGCGCGAACGGCACAGCGCGGCCCTGCGCGCCGGCATCGAGAGCACCCACCAGTCCGAACTGCGCCGCACCGCCGAACTGGCGCGCGATACCGCGCAGCGCGAACTCGGCTCCATCCTCGAAAGCATCACCGACATCTTCTTCATCGTCGACAAGGACTGGCGCTACGTCTACGTCAATCAATTCACCGCGGCGCACATCGGCAAGCCCGCGCAGGATCTGATCGGCAGGGACCTGTGGGAGATGCGGCCCGCCTTCCGCGCCTCTGCGCAGGCCGAACTCGTGCGCCAGGCGATGCGTGACCGGGCGAGCCGGTCGTTCAGTTACCGGGCCAGCGACAGCCGCTACTACATGACGCGGGTCTATCCGCACCTGGACGGGCTGGCCCTCTATTTCCACGACGTCACCGCGCAGCAGCGCGTCGCCGAGGATCTGAGCAAGAGCGAAGAGCAGCTCCGCCAGACCCAGTCGATCGCGCCGGTCGGCAGCTTCGTGCGCAACGCGGACGGCAGCGAATACTGGAGCGAACAGCTGTGCCGCATCGTCGGCGAGGAAAGCGCGAACGAGGTGCCCGAACACATCCCGTTCATCGAGTTCGTCGACCCGGCCGACCGCGAGCGCATCCAGGCGATCGAAGCGGGTCTCGGCAAGGCGGACGGTCACGCCGAAACCCAGGCGCGCCTCGTCACCGCGTACGGCGAAAAGCGGCCCGTGCGCATCCGCATGCGTCTGGTGAACGACGGGACCAACGGCTTCTCCACCCTCATCGGCACCGTCCAGGACGTCGCCGACGAGGAACGCACCAACGCGGCGCTGCGCGCCGCTCTGCAGCACAGCCGGCAGCAGTCGGCCAAGTTCCGCGCGCTGAACCGCGCGATGCTGCTGATCAGCGCCAAGCTCGGCCATCCGGACCTGGACCAGGTGCTCGTCGAAGAACTGCGCGAAGCGATCGGCGCGAACATCGCCACGCTGCATTTCGTCGGCGCGAACGGCGGGCGCAACGCGCCGCTGGCCGCGGTGGCGGGCCGCTACGAAAACGCCGCGGTTTTCGACGAGACGATCGCGACGCTGAACCGCTTCGCCGAAAAGCAGCCCGGCGACCGGGTGCTGCGCCTCACCCATGCGGCGCTCGCGCTGCATTCGATCTGGAAGGAATACCGCTTGGAGCATGCCGAAGCGGCGCCGCTGAGCGGCCTGCTCAGCGCTCCGCTGCACGATCGCGGCGGCCGCCTGATCGGCTTTCTGCAGGCCTCCGACGCGCACGACGGCGAATTCACCGCCGACGACGAAGCGATCGCGGTGCAGTTCGCCCAGATCGCCTCGATCGCGCTCGGCTGGGGCCGGCTCATCGACGAGCTGCGCGCGGCCGAGACCAATCTCTCCGACCAGCTCGACGAAGCCTACCGCAGCCGCACCCTGCTCGCCGAGGCCGAGCAGGTGGCGCGGCTCGGCTCCTGGGAAGCCGACGCCGGCCAGGGCGCCGCGACCGTCCTGACCCTGTCGGACGAGGCCTCGCGGATCCTGCACACGGCCAAGACGATTTCCCTCGAATCGCTCGCGGCGCTGATGCACATCGAAGACGAGCACGCCGCCTACGCGCAGTTCGTGGCGATGTTCGAACGATCGACGTCGAGCCTCGATATCGAATTCCGCTTCATCCTCGACAACGGCACGCGCTGGGTTCACGTCAAGGCCACGCCAATGGGCGGCGAAGGCACGCGGCCGCGCATCGTCGGCATCCTGCAGGACATCACCGAGCAGCGCATCTCCGCGATCCAGGACCGCCTCAACTCGCAGACCTTCGCCGGGATCGCCGCCGGCGTGCGCCTGGAGGACTCGCTTGCCGGCGTGATCAACCTGTACGAGAGCCGCTTCCCGGACGGCATGTGCTCGATCCTGCTGCTCGATGCGAAGAGGCGCCTGCACACCGTGGCGGCACCGCGCCTGCCTAGCGAATACAGCCGCCTCATCGACGGCCTCCGCGCCGGGCCCGACGTCGGCAGCTGCGGCACGGCAGCCTGGCGCGGCTCGCGCGTGATCGTGCGCGACACCAACACCGATCCGCTCTGGCGCGACTACGCCGGGCTCGCCGTGCGGTTCCGCCTGCGCGCCTGCTGGTCGACGCCCATTTTCGACCCCGCCGGCAACGTGCTCGGCACGTTCGCGGTGTACTACCGCGAACAGCGCGAACCGACCCAGGAAGAGCTCGACTGCGTCGACCGCGCCGCCTCGGTCGCAGCCGTCGCGATCGGCGCGCATCGCGCGCGCCAGCAGATCGAGGACAGCGAACAGCGCTTCCGCTCCCTGTTCGCGTACGTGCCGCAGGCGGTATTCGCCCTCGACATGCAGGGCCGCATCGTCGACTGCAACGAGGCCGCCCTGCAGATGACGGGCTACGCGCGCGCCGAGCTGCTGCACAACCAGGCGACCATGATGATCGCGCCCGAGGACCGCCAGCGCTTCATCGCCGACCTCTCGCTCGTCGCCGCGGGCGCGCCGCAGCAGATCGAATTGACCCGCGTGCGTCCCGACGGCTCGCGCTACCTCACCGTGGCGACGAAGACGCCGATCGTCGTCGACGGCGTCCACGTCGGCATCTTCGCGATCGTGCGCGACGTGACCGAGGAGCGCGCCAACCGCGTCGCCCTGGAGGAGGCGCTGCGCACGGTCAGCGCGCGCAACAACGAACTCGAGGAATTCGCCTTCATCGCCTCGCACGACCTGCAGGAACCGCTGCGCAAGATGCGCGCGTTCGGCGACCGCCTGCGCATGCACCTGGGCGGCTCGGCCGACGGCGAAGTGCTCGGCTTCATCGAGCGCATGCGCGTCGCGGCGGAACGCATGCAGCGCCTCATCGACGATCTGCTCGCGTACTCGCGCATCGCCAAACGCGACATCGCGGTCAAGCCGGTCGCGCTGCGCGACGTCGTCGCCGGCGTGCTCGCCGATCTGGAGACGCGCATCGAACAGTCCGGCGCGCAGATCGAATGCGGCGACCTCCCCGTCGTGCAGGCCGAAGAAACGCAGATGCGCCAGGTGTTCCAGAACCTGATTTCGAATGCGCTGAAGTTCAGCTGGAGCGACCGCGTGCCGCACGTCGCCATCCGCGGCGAGACTTACGTCAGGCCGGACGACACGTTCCGGCGGCCGTGGGTGCGCGTGACCGTGAGCGACAACGGCATCGGCTTCGAGAACCGCTTCGCCGAGCGCATCTTCGCCCCGTTCCAGCGCCTGCACGGGCGCAGCGAATACGAGGGCTCGGGCATCGGCCTGGCCATCGTGCGCCGCATCGCCGAGCGTCACGGCGGCCGCGTGTTCGCCACGGGCGTGCCCGGCGAGGGCGCGGTGTTCACGATCGAGCTGCCGCAGGCGCGCGGCGAAGCCGGCACGCCGGCGGCCCCCGTGTACAGCGTGGCCGGAGGCGGCGCATGGACCTGACCCTGCGGCCCGTCGTCCTCGCCGACGACGACCCCGACGACTGCAGCCTGACCAGCGAGGCTTTTCGCTACGCGTCGTTGGCCAATCCGCTGCGCTTCATGACCGACGGCGAAAAACTGCTCGCCTACCTGCACCGCTGCATCGAGTCGCGCGAGCCGAATTCGCTGCCCGCGCTGATCCTGCTCGATCTCAACATGCCGCGCATGAGCGGCCGCGAAGCCCTGCACGCGATCAAGGGCAATCCGGCGCTCAGGAACATCCCCGTGATCGTGTGGACCACGTCGAGCGCCGAAGAGGACATCAGCCGCGCGCGCGAAGCGGGCTGCGACGCCTACCTGACCAAACCCCCGTCCTTCGCCGAGATGGTCGACGCGATGCGTGCGCTGTGCGACCGCTGGCTGGGTTCGCGCGACAAGGCGGCGCGGCCGTGAACGGAAACGCGCCCGTCCGCGTGCTCGTCGTCGACGACGACGAAGACGACGTTTACCTCGTCCGCGCGATGTTCGCCGAGATCGACGATCTGCACACCTCGGTCGATTTCGAAAACTCGTTCCCGAAGGCGCTGGAGCGCCTCGCGCGCGAGCGCCACGACATCTATCTCGTCGACTACCGCATCGGCGCCGAGACCGGCATCGAGTGGCTGCGCAGCGCGCGCGAGCGCGGCCTGACCGCGCCGGTGATCATGCTCACCGGGCACGGCAGCCACAAGGTCGATCTCGAGGCGATGCAGGCCGGTGCCGCCGACTATCTGGTCAAGAGCCGGATCGACAGCACCCAGCTCGGCCGCTCGGTGCGCTATGCGCTGGACCGTGCGCGCTACATGGCCGCGATCGAGCAGAGCGAAGCGCGCTACCGCCAGTTGTTCGACCACGTGCCGTTGCCGATGTGGGCGTTCGACCAGGAAACCTACCGCTTCCTCGCCGTCAACGACGCCGCTCTGATGCAGTACGGCCATACGCGCGAGGAGTTCCTCGCGATGACCGTGCTCGACATCCGGCCCGCCGACACGGTCAAGGACTTTCTGCAGCGTCCCCGTCCCTCGGGCCTGACGTCCGGCAGCGTCTGGAAGCACAAGCGCAAGGACGGCACGGTCATCGACGTGGACATCGCCGCGCACGACGTCGAGATCGGCGGACGCGCCTGCCGCATCGTGCTCGCCCGCGACGTCACCGAGCAGCTGCACACCGAGAAGCGCGCCCAACTGCTTGCGCACGCTTTCGACTCGAGCACGAGCGGCATGCTGATCCTCGACGCGACGGTTCCGCAGCGGCCGATCAAGTACGTCAACTCGTCCCTGCTGAAGACGACCGGCTACGCGCCCGACGAAGTGCTCGGGCGCAATGCCGGCTTTTTCGTCGACCAGGCGCTCGGCAACGAGGGCGTGCAGGAGTTCCGCGCCGCGATGATGCGCGCCGAGGACTACGAGGCGGTCCTGCGCTGCCGGCGCAAGGACGGCGCCGCGTTCTGGGCGCAGATCACCCTGTCGCCGGTCAAGCAGGGCGACGACCTCACGCATTTCATCGTCGTCGCGACCGACCTCACCGAGCAGCGCCGGCACGAAGCCGAACTGACCTTCCTCGCCCGCCACGACCCGGTCACCGGCCTGCTGCGCTTCAACGGCGCCGAGGAATCGATCCAGCCGCTGATCGACGCGATCGGCGGGACGCGCGAACACATCGCCGTGTTCCACGTCGACGTCGACCGTTTCCAGGCCGTCAACGACAGCCTCGGCTATCGCGGCGGCGACGAAACGCTGCACGTTCTCGGCCAGCGCCTGCGCTACATCGCCGGCGACCGCGGCCGGCTGTGGCGCGCGGGCGGCGACGAATTCATCATGGCGATCCGCTTCCACGAAGACGACGAGCCGCTCGAGATCGCCGAAAGCATCCGCGAGTGGATCGAAATGCCGGTGGAGCTGCCGACCGGCAAGCTGTATCTGAGCGCCAGCGTCGGCATCGCCGTCTATCCGCTGCACGCGCGCACCGCCGTGGACCTGATCCAGTGCACCGACGCCGCCCTGCGGCGGGCGAAGCAGACCGGCCGCAACGCCACGCTGAGCTTCGCCGAAGGCCACATGCACGGGGTGCGCGATCGCATCGCCCTGCACGGCCGCCTGCGCGACGCGATCGGGCGCAACGAGCTCGTGCTGCATTACCAGCCGCAGGTGCGCGCGCACGACGGCTACATCGTCGGCATGGAAGCGCTGCTGCGCTGGGCGACGCCCGATCTCGGCCTGCTTCCGCCCGAACGCTTCGTCCCGCTCGCCGAAGACCTCGGCATGATCGTGGAGATCGGCCGCTGGGTGCTGCGCGAAGTCTGCCAGCAGGCGCGGCGATGGCGCGACATGGGCTACGACGACATCCGCGTCGCCGCCAACGTCTCGGCGCTGCAGATGCACCGGCTGTCGTTCCTCGACGAGGTCTGCGAAGCCCTCGACGCGGCGCAGCTGCCGCCGTCGATGTTCGAGGTGGAGCTGACCGAAACCGCGATCATGGAGAACGTCGAGCGGGCGAACGCCATCCTGCGCGGGCTGCGCGATCTCGGCGTGCACATCTCGCTCGACGATTTCGGCATCGGCTATTCCTGCCTGAGCCAGCTGCGCAATTTCCCGATCGACCGGCTCAAGATCGACCGCAGCTTCGTCGAAGGCATCGAAACCGACGCCGGCGGCGGCGCGATCACGCGCGCGATCATCGCGATGGGCCACGAACTGCACATGAAGGTGCTCGCCGAGGGCGTGGAGACCGATTCGCAGTTCGGCTACCTCGTGCAGAACCACTGCGACGAATTCCAGGGTTATCTGTTCAGCAGGCCGCTGCCCGCCGAAGAGGCGACGGCGCTGCTGCGGCGGCGCTACGTCGACCTGGCGCGCTTCGACCGCGACGGCGCGACGCGCGAAATGCTCCTCGTCGACGACGAACAGAACGTGCTGCGCGCGCTCTCGCGCGTGCTGCGCCGCGACGGCTATACCATCCATACGGCGACGAGCGCCGACGAAGGACTCGACCTGCTCGCCCAGCACCGCATCCAGGTGGTCGTCTCCGACCAGCGCATGCCGGGCACGAGCGGCACCGAATTCCTGTCGAAAGTGAAGGAGATGTACCCCGACACCGTGCGCATCATCCTGTCCGGCTACACCGACCTCGCCACCGTGACCGACGCGATCAACCGCGGCGCGATCTACAAGTTCCTGACCAAGCCGTGGAACGCCGACGAGCTGCGCGAGCTGATCCTCGACGCGTTCCGCCGCCAGGACGCCATGAAGCAGCGCGCGACGGCGGCCTGATCGCCTTGCTTGGCACGAACCGCGGCTGTGCGGTCGCGGGCGTTGAAGCGCCAAAGCAAAAATAAAGATTCACCACGAAGACACGAAGAGCACGAAGAGACACGAAGGAAGGCAAAATCGAAAGGGAGGCAAAATCGATTGGCGTTGCACCTACCTCGTCTTCTTTTCTTCGTGTTCCTTCGTGCTCTTCGTGTCTTCGTGGTTTTCTTTTGCTTCTGCCAGCGACAACGAACCACCTATGCGAGGCAACGGCTGCGGGCTAGTGGAGGCCGGGCACTCCGTATACGGCGATCATGATCAGCGTGGCGGCGAGCAGCATCACCACGGGATAGCCGACCAGGGCCAGCACTTTCACCCAGCGCCGGCGAAATTCGCTGAATCCGAGGCCGATCCAGCCGAGCAGGACGCTGCCGATCACCACCGGACCGAGCAGTTCGCTGTTCGGCTGCCATTTGAATGCGGCGGCGGCAACCAGCAAGGGGAAAATCCACGCCGCTATCGGTAGCGCCCTTCGCATCGTGTTCTCCTCGGCCGGATCGCAGTATAGCCGCGCAGGTCTCGGCACCGGCTGGGGTCGGCTTTCGACCTTCCGACTCGGCGTCCGCGCGATTCCGGATCGTCC
>CBJLOV010000200.1:0-7522 GCA_966424745.1 uncultured bacterium
GGCTGGCCGCCGCCGTGGCCATCCAGGCGCAGCGGTTGGCTCGGTTCGAAGCCGGCGACGTTCTCGATCGCGATGTCCTGCTTGAGCAGGCGGCGGATGTCGCGCAGCAGGCGCGTTTCCTCGTGCGAGACCAGCGAGACGGCGAGGCCTTCCGCGCCCGCACGGCCGGTGCGGCCGATGCGATGCACGTAGTCCTCGGCGACCATCGGCAGGTCGAAGTTGATCACGATCGGCAGCTGATCGATATCGAGGCCGCGCGCGGCGATGTCGGTGGCGACGAGCACGGTGATCTTGCCGTTCTTGAATTCGCTGAGCGCGCGCGTACGCGCACCCTGGCTCTTGTTGCCGTGGATCGCCGCGGTGCGCAGGCCGTGCTGGTCGAGGAACTTGGCCAGCTTGTCGGCACCGTGCTTGGTGCGGCCGAAGACCAGGGTCTGCCGGCGGCTGTCCTGGCTGAGCAGTTCCAGCAGCAGGTCGCGCTTCTTCGCCGCGTCGACCGGATGCACGCGATGGGTGACGGTCGCGGCGACGCTGTTGCGCGCGGCGATCTGCACTTCGGCCGGATCGCGCATGAATTCGCGCGCGAGCGCCTTGATCTGGTCGGCGAACGTGGCCGAGAACAGCAGGGTCTGGCGGTTCTGCTTCGGCAGCGTGTTGAGGATGCGCTTCATCTGCGGCAGGAAGCCCATGTCGAGCATGCGGTCGGCCTCGTCGAGGACGAGGATCTCGATGCCGGAGACATCGACCGTGCGCCGTTCGAGATGGTCGATCAGGCGGCCGGGCGTAGCGATGATGATGTCGACGCCGCGGCGCAGCGCGTCGATCTGCGGCTGCATGCCGACGCCGCCGAAGATCGTCGTCGAGTACACGCGCAGATGCTTGGCGTAGGCGCGCACGTTTTCGCTGATCTGCGCGGCGAGTTCGCGCGTCGGCGTCAGGATCAGCGCGCGCGGGCGGCGCTTGCCGCCCTGCGTTGCCTGCTGTTGGGAAAACAGGCGCTGCAGCAGGGGCAAGGAGAACGCGGCGGTCTTGCCGGTGCCGGTCTGCGCGCTGGCGAGCAGGTCGCGGCCTTCGAGCACGACCGGAATGGCAGCTTCCTGGATCGGTGTCGGCGCGTCGTAGCCCTGTTCGGCGAGCGCGCGCAGGATGGTGGGCGCGAAGCCCAGAGTTTCGAATGACATGTTTCAGTTCCAAAAAAATCGCGCATGAATGCGCGCGGCCCGTGTCACGAGCCGGTGATGAATTCCTCAGCGTTTCCGATAAGCCGCGCCGTGGGCATGGCGACAAGCCAGACTCGATCGAAATTCCGAGCGCTTATCGCAAAGGCGTCGTAACCGGAATAAGGGATTCGTGAAGAATCCGCAACGGAAAGAGAAGCGACGCAGTGCGCGAAGTATACCGGAGCGCCCCCGCAGCGGCAACGGCTACTTCAGCCGGGTGTCGACCGCGATCCAGTTCGATTCCCAGGTCTTGCCGCCGTCGGCCGAGAACGACTGCTCGAAATGCGCCGAATCGCGGCCGATCTCCGACATGACGAAGCGCACCAGGATCGCGCGCCCGTTCAACGTGTCCGAGTTGTAGAACTCGCCGCGGCCGTTGTTGAATTCGCCGATCGTCGGCGGCACCAGCACGCCTGCGGCGCGGTTGGCGAAATTGAGGCTCCACTGGTGCGATTCCGGGTTGTACAGGCGCAGCGACAGGCCTTCGATGCGGCCGGCGGCTCCCTTGACGTCGAGTTCGACCAGATTCGCCGCGCCGTCCCAGACTTTGCGCACCGTCGTCGTGCCGGTGTATTCGACCCACTCGTTCGACCCCGTCAGCGGATGCAGCCGTCGCTTGAGCTGCGTCTTCCAGGTGCCGATTTCCCAGTCGAAATCGCTCCGGCCGTCGTGCGATATCGCGGCGTCGGCGGTCGCCTTGTTCGCAGAGGACTGTGGCAGCGCCGCAGTCGGGATCAGCGCGACGGACAACAGGATCAACAAGCACCGAGGGTTCATGGTCGCTCTCCGGCCGTTTGCGTCATCATCGAGGCGGCGTCCCGTCCCGGCAACGGCCACTTCCGGCGAAAACGATGCGGCCACTTGCGCTCCGCGGACGGCGTGGTCTAATTCGCCTCGGCATGCGCATCACCATCGAACTCGAACCCGGCGACATAGAACGCTTCATGCAGGCCCTGTCGCGTTCGCGCCGCGTCGCCCAGGAAGCGGACGAAGCCGACATCCTCGAGGCGGCCAAGCAGGCGCTCGACACGCTGCCGATCGCCAGCGCGCCGAGCTACGTGCGCAAGCGCATCGGCGGGGTGCAACGCCTGATCGCGATGATCGAAGACGATGCCTGGGCGCTGCCGCCGCCGGCGCGCGTCGACGTGCTCGAGGCGCTGGTCTATTTCAGCGATCCGGAAGACCTGATTCCCGACGACATCGAAGTCATCGGCCTGCTCGATGATGCGATCATGCTCGAGCTGGTCTTGCGCAAACTGCAGTCGGTACTGCACGCCTACGACGATTTCTGCGAATATCGCGCGAGCCTGGGCGACCCGCCGCAAGCGCCGGCCGCAAGGCACGAATATGCGATGAACCTGGCGCGCAAACGCGATGTGCTGCGGGTGCGCCTTGGTAAGCGCAAAGCCGCGGCCGCCGCCGCACAACGATAACGAGGAGGGGAGTCGATGTCGCTCTGGTCCGAACTGCGCGCGATGAATTCGGCGCAACGCAATGTCGTGGTCGCGGGTTTTCTCGGCTGGACGCTCGATGCGTTCGACTACTTCATCCTCATCTTCGCGGTCAAGGCGATCGCGAAGGACTTCCACGAGTCCCCGGAACGGGTGGCGCTCGCGATCACGCTCACGCTCGCCGCGCGCCCGTTCGGCGCGTTCTTCTTCGGCCGGCTCGCCGACAGGTTCGGGCGGCGCCCGATCCTGATGCTCGACGTGTTCCTGTTTTCGCTGTTCGAGCTCGCCTCGGCGTTCGCCCCTTCCCTGACGGTGCTGCTGATCCTGCGCACGCTGTTCGGTTTCGCAATGGGCGGCGAATGGGGCCTCGGCGCGTCGCTGACGATGGAAATCATTCCGGAGAGGACGCGCGGCATCGTTTCCGGTCTGCTCCAGGAAGGCTACGCCTGCGGCAATCTGCTGGCCGGCCTGCTGTTCTGGGCGGTGTTCGACCAAGTCGGCTGGCGCGGCATGTTCATCATCGGCTTCGTGCCGGCGCTGCTCGTGCTCTATATCCGCAGCAAGGTGCCCGAATCGCCGGTGTGGGAGCAGGTGCAGAAGCAGGCGCCGGAGAAACGCAATCCGCTCGAGGCGATGCGCGGTTTGTGGGGCCGCGCCGCATTCATGATCGTCATGATGGCTTTGTTCAATTGTTTCAGCCACGGCACGCAGGATCTGTATCCGCTGTTCCTGCAGACCGAGAAAGGCTACGGCACCGACCTGACCGCCAAGCTCGCGATCGTCGGCCCGATCGGCGCGATCTGCGGCGGTCTTTTCTTCGGCGCGTTGTCCGAGCGCATCGGCCGCAAGCGCGCGATCGTCATTTCCGCGCTGCTGGTCCTGCCGATGCTCAAGCTCTGGGCGTTCAGCGATCAGGCGATCCTGCTCGGTATGGGCGCGTTCGCCGTGCAGTTCATGGTGCAGGGCGCCTGGGGCGTGGTGCCCGTGCACTTGAACGAGCTCTCGCCCGATGCGGTGCGCGCCACATTGCCGGGGCTGACCTACCAGATCGGCAACTTCATTTCCGCGGGTACGCCGTGGTTCCTGACCCTGCTCGCCGAACAGAACAACAAGCAGTACGGCCTGGTCATGGCGATCTTCATCGCCGGCGTGGCACTCGCGCTGGCCGCGGTCACCTGGCTCGGGCCGGAGGCGAAGGGCAAGAGGTTCGGCAGCGATCTGGACGCCGTCAAAGACGCTGCTTAGGAGCGCGGGCGGCGATTTGCCGTGCCCGTTTTTTTACGCGGATATGCGCGGATCAGAAAACGATTTACGCGGATAAAGCAAAATTCAGAGTTTGCTTTCGCTCCATCCGCGGCGATCGCTTTGTCCACGTAGATCCGCGTCAAAAAGCTTGTGATCCACCATGATGGGCCGACTCTACAGCCGCACGCGTTTGGCGCCGCGGTAGTGGCTGTCCCAGTAGACGTTGCTCAGATAGTCCAGGCGCACGGTGCCCCCTTCGTTCGGCGCGTGCACGAAGCGGTCCTGGCCGACATAGATGCCGACATGGCTGACGTCGCGCCCCGAGGTATTGAAGAAAACCAGGTCGCCGCCCTGCAGGCGCTCGCGGCGCACGTCGGCGACGTCGAGCGCATACATGTCCTGGGTCGTGCGCGGCAAAGCGACGCCGGCGATTTCGCGGAACACGTAGACGACGAGTCCCGAGCAGTCGAAGCCGCTCTGCGGCGTGTTGCCGCCCCAGTGATAGGGGGTGCCGACGAGGCCGATCGCACGGAACAGGATGTCGTTCGCGCTGGCCAGTCCGCGTGGAGCGGGCGGGGGTAGCGTGGAGGAGTCGGGGCGCGTACGCGGCCCGGAACAGGCCGCGAGCAGGACCGCGAGCAGCGGCGGAATGATTCGGCGGCAGCGCATTGCGCGCACGTTCCGACAAACGCGGTCCGCTGTCAACGGCCGTTCGTCACCGCTGCGGCGGCAGGGGCGGGGCCCGTCGACACGATGAGTCCCGCCGAGCTTTTTCTTCCCGCGGCAACCTCAGTCGTGCGATTCGGTTCGCGCCCGCTTCGTTGCCGGGAATCGACCGACGGCGATCGCGGCGAGCAGACCGCCGAGCAGGGACAGCATCGACGGCGACAGCGTCGGTGCGGCCACCGTCGGCGAGGACGAGGGCGTCGTCACCGCGTTCACCGTCACCGTCGCATTGGCCGAGGCCCGCGCGAAGCTGCCGTCGCCGGCATAGGTCGCAGCGAGGGCGTGGACGCCGGCGGCGAGCGAGGAGATGCTGAGGATCGCGCTGCCGCCGGCGTCGAGTGGGCGGGTGCCGATGGCGTCGGCGCCGTCGTAGAAGGTGACCGTGCCGGTCGGCGCGGGCGCGGTGCCGGCCGCGCCGGATTGCGCCGGGACGCCGCGTGAGGTGGGTACGTTGCCCGCGCTCACTGTCGCCGTCAGGGTCAAAGCCTGTCCGGCCGCGACCGGATCGGGCGCGGCGACGAGCGACATCGTCGTCGGATTGGGCGACACCGTCACGCCGATCGCCTGGCTGGTCGAGGCGGCATTGTTGGAGTCTCCGGAATACGCGGCGGTGATGCTGTGCACACCCGGCGTCAACGTATCGACGCGGCAGATCGCTATCGTACTGGTGCCGCTCACCGCCAGGCTCACCGCCGCGCAGAGCACGATCTGGCCGTCGCGGAACGCCACGGTGCCGCTCGGCGAGAGGCCGGTCACTGTCGCGGTCAAGACGACCGGGCTGCCTGCGGCCGGCGTCGACGACGAACTGGTCAGCGTCACCGCGCTCGCGCTGGCGCCGATGCCGAGAGCGGCGCTGCCGGTGCCGGCGAGGAAGTTGGCGTCGCCCGCATAGGCCGCGGTCAAGGTCAGGCTGCCGCTGCGATTCGGCGTCAAGGTACAGGTCGTCGCCGGCAAGGTGATCGTGCAGGTATCTCCCGGGCCCGTGCCGCCGTCGCTGACGCTGACGTCGCCGCTCGGTGTCAGCGTATTGGCGGACACGGCGCCGACGGCGACCGTGATTGCGGCACTCGATCCGATCGTGATCGAAGCAGGCGCGGTCACGCTCACCTTGGAGGCCGCCTTGTCGATGCTCAACGCGAAGTTTTGCGTCGCCGAGCCGGCCGCATTGTTCGCCCGGATCGTGAAGTTCGCATTGCTTCCCGCGCTGCCTGCCGGCGCGGTCCCGGAAAGCGTCGCCGTGCCGTCGCCGTTGTCGACGAAGCTCGCCCAGCCGGGCGGGGTCGTGCTGAGGCCCGGCGCGGGCACGCCGCCCGCGCGGACGGTGAAGCTCGTCGAGGCGCCGACGGTGAACGAGGCAGCCGCGGCACTCGTGATCGTCGGCGCGTTGCCGACCGTCACGCTCTGCGTCGCTTGCGTCGCCGCGTTGTGGTTGGCGTCGCCGCTCTGGTCGGCCGCGATCGTGCAGGTGCCGCTGCCGGCGATCGTGACCAGCGCACCGCCGACCGCGCATACACCCGGCGTTTTCGAGGAGTAAACGACGTCGAGTCCCGAACTCGCCGTCGCCGGCGGGTTGATCGCGAACGTGCCGCCGTTGACGAACGCGTGGGTCGACGGGCTCTGCGTCGGGAAGGTGATCGTCTGTGCGGCCTTGGCGATCGTGACGTTCGCGCTGCCATTGCTGCCGGCATAAACCTGGTCGCTCGGAACGAATACCGCGTTCAGTGCCGTGGCGCCGGTACCGCTCGGCGTAATCGCGCAGCTGCCGGCCGGGAGCGAGAACGTGCAGCTGTCGCCGGGGCCGCCGAGGCCGTCGCTGATCGTCACCGTACCGGCGGGAGCCGGCAGGGCCCCGCTACCCGGCGCGGGATGCGGCGTCACCGTGGCGCCGACCGTCGCGGCCTGACGGTAGGCGAGATTGCCCGGCGCGACGACGGTGAGCGTGGTCGTCACCTTGTTCACCGTGACCCCGATCGAGGCGCTGCTGGCGCTGAAATCGGCGTCGCCCAGGTAGGTTGCGGCGAGCGTCTGCGCGCCGGCCGTCGTCGGCGTCAGCGAGCAACCGCCGCTGCCGTCGACGAGGGTGGCGCTGCAGCTCGCCGTTCCGAGCGCGATGTTGAAGCTGCCGCCCGGCACCAGGCTGTTGGCGGTGGCGGGGGCGACGTTCACGCTCAAGTTCGCCGGAGCCCCGAGGGTGAAGGAAGCCGGCGCCATGACGCTCACGGTCGACGCGGCCTGCGCCACGGTGAGGGAGAAATTCTGCGTCGCCGTGCCGATCAGATTGCCTGCCTGGATAGCGAAGCTCGCGTTGCCGACGCTGCCAGCCGGCGGCGTGGCCGACAGCGTGGCGGTGCCGTCGTGATTGTCGACGAAGCTCGTCCAGGCCGGCGGCGCTGCGCTCAAGGAGGGCGTCGGCGCTGCGGTTGCGGCCACGGTGAAGCTGCCGGCGACGCCCGCGGTGAATGTCGTATTCGCGGCACTGGTGAAGGCCGGCGCGTTGCCGATCGTCACGCTTTGGCTGACTTCCGCAGCCGCATTGTAGTTGCCGCCGGCGGCCTGGTTCGCCGCGATCGTGCACAGCCCCGTGCTCACGATCGCGACCCGGGCGGTGGCGTTGTCGACCGTGCACACGGTCGGCGTGTTCGACGAATAGACGATCGGATTGCCCGAATTCGGCGACGCGCTCGTCGCCACGGGATTGATCGCGAATGTGGCGCCGCCGACGTAAGGCTGCGTCGCCGGCAGCTGCGCCGGAAAAGAGAGCGTCTGCGGATATTGGACCCGTGTCAGCACCGTCGGGCCGAGCAGGCGTTGCCAGTTGTTCGAGGTTATCGAATAGTTCGTATGAGTGATCGGTCCCGCGGCATTGGCCGGCAAGGCGTA
>CBJLOV010000201.1:0-7520 GCA_966424745.1 uncultured bacterium
TCCAGCGGCAGCGCGGCGAGTTCGGCGGGAATCTGTCGCAGGGGCGCCTGCAGCGCGAGCGTGAGCTGTTTCTTGCCCAGCTTCTTCATCAGCACGGCCTTGTCCTCGACGAGGATCAGCTCGCCCTTGCGAATCACGCCGATGCGGTCGGCCATGTCCTCGGCCTCTTCGATGTAATGCGTGGTGAGGATGATCGTCGTGCCGTTCTCGCGCAGGCGGCGCACCATCTGCCACATGTCGTGGCGCAGCTCGACGTCGACGCCCGCGGTCGGCTCGTCGAGAAAAAGGATGCCGGGCTCGTGCGCCAGCGCCTTGGCGATCAGCACGCGGCGCTTCATGCCGCCGGACAAGGCCATCACTTTCGCGTCGCGCTTGTCCCAGAGCGAGAGGTCGCGCAGTACCTTCTCGATGTGCGCGGGATTTGGTGCGAGCCCGAACAGGCCGCGGCTGAACGTCACCGTCGCGATCACGCTCTCGAACGCGTCGGTATGCAGTTCCTGCGGCACGAGGCCGATCTTCGCGCGCGCCGCGCGATAGTCGCGCACGATGTCGTGGCCGTCGGCGGTCACCGTGCCGGAGCTTGCGTTGACGATGCCGCACACGATGGAGATCAGCGTTGTCTTGCCGGCGCCGTTCGGACCGAGCAGGGCGAAGATCTCGCCGCGGCGGATGTCGAGGTCGACTCGCTTGAGCGCCTCGAGGCCGCCCTTGTAGGTCTTGCTGACGCCTTGAATCGAGACGATCGGTACTGCGCTCATACAGCTTGCCTTTGCTCGCCATCCCGGGCCCGGCGAAGCCGGAGGCCGGTATCGGTCCAGTTCTTTCCCTTGATGCTTTCTCGAACGTGAAAATCAAGAACGCCGTTCCCGTCTTCGCGGGAACGGCGAGCAGAGATCAAAAATCCGCCGCTCCCGGTACGCGCGGATACGGAATCGCATCGCGGATATTCGAGAGGCCGCAGACGTACACGACGAGGCGTTCGAAGCCGAGGCCGAAACCGGCGTGCGGCACCGTACCGTAACGGCGGAAATCGCGGTACCACTGGTAGTGCGCCGGTTCGAGATTGAACTGGGCCATGCGCTTGTCGAGCAGGTCGAGGCGCTCTTCGCGCTGCGAGCCGCCGATGATTTCGCCGATGCCCGGGGCGAGCACGTCCATTGCGGCGACGGTCTTGCCGTCGTCGTTGAGGCGCATGTAGAACGCCTTGATCGCCTCCGGATAGTTCATCACCACGACCGGCCGGCCGACATGCTTCTCGGTGAGATAGCGCTCATGCTCGGTCTGCAAATCGGTGCCCCAGGCGACGGGATATTCGAACTTCTGTCCGGAGTTCTGCAGGATCTTCACCGCCTCGGTGTAGTCGATGCGCTCGAACGGCGCGTTGACGAGAGCCTCCAGGCGGGTGATCGCGGTCTTTTCCTGGCGCTCGGCGAAGAACTTCATGTCGTCCATGCGTTCGTCGAGCACGGCACGGAAGATGTACTTGAGGAAGTCCTCGGCCAAGGTCGCGTCGTCGTTGAGGTCGGCGAAGGCGATCTCCGGTTCGATCATCCAGAACTCGGCGAGATGGCGCGCCGTATTGGAGTTTTCCGCGCGGAAGGTCGGGCCGAAGGTGTAGACCTTGCTCATCGACAGACAGTACGCCTCGACGTTCAGCTGGCCGGAAACGGTGAGGTAGGTTTCCTTGCCGAAGAAGTCCTGGTGCCAGTCGATGTCGCCCTTGTCGTCGCGCGGCAGGTTGACGAAGTCGAGCGTGGAGACGCGGAACATCTGGCCCGCGCCCTCGGCGTCGCTCGCGGTGATGATCGGCGTGTTGATCCAGAAGAAGCCGCGCTCGTGGAAATAGCGATGGACCGCTTTCGCGATGCAGTCGCGCACGCGCGTGATCGCGCCGAAGGTGTTCGTACGCGGACGCAGATGGGCGACTTCACGCAGGTACTCCATCGTGTGCGCCTTGGGCTGGATCGGATAGGTCTCCGGATCCTCGACCCAGCCGAGCACTTCGACTTTGCTTGCCTGGATTTCGTAGGCCTGGCCCTTGCCCTGCGAGGGGACGAGCTGCCCCGTCGCGACCACCGCGCAGCCGGCGGTGAGATGGGCGATCTCGTTCGCGTAGTTCGCCAGCGTGTTTGCCGCGACGACCTGGATCGGATCGAAGCAGGAACCGTCGCTGACGTTGACGAAGGACAGGCCGGCCTTCGAGTCGCGCCGGGTGCGCACCCAGCCGCGGACGGTGACCTCGCTGCCCGCTGCGACGGAACCGGACAGTGCTTGCTTGACGCTGGCGATGGACATGCCTTGAAACTCCGGGCCGTGCGGCCCATGTGATTGAGGGAAAGGCAGGAATGATAACGGAAGCCGCCGGTCGGGATGCCGGTGCGCCCACCGCGGATTTGATCTGTACAATGAACCGCATGAACATCCAGCTCACCAGCGCCGCGCGCGCGCGCATGCAGCAATTTCTCGGCACGCACCCGCAGGCTGCGGGCGTACGTTTCGGCGTGCGCAAGACCGGATGTTCGGGCTACGCCTATGTGGTCGACATCGCCGACAAGGTCGCCGCCGATGATCGGGTGATCGAGCAGGACGGAATCAAGCTCGTGATCGACGACAAGAGCCTGGCCCTCGTCGACGGCACCGAGATCGATTTCGCCCGCCAGGGGTTGAATTCAGCGTTCGTTTTCCGCAACCCGAATTCCACCGGCGAGTGCGGCTGCGGCGAGAGTTTCACGGTCGAGTGACGCGACGGAAGCGTTCGGCGGAGCCGCGCGCATGGATCGGAGCGGCATGTCCGACGCCGCGTCCGCGACCAGGTCTTCGTCCACGACACCGCCGCAGGAAGACATGGGGTCCGGCCCCGCCGGCGAATGCCGTCGGCCTCTCCGGCCGCCGCGTACCGCCGTCAAAGGCAGGGGCAAAAGCCCAATCGCCGCGCGAAGTTGCGCCAAAATCCTGATTCCCCTACAATTCGCGGTTCTGCGCAGGCCGCTCGGCCCGCGCAGCCTTGCCTCACCGCGTTTGCGGGAGGCTGTCGCAGCGGAAATCCCTTCGCGCGATATCCACAAGGAGACAATATGCGTCATTACGAAGTCGTGTTTCTGGTCCACCCTGACCAGAGCGAGCAGGTGCCCGCGATGATCGAGCGTTACAAGACGCTGATCGAGGGCGGCCAGGGCAAGATCCACCGCCTCGAAGACTGGGGCCGTCGCCAGCTCGCCTATCCGATCAACAATCTCGCCAAGGCGCACTACGTGCTGCTCAACATCGAGTGCGGTCCCGAGGTGATCAAGGAACTGCAGACCGGTTTCCGCTTCAACGATGCGGTGCTGCGCCATCTGATCATCCATCGCGACGAGGCGATCACCGAACAGAGCTTCATCCTCAAGAACAAGGACGACAAGGGCGGCCGTCGCCGCGACGGCGAGGAAGTCATCGGTTTCGGCGGCGAAGATTTCGACGACCGCGACCGTGGTCCGCGCCCGCCGCGCGCCCCGCGTCCCGCCCCTGCCGCCCCGAGCGCCGAATAAGAGGATAAGACGATGAGCAAGTTTTTCCGCCGCAAGAAATATTGCCGCTTCACCGCCGAAGGCGTGACCCTGATCGATTACAAGGATCTCAACACCTTGCGTCAGTACCTCACCGAAACCGGCAAGATCGTGCCGAGCCGCATCACCGGCACCAAGGCGCGCTACCAGCGCCAGCTGACCACGGCGATCAACCATGCGCGCTATCTGGCACTGCTGCCGTACAGCGATTCGCATTGAGTGACGTCGTCGCTTGTAGCGACGATCACTTCTTCTCTCCCCCAAGTTTGGTTGGGGGAGAGGGCTTCAAGATACATATTCGGACAACAACCCACTGCTGCGTCGGAGCCATTCCGGCGCTAACGAATCGGAGAAAGAAATGGAACTGGTCCTTTTGCAGAAAGTGAAGAACCTCGGCGGCCTCGGCGACAAGGTCAAGGTCAAGCCGGGCTATGGCCGCAACTATCTCGTGCCGCAAGGCAAGGCCGTGCCGGCCACCGAGAAGAACGTGGCCGAATTCGAGAAGCGCCGCGCCGAGTACGAGGCCAAGGCGAACTCGATCCTCTCCGCCGCCGAGACGCGCAAGGCCGCGCTCGAGGGCGCCGCGATCACGGTCAAGGCCAATGCGAGCCCCGAGGGCAAGCTGTTCGGCTCGGTCGGTCCGCGCGACATCGCCGAGGCGTTCAGCGCCGCCGGCCATCCGCTCGAGAAGAGCGAAGTCGTCATGGGCGAAGGCCCGATCCGCCATACCGGCGAGTTCGAGATCCACGTGCACCTGCACGCCGACGTGCATACGACGGTCAAGGTCACGGTCACCGGCGAGGAGTAATCCCGCCCAAGTTCGAACCGGCTTGCTGCGGCTCGACTTTGCACGAAGAAAGGCGCCCTCGGGCGCCTTTCTTCGTTTCGAGTTGCACCGGTCCCTGGCCTGCGTTCGGCGTCACTGCTCGGCAGGCGGCTCCCATAGCTCGACCTTGTTGCCTTCCGGGTCGATGACCCAGCCGAATTTCCCGTATTCCGAATCGTCGAACTTGTCCAACACGTTGCAGCCTTCTTCACGGAGGGCCTTGAGCAAGCCCACGAGATCGGCCACCCGATAGTTCACCATGAAGGGGGCGGTGCTCGGCGCAAAGGAGTCGCCGTCGGCGGAATTGATGCACCAGGCGGTGGTTCCTCCCACCGGCTTGCCGTCCGCATCGGTCCAGCGGAAGGCGGCGCCTCCCCAGGCCTGCACGTCGATGCCGAGGTGCTGTTTGTACCAGGCCCGCATGGCCTTCGGGTCTTTCGCTTTGAAAAAGATGCCGCCAATACCGGTAACGCGGTTCATAGATGCCTCGAGCGGAAAGTTGCAGGGTGGAGTGGAAGAGGGAGTGTATTCGGGCGGCCGGGCCAAGTTCCAGCGCCGTTGCCGTTCGCCCGTCACGCGCGCTGCACGGCAAGGAATCTGCGGTTGCGCAGCAATCCCGCCGCGATCAGGGAAACGAGCACGCCGATCGGGAAAATCTCGGTAAAGGTCATCGGCAGGCGGTACAGCGGGTCGGCGTACTGTTTCTTGAACGAATCCATTTCGGCGGCGAGCTTCGCCAGCGCCTCGGCCGATGCGCCTTTCGCCTTTTGCCCCTCGATCAGTGCGGTTGCGTAGCTGCCGGCGAAGTCCATGTGGGTGAAGGCGAGCACGGCTTCCCAGGAAAGCACGTAGATGACGCTGGCGACGACGCTGATGCCGAACCCGAGCGCGAAGGCGGGCCAGAAGCGGATGACGCCGCCCAGCTCGACATCGCGACGGCGCTTGATCGCGACGAAGATCATGCTGAACGCGATGAGCATGGTGGCGTAGCCGATGACCATGCCCCAGGCCAGGGGCAGGTGACGGTCCAGGCCCGTGGCGAGGGCGACCATCGGAACGCCGACGATCAGTCCGGCGAGGATGCCGTAGCGCAGAATCTTCTCGAACATGGTCTTGCCTCCGCTGGAAAGAGGATGCGATTAACCCGCACGGCGCGGCCGCCGCCAATCGTCCGAAAGGGTGATTGGCGCCGAATCGGCCGAAAAGACGGCTCAGCGCACGATGCCGAGCTCGCGCGCCTTCGCGATCGCGTCGGTACGCCGCTTCGCGTCGAGCTTCTCGAACAGGCGGGCGATGTGGGTCTTGACGGTGTTGGGCGAGATGTCGAGCCGGCGCGCTATCTCCTTGTTCGAGCGGCCGGCGGCGATCTCGGCCAGTACGGCGAGTTCGCGCGCGCTGATGCCCAGGGCGGTCTGCGCCTTGGGATTGCCGTCGAACGGAGCGGGCGCCGTGGCCTTCGTCATCCGCATGCCGACGTAGATGCCGAGCGCGAGGAAGCCGAGGCCGGCCAGAAAACCGGCGACGTCGGCGAAATGCGTGCGCGCGAGCTGTTGGTAGTCGAGCAGCGCGAGCGCCAGCGTGCCGATGGCGAGCGCCGCCCCGTACCCGGCTACCTGCTTCCAGAATGGCCCCTTCATGCGCGCAACCTATCACGGAAGGCCGTTGCCGTGGATCCCGGTCGCATGGGCCGCCGGCGGATCTTCAATTCACAAGATATCCACAGAGTTATCGTATCGCAGGATGAGACGGCGATGTGTACGATCACGCCCTGCCGCAATTTGCCGACTATAAAAGAAGAAAATGGCTGCTTCTCCCGATCGCTTTTCTCCTACACGCGTCGACGCCTTGCGCGTGCCGCCGCATTCCATCGACGCCGAGCAGGCCGTGCTCGGCGGCCTGATGCTCGATGCGAATTCGTGGGAGCGCATCGCCGACAAGCTCGTCGAGGACGATTTCTACCGCAAGGACCACCGCCTGATCTTCCGCGCGATCGGCGAGCTGTCGAACAAGAACATGCCGTGCGATGCGGTGACGCTGGCCGACTGGTTCGAGTCGAACAAATTGTCGGAAATGGTCGGCGGATCGAGCTACGTGATCGAGCTCGCCAACGCGACGCCGAGCGCGGCGAACATCGCCGCCTATGCCGACATCGTGCGCGAGAAGTCGGTGCTGCGCCAGCTGATCGAGGCCGGCACGAAGATCGCCGGCGACGGCTTCCAGCCCGACGGACGCTCGACCCAGGAAATACTCGAAAACGCCGAGCTCGAAGTATTCCGCATCGCCGAGGCCGGCGCGCGCGGACGCAAGGGTTTCACGCCGATGCGCGCGGCGGTGAAGGAAGCGTTCCAGATCCTGCACCACCGCTTCGAGAACAAGGGGGCGGTCACCGGCCTGCCGACCGGCTTCAGCGATCTCGACGACATGCTCGCCGGTCTGCAGCCGTCGGACCTCATCATCCTCGCCGCGCGTCCGTCGATGGGCAAGACCGCGCTGTCGGTGAACATGGCCGAGCACGCCGCGATCAAGTCGAAGAAAGCGGTCGCCGTGTTCTCGATGGAAATGTCGGCCTCGCAGCTCGCGTTCCGTCTGATCTCCTCGCTCGGCCGCATCAACCAGCAGCATCTGCGCACCGGCGACATCCAGGAAGAGGAGTGGCCGCGCGTGACCAGCGCGATCACCCTGCTCTCCGAGGCGAAGATCTTCATCGACGACACGCCGGCGCTGTCGCCCGGCGAACTGCGCGCGCGTGCGCGGCGCCTGAAGCGCGAGCACGACCTCGGCCTGATCGTGATCGACTACCTGCAGCTCATGCAGGTGCCGGGCAACAAGGAAAACCGCGCGACCGAGATCTCCGAAATCTCGCGGGGCCTGAAGGCGCTGGCCAAGGAACTGAGCGTGCCGGTGATCGCGCTGTCGCAGCTCAACCGCTCGCTCGAACAACGCACCGACAAGCGTCCGATGATGAGCGACCTGCGCGAATCGGGCGCGATCGAGCAGGACGCCGACGTGATCCTGTTCATCTACCGCGACGAGTACTATCACCCCGAATCGCCCGACAAGGGCCTCGCCGAAGTGATCATCGGCAAGCAGCGTAACGGCCCGACCGGCGTGGTCAAGCTGACCTTCCTCGGCCAGTACACGAAGTTCGA
>CBJLOV010000202.1:0-7459 GCA_966424745.1 uncultured bacterium
GCACCCGCGCGCGGCAGAAAAAGGCCGGCCGTCCCGGGCCGAAAAACTACCGAAACAGAAGCCCCGCGAGCAATTCGCCCGCGTGCTCGCTCTCGCGCCGCGGACTCGAAGGCTTGCGCGATCGGCGCGCGCGGCGCGGCATGGGCGTCGCACGGCGCCGATGCAAGTGATTCCACGCCCTGCGCGAGGCGGCGAAGAGCGGCCGCCAGCGCAGAATCGCGAGTTGCGCCGCCGGCACGACCACGAGCCACAGCGGCAGCCAGCCGAGCCATTCGTTGCGCCCGCGCAGCGCGGGCAGGCACAGCAACGCCGCGCAGCCGAGCACGAGCCAGGTCTGTGCGATGCGCAACGCGATCACAGGCTCCTTCGCGCCGATCGCCGGCACCGCCCTTGAATACAGGAAGGTCGAACGCATGATCTTCTCCTCGCCAAGTTGCAAACGAGCATGCGGCGCGGCGATCTCAGCGACTGAGATTGCGCAAAACCGCAGCGGTGACCGTCTGCCTCGGTCGGCCGCGATACATCGGCATCGACGCGGTCGATGTCTATAATGCAAGAGAACGTTCGAGGATCCGCGATGGAAGGTTCGCACTTCCTTCAGTACATGGTGATGTTTCTCGCCGCCGCGGTGATCGCGGTCGCGCTGTCCAAGCGCGCCGGCCTCGGCGCCGTGCTCGGCTATCTCGGCGCGGGTGCCTTGATCGGCCCGAATTTTCTCAATCTCGCCCCGGACATGAGCCAGGCCAACGAGCTTTCCGAGCTCGGCGTGATCCTGCTGTTGTTCGTGATCGGCTTGGAACTGTCCCCGGCGCGCCTGTGGCTGATGCGCAGGTCGGTGTTCGGCGCGGGCCTGATCCAGGTCATGCTGTCCGCCCTGCCCCTCGGCGGTATCGCGGTCGCGCTCGGCGTCGCCGCGTCGGGCGCGACCATCATCGGCCTTGCCCTGGCACTGTCGTCGACGGCGATCGGCCTGCAGATCCTCGCCGAACGCAAGGAGATCGGCGAGCCGCACGGCCGCCTCGCATTCGCGATCCTCCTATTCCAGGATCTCGCCGCGATCCCGATCCTCGCCCTCGTGCCCTTGCTCGGCGCGCACGGCGCGGCGGAAGCGAGCGGCAACACCTGGATCGCCGCGGCCAAGGCGATCGGCATCATCGCGCTGGTCGTGGTCGGCGGCCGTTATCTGCTGCGTCCGGTCTTCCGCGCGGTCGCGGGCACGCAGATTCCCGAAGTATTCACCGCCATGGCCTTGCTCGTCGTCTTCGGCGCAGCCTGGCTGATGCAGCTCGCCGGCATGCAGATGTCGCTCGGCGCGTTCCTCGCGGGCGTGCTGCTCGCCGACTCGGAATTCCGCCACGAGATCGAAGCGCAGATCGAACCGTTCAAGGGCATTCTGCTCGGCCTGTTCTTCGTCGGCGTCGGCGTCTCGCTCGACCTGCAGCTGGTCAAGCAGCAACCCGTGGCGATCGGCCTGATCGTGCTCTGCATCCTCGCGGTCAAGGCTGCCGTGCTGCTCGCCATCGGCAAGCTGACGGGCAAACTCGATTTCAACGAAGCGGTCCGCCTGGCCCTCGTGCTCGCCGGCGGCGGCGAATTCGCCTTCGTCGTGCTCAATCTCGCCCGCGATCATCAACTGCTCGAAGCGGATCAGCACAGCCTGCTCGTCGTGTCGGTGACCCTGTCGATGGCGCTGATCCCGCTGCTCGTGGTCGGCGGCGGCAAGATATTCGCGGAACAGAAGAAAAAGCCGCAGCGCGACTTCGACGTCATTCCGGACGAGCATCCGCGCGTCATCATCGCCGGCTTCGGCCGCGTCGGCCAGATCGTCGCGCGCGTGCTGCGCGCGCAGAAGATCCCGTTCACCGCGCTGGAAAGCTCGGTCGAGCAGGTCGAACTCGTGCGCCGCTTCAACCAGAACATCTACTTCGGCGATTCGAGCCGACCGGAATTGCTGCGCGCGGCGGGCATCGAGAAGGCCGAGGTTTTCGTGCTGACTACCGACGATCCCGATCTCAACATCCGCACGGCGCGGCTGGTCAAGCGGCTCTACCCGCACATCAAGATCATTGCCCGCGCGCGCAACCGCCAGCACGTCTGGCGCCTGATGGATCTGAGCGTCGACGGCATCGTGCGCGACACGTTCTATTCGAGCCTGGCCATGGCCAAGGGCGTGCTGGTCGACCTCGGCGTGGCTCCAGAAATCGCCAAGGCGCGCATCGACATCTTCCGCAAGCGCGACGAACAGCTGCTGCGCGACCAGCACCTCGTCTACGACGACGAAGCCGCGCTGCGGCAGACTGCCCAGGAAGCGCTCGCCGACCTCGATCGGCTGTTCGAAGCCGACCAGCGCCCGATCGAGATCCAAAGCGACGAGGACGACGAAGACAAGGCGATGCTTCCGGGCACTCCGTGACGCAGCTGCGCCACACCCGGACTGCGGGGCAGAGGGCGTACGCGGTACACCATGCCGTTCGGCACTCCCGCACGGTCTTGAGCCGGCGTAGAGTGGCCGCAAGATAGGCTTTATCCCGAGATCGTCACGAGGTCGACGATGTTGACTTTCATCCTCTGGCTGCTGTTGTTCGTATTCTGCTGGCCGATCGCGCTGCTGGCGCTGATCCTGTATCCGATCTTCTGGCTCCTCCTGCTGCCGTTCCGCCTCGTCGGCATCGCCGTCGAAGGCGTGTTCGAATTCCTGCGCGCGCTGCTGATGCTGCCCGCGCGCGTGCTCGGCGGCCGGCCGGCGGCACGCTGACCGCAGCGGCCGTCCGCCTCAGCCGAAGAACCAGTAGCAGACCAGGATCGAAGCGACGATGCCGGCGAGGTCGGCGACCACGGCGCAGCCGACCGCGTGGCGCGCCCGCTTGATGCCGACCGCGCCGAAATACACCGCGAGCACGTAGAACGTTGTTTCGGTGCTGCCCTGCACGGTCGCGGCGACGAGGGCCGGAAAGCTGTCCACGCCCTGCGTCTTCATCGTTTCGATGAGCAGCGCACGCGCGGCGCTGCCCGAGAACGGCTTGGCCAAGGCCGTCGGCAGTGCGTCGACGAAGCGCGTATCGAGGCCGACGCCCTGCACGGCCAGGCGCACGCCTTCGAGCAGAAAATCCATGGCCCCCGAAGCGCGCAGCACGCCGATCGCGCACAGCATGGCGACCAGATAGGGCAGCACGTCCTTGGCCACCTCGAAGCCCTGCTTGGCACCGTCGACGAAGCTCTCGTAGACGGGCACGTTCTTCACCGCCCCCGCAACCAGAAACACGAGGATGATCGCGAACATCGCAAGGTTGCCGGCGAGTGAAGAGAACGCGGCGAGCGCCGCCGGCGCAAGCGATGCCAGCGTCGCCATGAACACGGCCATCAGCACGGCGAAACCGCCGAGGTAGATCAGGACCACGCGGTCGAACAGCTTCAGCCTCTGCACGAAGGCGACCGCGAGCAGACCGGTCGTGGCCGAAGCGCAGGTGGCGAGCAGGATCGGCAGGAACACCAAGGTCGGATCGCGGGCACCCTGCTGCGCGCGGTACATGAAGATCGTCACCGGCAGCAGCACGAGCGAGGACGAATGCAGCACGAGGAACAGGATCTGCGCGTTGCTCGCGGTCTCGGGCTCGGGATTGAGCGCCTGCAGCTCACGCATCGCGCGCAGACCCATCGGCGTCGCCGCATTGTCGAGTCCGAACATATTCGCGGCGAAGTTGAGCGTGATCAGGCCGATCGCCGGATGCCCGCGCGGCACTTCGGGCATGAGGCGCGCGAACAGCGGGCCGAGCGCGCGGGCAAGCAGATCGATCAATCCGGCCTGCTCGGCGATGCGCAGGAAGCCGAGCCACAGGGTCAGCGTGCCGAACAGCAGGATCATGACCTCGACCGACAGCTTGGCCATGTCGAACATCGCCGCAATCATCGCCGCGAACACCGTCGCATCGCCGCCCAGCGTCCAACGCGCGAGCGCGGCGAACGCGGCTGCGAAAAAGAATCCGACCCAGAGGCGATTGAGCATCGCGTTTTCCGTAGGGGCATCGACGTGGATGCAGTGTAGCCAAGTGTCGCGCCGGCATGACACCGGCCGACGCTCTGCTCGGCGACATCGCGCTCGAAATCTCCGCACTTGCCGAGGCGGCTCGTGAAATGGACGAACCCGAGGATTCGCTTGAATTCGATCGCATGGTTGCTGCGATCATTTCGGAGTTCTGGATCGGCGAGGTTCTCGATCCACCTCCGCCGCCGCGGTTGGTAAGGCCGCGAACGCGTGCGCTTCCTCTTGCGCAGCTACGAGTTCAACGAACGCGACATGGCACAGCGCGACCAGCGCCCGATCGTCAGTTTCGACTACTTGTGGCTGGAACTGGGGCTTGCGCGCGAGGAAGCCTGATCGGAACGGTCGTCTTCATTCCATTCGAAGCGATAGCCGAGCCCGTAGATCGAGGCGATCGGATCGGCCCCGGCGTCGGCGAGCTTGCGCCGCAGATTCTTGACGTGGCTGTCGACGGTGCGGTCGCTGACCACGCGATGATCGCTGTACAGCGCGTCCATCAACTGCTGGCGCGAATAGACGCGCCCGGGCTGCGTGGCGAGCTTGCGCAAAAGGCGGAATTCGACCGGCGTCAGCGACAAGGCATGGCCGTGCACGCGCGCCTCGAAGCGCTCCTCGTCCAGATCGATCGCGGGCGGCTGCGCGTTGGCCCCGGCCGCCACCCGGCGCAGCACCGCCTTGACGCGCGCGACCACTTCACGCGGACTGAACGGCTTGCAGATGTAGTCGTCGGCGCCGAGCTCGAGGCCGAGCAGGCGATCGATCTCCTCGACGCGTGCGGTGAGCATCAGGATCGGCACGTCGCCGATGCGCTTGTCGGGTAGCGCGCGCAGGCTGCGGCAGATCGCCAGTCCGTCGACGCCCGGCAGCATCAGGTCGAGCACGATGGCGTCGGGCGCGTGTTCGCGAATCCATTCCACCGCGCCCTCGCCGGTTTCGAGCACGCTGACGCGAAACGCGGAGGCGGCGAGATAGTCGCGCAGGAGGGCGGCGATTTTCGGCTCGTCTTCGACGACGAGTACATGCTTGATCTGATCGGGGTTCATAGAACCGTTCGCGGGAACCGTCATGCGAGAGTCTCCGTGCTGTGCGGCAGCTCGACTAGGATACGCAATCCGCCCATCGGCGACGCTTCGGCCCGGATCGATCCGCCATGCGCTTCGACGATCGCGCGGCAGATCGAAAGGCCGAGACCCGCGCCGCCGTTGCTGCGTCCGCGCGCCGAATCGACACGGTAAAGGCGTTCGAACAGGAGCGGCAGCGATTCGGCCGGCACTCCGGGCGGCGTGTCGTCGAGAGTCAGGCGCGCTGCCTGTTTCGTGTCCGTCAGCTCGATGCGGATGCGGCCGGGCGCATCGGTGTAGCGGCGCGCGTTGACGATCAGATTGTCGAGCAGCTGGCCGAGGCGGCGCGCGTCGCCGCGCACCGACACGGCCTCGCCGGGCAGATTCATCTCGAGCGCAAGCCCCGCATCGGCGCAAGCGCGTTTCTGCAGCTGCACGGCGTCGCGCAAGACCTCGACGAGATCGAGCGTCTCGAAGCGATACTCGAGCGCCCCGGCGTCGGCAAGCGCAAGCTGGTACAAATCCTCGATGAGGCCGGACAGACGATCGCCTTCGACCGCGAGCGAATCGAACGCAGCCGGCGTCGGCGCGCGCACGCCGTCCTGCAGCGCGGAAATCTCGCCGCGCAACACGCTGAGCGGCGTGCGCAGCTCGTGCGCAATGTCCGCGCCCCAGCGCCGGCGCGCCTCGCGATGCGATTCGAGAGTACGCGCGAGCCGATTGAAGTCGCGTGCGAGAGCGCCGAGTTCGGCGCTGCCGGTAGGGGCGATGCGCTGCGCATAGTCGCCCGCGGTCAGCGCGTGCACACCGCCGCTCAGCGCACGTACCGGCGCCAGCAGCCAGCGTGCGATGGCGAAGGCGAATCCCAATGCGACGAGCAGCGCCACCGCGCCGGCAACGATCGCGCCGTGCCGCTGTGCCAGGGCGAAGGCGAGGTCGGGTCCGCCGAAAGCGCGCGTCGGAATCTTTCGCGCGAGGAGACCGCCGACGGCCTTGCCGTTCACCTCGATCGGCGTGCGCAGCAGATCGTCTGCGCCGACCAGGCGCGGATCGCCTATCACCGCTGCGCCGGCGGCATCGACCAGCAGCACGCGGTTTGCCGGGCCGCCGTGAAAGGCGGGTTCGCCAAGCGGTGGCCTGTCGGCGCCCGGCCTGGACCCGCCTCCCGGCGGCTCGATATTCGGCGGCGGCGGGAGGGGAGGAGGCGGCCTTTCGGGCGCGCCGCCGTGGCGCCCGCGATACGGATCGACGAGGACGTCGAACGCACGCGCGTCGCCGCGCAAAAAGTCCCACGAACCGTGTTCGGCATAGGCGTCCGCCAGGCGCTCTCCGGCAGCCTGCATGCGCTGCCGCGCGACTTCGTTGAGATAGGTCGAGAATCCCGCACGGAAATTGCGCTGCTGCCAGACGACGAAGCCGGCGATGATCGCCACGCTGAGTACGGCGAAGGCCAGAAACAATCGATGCCACAAACGCAGGCGCATTGAGAACGGGACACGGAAAAAAGACGAGGCGGCGACGATAGCGCGGCGGCGCCATGCACGGAACATCGACGCCCGGGCTTTCAAGATTTCTCCATAGTTTCTGCGCGCCGCCTGCAATGTCCGCAGGGACGATGTCGACTCCGCGAGTGTCGGCCATCGGCACCGCGGTAATACGGGAACAGGGGGGCGGCGCAGGCCGCGCCCGCGGAGCCGCCGCGTCCGCCAGGATCGCGACGGCTCCGTGAATTTTCCGGTTTTCATCCCGTTTACCGCTCCGAGTGCCCGGAATCGTAGTAGTCGCGGCGGCCGAACATGTCCGGCTTGATCAGATCGATGAACGCGCGCGACTGCTCGGACAGGTACTTGCCCTTGCGCACGACGACGCCGTAGCTGCGCTGCGGGAAATAGCTCCGCATATTGCGCACGACGAGGCGCTCGCGGTCGCCCGGGGTGATGCAGATGCCGGTGACGATCGAGATGCCCTGGCCCATGCCGACGTATTGCTTGATCACTTCCCAACCGCCGACTTCGATGGCGACGTGGTAGGGCACCTTGCGCTGCTGGAACACCAGATCGACCATGCGGTAGGTCGTCAGCCGCTGCGGCGGCAGAATCAATCCGTAGGGCGAAATATCCTCAAGCGCGATCTCGGGCTTGTCGGCGAGCGGGTGGCCGTGCGGCAGGATCAGCATCGGATCGAACCAGCGCACCGGTTCGTATTCGAGGTCGTGCGGCACGTCGAGCATCGAACCGACGGCAAAGTCGACCTTGTCCGAACGCAGCAGGGCGAGGCCGTCGATGCCGGTGACGTTGGCCAGCTCCAGGCGCACGTCGGGAAATTTCTCGCGATAGGCGCGCACCCATTCGGGCAGCAG
>CBJLOV010000203.1:0-7431 GCA_966424745.1 uncultured bacterium
CAGGCCGCCGAGCGCGGCGTTGCCGCGCATTGGGTCTACAAGACCTCGAAAGAGCCGGCCAACGCCGCGCAGTCGCGCGCGCGCGACTGGATCACCGGCCTCGTCGAGACGCAGGCGCCCGAAGCCTCCTCGGCCGAGTTCCTCGAGAACGTCAAGGTCGACCTGTTCCCCGACGAGGTCTACCTATTCTCGCCGAAGGGCAAAATCTTCGCTCTGCCGCGCAACGCGACCGCGCTGGACTATGCGTACTTCGTGCATACCGACGTCGGCAATCACGCCGTGGCCGCGCGCGTCGACAAGAAGCTCGTGCCGCTGCGCACGCGGCTCAATTCGGGCGAAACGGTCGAGATCATCACCGCGCCGTCGGCGCAGCCGAATCCGCAATGGCTCGAATGGGTCGTTTCGGCGCGCGCGCGCGTGGCGATCCGCAACAATCTCAAGCATCTGCAGCACGAGGATGCGGTGGAGCTTGGCCACCGCATGCTCGATCGCGCGCTCGAAGCGCAGGGCGTGTCCCTCGACGCGATTCCGCTGAAGGCCCTCGATCGCTACATCGCCGACGCGAAGTTCAAGCGGCTCGAGGAACTGCTTGCCGACATCGCGCTCGGCAACCGCATGCCGGACCAGGTCGCGACCGCGCTCGCCGCTGGCAACTCGCGCGTGGACAAGGGCAAACGGCGCACGCAGGAAAAAGTGCTGATCACCGGCAGCGAGCGTGGCGTGCTCAGCTTCGGCCAGTGTTGCCATCCGGTGCCGGGCGACGAAATCATCGGCTATCTCTCGCAGGGCAAAGGCGTCGTGGTGCACCGCGTCGACTGTCCGAACGCGGCCGAATACCGCAAGACGCCCGAGCGCATCATCGCGATGGGCTGGGACAACGACGTGACCGGCGACTATCGCGTGCGCCTGCGCATCGTCGTCGAGAACAAGCCAGGCGTGCTCGCGACGATCGCGGCGGCGATCGCCGAGGCGGACTCGAACATCGAGAACGTCGAATACCAGGAACGCGATCTCAACACGTCGACGTTGATGTTCACGATCGAGGTGCGCAGCCGCAAACACCTCGACGAGGTGATGTATCGCGTGCGCCGCGCGAACGTGGTGCATGGGGTTTATCGCTACCCGGTGTGAATCCAGGCTGTGCGCTCCCGCGCACCGCGCCGCCGGTGAACTCGGTGGCTTTCGCGAAAGGGACGGAAGCCTTTATGCTCTTCTTGGAGCCTTGCCCTCCATTTTCGATCACCCAGGAAAGCCATGTCCCGCACCATCATCCATAGCGACAACGCTCCGAAGGCCATCGGCCCCTACTCGCAGGCCGTGCGAGTGGGCAACACGATTTACTTTTCCGGCCAGACTCCGCTCGATCCGGCCAGCGGCGTGCTCGTCGAAGGCGATATCACGGCGCAGGCGCGGCGTGTATTCGAGAACCTCAAGGCGGTGGCGATTGCCGCGGGTATCGATTTCGGGCAGGTCGTGCGTGTCGGCATCTATCTGACCGATCTCGCCAATTTCGCCGCGGTCAATGCGGTGATGGCCGAGTACTTCAAGCAGCCTTACCCCGCGCGTTCGACGATCGAGGTCAAGGGCCTGCCGAAAGCCTCGCAGGTCGAGATCGACATGATCGCGGTGGTCGACTGACCGAGAGTGTCCTCCGTGCGTGCGCGTCGAAGGATCCGGCCCGGATGCAGCAGAAACCTGCAACGGAGCTTCAGGGGTCGGGCGTGGATGCCGGCCGTGCCCGCGCGGTCGGGAGGTTCGCGCTGAGAATGGCCCCGTCTCGCTCCGATTCTCAGCAGCGTTCGGTCGAGGCGACATCCGCCACGGCCGTGACCGTTCTGTCCGGCGTCGGCCCGGCTCTGCTCGCCGCGTTGGGCAAGCTCGGCCTGGTCAGCCTGCAGGACCTTTGGTTCCATTTGCCGCTGCGCTACGAGGACAAAACGCGCATCACCGCGATCCGCGATCTGCGCGTCGGCGGCACGGCCCAGGTCGAGGGCCGCATCGAAGCGATCGAGAAGGGCTTTCGCTTCCGCCCGCAATTGCGCATCGCCATTGCGGACGACAGCCAGCACACCTTGCTGTTGCGTTTCTTCCACTTCAACAACGCCCAGGTCAATCAACTCGCCGTGGGTTCGCGTCTGCGTTGCTTCGGCGAAGTGCGACGTGGCCAGCACAGCCTCGAGATGGTGCATCCGCAGTATCAACGTCTTGCCGACGACGCTGCGATCGAGGTCGAGGAGCGGTTGACGCCGATCTATCCGACGACCGAAGGTCTCGGCCAGAAGCGTCTCGGCGGACTGATCCAGCGCGCGCTCGATCTGCTGCCGCAGGACGAGGCGTTGGAACTGATTCCGCCGGTGCTGCGCGAAGCGAACCAGCTGACGTCCCTGCGTGCGGCCCTGCTCTACATGCACAGGCCGCCGCCTGATGCGAATCTGGTCCAGCTCGGGATCGGCGTTCATCCTGCGCAGCAACGCCTCGCCTTCGAGGAACTTCTCGCCCAGCATCTTTCGCTCAAGCGACTGCGTCATCGTCTGCGCGCACACTCGGCGCCCGCGCTGCGCGGCGACGGCAAGCTGCGCGAACGTTTCCTTGCCGCGCTTCCATTTGCGCCGACCAGGGCGCAGGCGCGGGTGGCCGCCGAAGTCGCGCGCGATCTCGGCGAAACCTCGCCGATGCTGCGCCTCGTGCAGGGCGACGTCGGCTCGGGCAAGACGGTCGTCGCCGCGCTGGCCGCGCTGACCGCGGTCGAAGCGGGCCGCCAGGTCGCACTGATGGCGCCGACCGAGCTGCTTGCCGAGCAGCATTTCGTTAATTTCCACAAATGGATTTCTCCGCTCGGCATCGAGATCGTCTGGCTTGCCGGCAAACTCAAGGGCAAGGCGCGGGCGGCGGCGCTCGCCGGTCTGCGCGGATCGGCGCAGATCGCGATCGGTACGCACGCACTGATGCAGGAAGGAGTCGAATTCGACCGGCTCGGCCTCGTCATCATCGATGAGCAGCATCGTTTCGGCGTCGATCAGCGCCTGGCGCTGCGCGACAAGGGGCGCACAGGCGGAGAAATCCCGCATCAGCTCGTGCTGACCGCGACCCCGATCCCGCGCACGTTGGCCATGACCGCGTACGCGGATCTGGACGTTTCGGTCATCGACGAGCTGCCGCCGGGCCGGACGCCGATCGCGACGGTGGTGTTGAACGGCACGCGCCGCAGCGAGGTCGTCGAGCGTATCCGTGCCGCCTGCGGCGAAGGGCTGCAGGCCTATTGGGTGTGCACGGTCATCGAGGAATCCGAGGTGCTGCAGGCGCAGGCCGCGGAGGTGACCCACGCGGAGCTGGCCGCGGCGCTGCCCGGTTTGCACATCGGCCTCGTCCACGGGCGCATGAAACCGGCGGAGAAGCAGGCGACGATGGACGCGTTCAAGCTCGGCGAAGTCGCGCTGCTCGTGGCGACCACGGTGATCGAGGTCGGCGTCGACGTGCCGAACGCCAGCCTCATGGTGATCGAAAACGCCGAACGTCTCGGCCTCGCTCAACTGCATCAATTGCGCGGTCGGGTCGGTCGTGGCAGTGCGAAATCGAACTGCGTGCTTTTGTATCAGGCGCCGCTGTCGGGCATGGCGCGGCAGCGCCTCGACGTGCTGCGTGAAACCGCCGACGGTTTTCGCATCGCCGAAAAAGACCTCGAATTGCGCGGGCCCGGCGAGGTGTTGGGCACGCGCCAGACCGGCGAGATGGCATTTCGCGTCGCCAATCTGACCCGAGACGCCCATCTCCTGCCTGCGGTCCAACGTGCCGGCGAGATTCTGATGCGCGACCATCCCGACCTCGTCGAGCGGTTGATTGCACGCTGGATCGGCCAAGCGGCGCGCTTCGCGGGAGCCTGACCGATGTACGCATCGAGGTGCCCGTCCGAAGCTGCATGCATCGAAAATCGCGTTCCTTCGCCCTGCGTTCCTGTTCTGTTCGTCAGCCTTGCGGGCGTGCTGCTGGTTCTGACCATGGCCTGGCACATTCCCATGATGCTCTGGGATCAGCTCGACATGGTGCCGATGTATCTCGCCTGGCAGGACGGTACGCTCACCGATACCGAATT
This sequence comes from uncultured bacterium, assembly GCA_966424745.1. GTDB lineage: Bacteria > Pseudomonadota > Gammaproteobacteria > Xanthomonadales > Rhodanobacteraceae > Rudaea. The sequence goes on from CBJLOV010000203.1 coordinate 4,091, forward strand.
CTTCGGCTTCCGCGCCGGTCACGTCCATGTGCTTGCCTACGCCGTCCTGCTGGCGACGACATATCTTTCGCAAGGCGAACCATGGCTCGATTGCGCGGTCGGCTGGCTCGGCCTCGTTGTCTATGCCGCGCTCGTCGCGATGCTGATGCGCCGGACCCTGCCGATGCGCGGTACGGCGGCGCAGGCGGTTTGCCTGCTGATGGTTTTCCTCGCCCTCTATCCCGGCCATCTGCCCAACCTGCAATGGGGTTGGCAGGTTGCGGTGTTCATGAGCTTGCTTGCGTCGATCGTCGTTATCGATCGCCTCGCGCTGCGGGTGTTGTCGTGGGCGAATATCGCGCTCGGCCTGTTCGCGGGGCTGTGCGCTTACTTGAGTTTTGCCACGGCCGTCGCCCTGGTGCCGACAGTGGTGTTGCTCGCGGCGCTGCGCGACGACCAGCCGCGCACGCGGCGCATCGTGATCGCAGTGGCATGGCTGTTGTCCGGTCTTTCTGCCTACGTCCTGACGCGGGCATACAACGGAACGGAGATCGGCACGGCGCCGTCACTCGCGGTCTTGTTGCGGTATGCGCTGAACTTTCTCGGCGGCGGCATCGGCCGGTTCGCGACCGACATCGCGCCGTTGCTCGCCCTTTGCGCTTTGGGCAGCGGTATCTGGGCGTACCTGCGCAGCACGGACCGGCGAAAGAGCCTGCCCTGGCTTGGATGTTTCGTTTTCGGCATTTCCTGCGCGTTCGTCGTCGCTGCCGCGCGCGCGGCCGGCAACGGCGCTCAGCATGCTTTCGTCATGCGTTACGTCAGTTTTTCGTCGGTCTTTTGGCTCGGCTGGCTCGGTTTGATGGCATTGGCGGACTGGCGGGAATCGGCCCAGGCCAAGCTTCTCGCCGTCTGTATCGCAGTCGCCGCCCTGTTCGCCGTGGTCAACGCGGTGCAGATGACGCGCAAGACGGCACGCATCGCCGAAGAGACGCGGGCGACGGCGGAAGCGCTGCGCACGATATGGCCGAACGTCGATTCGCAGTTGCTGCGCTCGCTTTACTTCGACCAGCCCGACTTGGCGAAGCAACGCCTCGCCGGACTGCAGGCACTCGGCTTTCCGCCATTCGACAAGCCGCCGCCCGAGGCCGGCAAGCCGCGCTGAGTTGGATCGCCCGCCGCGACCGGTAGAATTGCGCAGCAAAGCCCGATACGGTGGCCGGAACGGCCGCTTTTTTATTTTCGTCGCCGCAAGCGGCGGTAAAGGTGAATAAATGGAAAAGTATAAGATCTTGATCGACACCGACCCGGGCGTCGACGATGCGATGGCGATCCTGATGGCGCACGATCGCGCCGACGTAGTGGGGTTGTCCGTTGCCGCAGGCAATGTCGGCCTGAATCACACGGTCGCGAATGCGCTCAAGCTCGTCGAGGTGATCGGCGCATCGACGCCGGTGTATGCGGGCTGTGCGACGCCGCTCGTCCATACGGCTGCCGACGCGGCGCACGTGCACGGCAGCGACGGCTTCGGCGACACCGGCTATGCGCCGAGTTCGCGCAAGGCCGAAAAAGAGCATGCCGCGCTCGCGATTCTGCGCGCCTCGCACGAATATGCGGGCAAGCTCGTGCTCGTCGCACTCGCGCCGCTGACCAACGTCGCGCTCGCGCTCAGGCTCGATCCGACCCTGCCGCAGCGCGTGGCCAAGCTCGTCGTCATGGGCGGCGCGGTCACCGGGCATGGCAACTACGGCACCGTGCCGGCGGAATTCAACGTCGGCTTCGATCCGGAGGCAGCGCATGTGGTCTTTTCGAATTGGCCGCATTTCACCCTGGTCGACTGGGAAGCGACGATGCGCCACGGCCTGGACTTCGACCGTTTCGAAACCTTGCTCGCGAGCGGCGGCGGCAGGGCGAAATTCTACGCTTCGATCACGAACAAGACGCGGGCATGGTCGCGCGAGCGCGGCCGGCCGAAACTGCTGATCGCCGACGCGCTGGCCATGGCCGTCGCGCTCGAGCCCCGCATCGTCCTCCACGCGGAAGAGCGCCACGTTGCCGTGGAGCTCGACGGCGTCCTGACGCGCGGCGCCACGGTGGTCGATTGGCAGGGCCGCCTCGGCAAATCCGCGAACGCGAACATCGTGCTCGAGGTCGATCAGTCGCGCTTCGAGGCCTTGCTCGCCTCGGCGGTGGGCGCGGCCTGAGCCGGCGCGTTCGTTTCCAGCGCGTTGCGGAACCACACGTCGCGCGTCGGGTAGGCGATCTCGAGGTCGTTCTCGCGGAATACATCGCCGATGCGCATCGTAAGTTCGGTGCGCACGAGATTGCGCTGGCCGATTTCCGCGACGAAGAAACGCAGCTCGAGATCCTGGGTCGAGTCGCCGAAGCCGGTCATCCAGGCCAGCGGCTGGGGATCCTTGAGGACCAGCGCATGCTCACCGGCGATCTGCAGCAGCAGCCTTTGCGCGAGCCGCGGATCGTTGCGATAAGCAATGCCGACCTTGATGACGACGCGCGTCGTGGTGTCGCTCAGCGTCCAGTTGACGAGGCGCTCGGTGATGAATGCCTTGTTCGGCACGATCACTTCCTTGTTGTCCCAATCCAGAATCGTCGTCGCGCGCGTGCGGATGCGCGTGACCGTGCCCTCGATGGTGCCGATCGTGATGACGTCGCCGACGCGGCACGGCCGCTCGAACAGCACGATCAAGCCCGAGATGAAGTTGGCGAAGATTTCCTGAAGGCCGAAACCGAGGCCGACGGTCAGGCCCGCGGCGAGCCACTGCAGATTGGACCAGTGCACGCCGAGCAGGCCGATGCCGACGAGGCCGCCGACGAGCACGATCAGGTAGCGCACGATGCTGACGATCGCGTAGCGCGTCGGCGCATCGATGTTGAGGCGGCGCAGCACGCCGATTTCGAGCAGGCCCGGCAGGTTGCGCGTGGCGATGAAGGTCATTGCGAGCAGCAGGGCGGACTCGAGCACGTGGCGCAGGGTCACGTTCAGCGCGATCGCCTTGCCGTCACTGTCGACCGTGGTCGATTTCCACACCGCGATCTTGTCGAGGAAGCTCAGCGCCGGGGCGATGTCCGACCAGATCACCAACAACGATGCGCCGAGCAGCAGCGCGATGGCGAGGCGCAGCACACGCCGCGTTTGCGCGCCCAGATCGGCGACGGCCGTCTCCTCGGGCTCGACTTCGGGCAGAGCTTCGCCCTCGGCCGGCGGTCCCATCGACTCCGCTTCGGCGCGCTGGCGGTCCTCGGCGCGCTTGAGTGCGAGACGGCGCTCGCCGAGGATCAGCCAGTCAGGGGATCGCTCGCGCACCGGCGCGAATTCGTTCTACGTTGCATTGGTCATCATTTGA
>CBJLOV010000204.1:0-7346 GCA_966424745.1 uncultured bacterium
GATACACCTGCGGCTGCGCGCCGCCCGTGGCGTCCTGGAAAACCAACGCGTTGACGGTTCCGTAAGTCAGGCCCAGCGCGTCGAAATCGATCGTCACCTGTTTCCAAGTGTTCGCGGCGATGCCGCCGCTGGTATGGCTGCCGACGTCGATCGCGCCGTAGCTGGCGGTCTGCGCCGGATTCGCCGTCGGATCGATCAGTTCCAGCGTGAGATTGATCCTCTGCCCGCTGCCGCTGCCGCCGTTGACCCAGAAGCTGAGGCTGCCGTAGCCGCCGATCGGATAGCGCGCGGCGCCGTTGGCGGCCAGGACGCGTATGCCGCCCCAGTTGTCCGGCTTGAACGAAATCGCGTGCGTTTCGCTGCCGCGCACGATGCCGGTGCCGGCGAAGTTGTACGTGGCCGCCCAACTGCCGTAGTTCGCGAACGCGTTTTCCAGCGCGCCGTCGTATACGGTGAGCGAAGCGGCGCCGGCGATGCCGGCCGTGCACAGTAGGAGCAGGGCCGCGGCTGCCGCCGAGGTCGCGAGCCGGATCCAGGCGCTTCGAAAAGAGTCGGGAAAAATCGGGTTGCCGTGAAGTCGTCGGTTCATCGCATCGCTCGCAAGTGGACAGTCGTTCTGCCGCTGTGATCGTTGGCCGCCATCTTCGATGCTCCGCCGAGGGTTTACAAACACGATGGAAGACGAAGAAGAGGCCAATCCGGGCCGAGCAGGAAGTGTCCACTTCCGGCGGCTGCCGAATCGCGACCAAGTTCACAGAGGCGCCGACATCCGGGATCGTCGGCGTCGATGTCGAGGAGGAGGCCAAGTCGTCTGGCCCACTCGAGCTCGGTGCGGATCGCTCGCGCAACAGGTCGGCGAGCGCAGACTCGCCAACGTTGCAGAAGAAACCTCTCTTGCCGGCGATCGCGCATCCTCTCGTCTGGCGGTCGGGTCGCCGTGGACCACGGCCTTCGTCGCAGTCCGCGCCCGTCTCGTCGCAAATGCGTGTCGCCCGTTTGCTGCGGCATCCTATGATCGCGGCATGCGGACGACGATATTGCTTTCGTGTGGGGCAGCCGCGGTCTTGACCGCGGGTTGCTCGGCGCGGATCGACCGGCAGCCTGCATCGGCCGGCGCACCGATTTCGATCCGGGGTGCGGCACAGGCATTTGCGCCGGAGATCGACTGGAGTCCGGGTTCCTCCTACGCTTCGCCGGCGTTCACGCCCGACGGGAAGACGGTCTATTTCACGCGTTCGCAGGGCGCGAAGCGCACGATCGTCTTCTCGCGGCGAATCGGGGCCGCCTGGTCTGCGCCGGAGGTCGCGCCGTTTTCGGGCACCTGGCGCGACATCGAGCCGGCCATGGCTCCGGACGGATCCTACCTCGTGTTCGTCTCGAATCGGCCTCGAAGCGCAGGCGGCAAACCGCTGGACGGTTTTTTCGGAGGGCAGATCCGGCCCGGAGCGGGCGGCGCGATCTGGCGAGTCGACCTGCATCCGCATCGCGATCCGGTGCGCCTGCCCGACGTGGTCAATGCGACGTCCGCGACGTACTCGCCCGCCGTGGCCGGCGACGGCAGCGTCTATTTCAATCGGCCGGATCCCTACACCTGGAGGAGCCACATCTATCGGGCCCAGGCGCACGGCGCGACGTTCCTCGAGCCGGAACCGCTGTCGATCAGCGACGGAAGCACTGCGGATTTCGATGCCGCCGTTCCGGCGGACGAGAGTTTCATCGTCTTTTCCTCGAACCGTCCGCCGGCGGCGGGGAAGGAGCCGGTCTTGTTCGTTTCCTATCGCCGCGCCGGGAAATGGATCGAGCCGCAGCCGTTGACGCCGATCACCGCGGGGCTTGAAGCGCGCCTGTCACCCGATCGGCGCACCTTGTACTTCGAAGCGGAATTGCCGGCGGCAGAGGGCGCGCAGGCGGGCGCGCGAATCTATCAGATCCCGTTGCTCGCGGCGCCGAAGCCGAACGGTTAGCCCGCGCGGCGAAGCGGTGTGCAAATCGCGGATCACTCCAGGCCAGGCATTCGGACAGACCCACCCGTTCTTCGGCGAGAAGGCGGGGCGACATCGCATGAAACGATAAGCAAGATCAACAGACGCCGGCATTCCTTCGTCGTCGTCGGCGAACCCGCTCGACTTCCGTTTCGTCCGGATCCGAGTGCGATGGCGTTGCGCGTTCGATGAAGCGGCGACGGCGTCGGCCAGACGCAGCCGCCGCGTCGTTCATTGCAATGGGCGCGCATCGAGGCGCTGTTCGAACTCGGCGACCGGACGCGCGACCGACGCCGCGCCGGCTTTTCCGCCGCGCACCCATGAAGCAGCGCGCTTCCTCTCGGCATTGCCGTCTCCTTGAAGCGAAGGCCGAGGCACTCCGGGGGGGCTCCTCGGCTTTGGCGATCCTTACATGGGGTCTGCTACTCTCCCGGAGTACCCGAGCGGAAGACAAGCCACATGCCGCTCAAACCGTGATCTGCGTCCAGTTCAGCCGCGGAGGCTCCGATGTTCGTTCTGAATGTGAACGGGGAAAGCAAATCGGTCGATGTGCCGGCCGACATGCCCCTGTTGTGGGTGTTGCGCGACGTGATCGGACTCGCCGGCACGAAGTTCGGCTGTGGCATCGCCCAGTGCGGAGCCTGCACCGTGCATCTGGACGGCCGGGCGGTGCGCTCGTGCGTGCTGCCGGTGTCCGCCGTCGGCGACAAACCCGTCACCACGATCGAAGGCATCGGCGCCAGCGCCGCGGGCAAGAAGGTGCAGCAGGCCTGGCTCGACATCGAAGTCGTCCAGTGCGGTTACTGCCAGTCGGGACAGATCATGTCGGCGGCGGCGTTGTTGGCGAGAACCCCCGTGCCGACGGATGCGCAGATCGATGCGGCGATGTCCGGCAACCTCTGCCGCTGCGGCACCTATGTGCGCATCCGCGAAGCGATCAAGCAGGCCGCGACCGGCAAGAAGTCGCTGCCGCAGACCTTGCCCAACGAAGCGCCCGCGGCGGCCGCTCCGGCGGCGCCCGCCGCTCGGCGAGGAGGCGGGGCATGAACGGCGAAACCTTGCGCGGCGAAGATCGCGCGGAAAATCCGTCGCGCCGCCGGGCGCTGAAGGCGGGCGGCCTCGTCGTCGCGTTTCTCTGGCTCGGCGGCGGCGCGAAGGCCCTGACGCGCGCCGGCGCGCAGGGGCGCATCGAAGCGGGCGATCCCGCGTTTGCGCCGAATGCCTATGTCCGCGTCGGCACCGACGGCTCGGTGCATCTGGTGATGCCGAGCATCGAAATGGGGCAGGGCGCGTATACCGGCCAGGCGACGCTGCTCGCCGAGGAGATGGATCTCGGGCTGGACCAGATCACGGTCGAACACGCGCCGGCCAACCGCAAGCTCTACGCCAACCCGCTGCTCGGCGAGCAGGCCACGGGCGGCTCCACCACGATCCGCTATTGCTGGACGACGCTGCGCCAGGCCGGTGCGGCGGCGCGCACCTTGCTCGTCGCCGCCGCGGCCGATCGCTGGAAAGCGGATCCGTCGCAGTGCGCGGTATCGCGCGGCGTCATCCGCCATGAACCGACGGGGCGCAGCGTGGGCTACGGCGAGGTCGCCGCCGCGGCCGCCCGACTGCCGGTGCCCGACAAGGTCGGGCAGAAAGATCCCGGGCAATTCAGCCTGATCGGCAAGCCCCTGCGCCGCGTCGACACGGGCGGCAAGGTGGACGGTTCGCTGCCGTTCGGCATCGACATCCGCGTGCCGGACATGAAGATCGCCACGGTCAAGGCGTGCCCCACGTTCGGAGGCAAGCTCGTTTCGGTGGACGAGACGCGGGCGCGCAAGGTGCCCGGCTTCGTTGCCGTGCTCAGGATCGACAACGCGGTGGCCGTGGTCGGCGAGCATTTCTGGGCGGCGAAGAAAGGCCTGGAGGCGCTCGACATCGTCTGGGACCGCGGCGCCAACGCGAATTTCTCCACCGAGCAATTGTTCAGGGATCTGGCCGACGCATCGCGCAACGGCAAGCCGATCGTGGCGCGCGAGGAAGGGCATGTCGACGGCGCCGTCGGCAAGGTCGTGGAAGCGACCTACGAACTGCCGATGCTGGCGCACACGACGATGGAACCGCTCAACGCGGTGGTGGCGGTGCGCGCGGACGGATGCGAAATCTGGACCGGCACGCAGGTACCCGCGCGCGCCGCGGACGTGGCCGCCAAGCTCACCGGCCTGAAGCCAGAAACGATCGTGGTGCACAACCAATACATGGGCGGCGGTTTCGGCCGCCGCCTGTTCGAAGATTCGGTCGAGCAGGCCGTCGCGTTCGCCAAGCAGGTGAGCTATCCGCTCAAGGTGATCTGGACGCGCGAAGAAGACCTCGCACAGGACCGCTACCGCCCGGCGTACTACGACCGCCTGTCGGCCACGCTCGGCGCCGACGGCAAACCCGTCGCCTGGAAGGATCGGACCACGGGGGCTTCGGTGCTCGCCGCTTTCGCCCCGGCCGCGCTGGGCAAGGACGGTCTCGACGGGGACGCCGTCGAGGGCGCAACCGAACTGCCGTACGAGGTGCCGAACCTGCGCGTGGAATGGGTACGGCACGACATGCCCGGCGGCCTGCACGTCGGCTGGTGGCGCGGAGTGGGGCCGGCGCACAACGTGTTCGCGGTGGAAGGATTCATCGACGAGCTGGCGCACACCGCGGGCAAGGACCCGCTCGCGTATCGGCGCGACCTGCTGCAGAAGAATCCGCGCGCGCTCGCGGTACTCGACCTCGCCGCGCAAAAAGCGGGTTGGGGTTCGGGCGCGCTGCCGCCGCGCGTCGGACGCGGCGTCGCCCTGGCGGCGGCGTTCGGCAGCTATCTTTGCGTGGTCCTCGAAATCGAGGTCTCGGCGCAGGGCGAAATCAAGCTGCGTCATGCCGTCGCCGCGGTCGACTGCGGCGTGGTGGTCAATCCCAACACGGTGGAAGCGCAGATCCAGGGCGGCCTGATCTTCGGCTGGACCACGGCGCTGTACAGCGGCATCACGATCAAGAACGGCGCGGTGGAGCAGAGCAACTTCAACGACTATCGCATGATGCGCATCAACGAAACGCCGTCGATCGAAGTGCATCTCGTCGACAGCAAGGAAGTGCCCGGAGGCATCGGCGAGACCGGCACGGTGATGGCGTTTCCGAGCCTCGTCAATGCCGTTTTCGCCGCCACCGGCGTGCGCCTTCGCAAATATCCGATCGACCGTGCCGCCCTGGCGCAGGGCGCCGATGCCTTGAAGGCCGTCGTGGCCGATGCGCCGATCCCGGTCGGCGACAAGGAGGCTGTATGAAGATCCGGCGCGTCATCCTCCGTGCACTCGGCGTGCTGGTCGCGGCCGTGGGCGCGTTTTCCGCCTATGCCCTGCTGACCGTCCGCGACGGCAGGGAAACCGATGCGCCGCAGCCGGCGGCGGCCGGCGCACCGGCCGGCATTGCCGACCCCGTGGCGCGCGGCGAATATCTGGCGCGCGCCGCCGACTGCGTCGCCTGCCACACGGTCCCCGGGCAGGCGCCGTTCTCGGGCGGCGTCGCCTTCAAGATGCCGTTCGGCACGATCTATTCGAGCAACATCACGGCGGACAGGGAAACCGGCATCGGCGCCTGGAGCGACGAGGATTTCGTGCGCGCGTTGCACGCGGGTGTCGGCAAGGACGGACAGCCGCTGTATCCGGCTTTCCCGTACACCTCGTACACGGCGCTGAGCCGCGACGACATCCTGGCGATCAAGGCGTATCTGCTCAGCCTGCCGACCGTGCACGCGCCGGCGAAGCCGAACGAGTTGTCCTTCCCCTACAACCAGCGCTGGGGCTTGAGCTTCTGGAACGCGTTGTTCCTGCGCAAGGAGCGTTTCCAGCCGGTACCGGGCAAATCCGATGCATGGAATCGCGGCGCCTATCTCGCCACCGCGCTCGGCCATTGCAGCGAATGCCATACGCCGCGCAACAGCCTGTACGCGTTGCAGCACGACCGGGAATTCGCCGGCGAAATCCTGCAAGGCTGGAAGGCCTACAACATCACGTCCGACAAGAACGACGGCATCGGCGCCTGGACCGATGGGCAGCTTGCCGACTATCTCGGCAAGGGGCATGCGCAAGGACGCGGCACGGCCTCCGGCCCGATGGGCGAAGTCGTGCAGAACAGCCTGCAATACCTCACGCCGGAAGACATCGCCGCCCTGGCGACTTACCTGCGCGAGGTCAAACCGCAGCAGGGCGAACCGGGTGCCGAAGTGAACGATCGTCCGTCCCGGGTCCTGGCCTCGACCATCGACACCCCGGGCGCGGACGAATCGGCGCACAAGGAGCTCGGCCTGCAATTGTTCGAGGGAGCCTGCGCCGGCTGCCATCTGTGGAACGGACAAGGCCGCCAGAGCGAAGCGGCGGCCTTGCTCGGAACGAAGGCGGTCAACGACCCTCGGGCCGACAACCTCGTTCAGGTCATTCTGCAAGGAGCGCAATGGCAGACCGCGCACGCCGAGGTGTTCATGCCGTCGTTCGGCCGCGCCTACAGCGACACCGAGGTCGCCGCGCTCGGCAACTTCGTGCTCGCGCATTTCGGCGGCAAGCAAGGCAGGCTCACCGCGGAAGACATCGCCAAGCGCCGCATGCCGTAGTTTTGGCCGTGCGGCCGCGATGGAATTGCGTTCGGCGAACCGCCGCACGGCGCGTCTGATTCGAACGGGATCGGCGATCGATCTCCACCCGCGGATCGCGCTGGTCCGCGCGGCCATCCACGACGCGCTTTCCGCGCGAGGGACGGAGAGGCTGCACATGTTGCGGTCGGATATCCGAACCAAACCGTCGCGTTGCGCCGGGTCTGACGGCGGAAACGGTGAACATGCACAGGAGGTGCATCGTGGAGAAGCCCGATGCGAAGGACCGCACTCGTGCGAAGGGCTTACGGGTTCAAGGGCTGCTTCTCCAATTGTGCGCAGACGGCCGCGGACGTCTGAACGCGCCGCATCGCCCCCGCTCGGCAAGGGAGCTTTTGGAATCCAATGTAGCGCTTGAATTCACGGCGATACGATCTCGGCAGGACGATCGTTGGCCATGCGCTCGATCGATTGGGTCGACGAGTTCGTTCGACGCGCTCTGCCGGCGGCGGCTAAGCAGAGCGCCGCTGCCAGTGCTGCCAGCCAGGAGGGAGCGAGCATCGGCGCCGTGACCGTCGTTCCGGGGGACGGCGCGAGTATCACGACGTTGAGCGGAGCGCTCGTGCTCGGCGCGAAATTCGCATCGCCCGAGTAAGTCGCGGTGAGACCGTGTGCGCCGACGGCAAGGCCGGCGATGGAGAACGTGGCGCCGCCGCCGACCACCGGGGCGCTGCCGAGTGCGACGGCTCCGTCGGCGAACG
>CBJLOV010000205.1:0-7295 GCA_966424745.1 uncultured bacterium
TGTTCTGCGAGCCGTCCTGCTGCGTACGGTTCTGCGGCATCGGTCGGGTTTGCGGCTGCGGCCGCGGCGTGGGACGGCCGTTGTCCGGGGCACCCGGTCCCGGCCGATTGCCGCCGTTGCCCGGATTCGGCGGCGGTCTGTTGCCGGGGCCGTTGCCGGCCGGCGGACGCGGCAGCGGCGTGGTGATCGGCGGACGCCCTCCCGGGCCGGTGCCGATCGGCGGCCGCGGTCGCGGCGGTGGACGCGTGATCGGCGGGCGCGTGATCGGCGGCCGCACACCGATCGGCGGCCGCGGCGGCGGGCGTATCGAGGGCGGTGGCGGCAGCGGCCGATAGATCGGCCGATGGTTGATCCAATAGCCGCGATAGCGATACCAGGGACGCGCCGGATAGTAGGTGTCCCAATACGAACCGAGCGAGAAGGTCACGATCGGAATGCCGAGCCGGGGTCCGTAATCGTTGATGTAGACCGCTTCGCCGCCCTGTACGAATTGCAGGTACTGCGCATAGATCCAGCCGCGTTCCGCGCCGACCAGCACATCGCACCACGAATAGCCTTCGACGCAGCCCTGCACCTGCAGCCCGGTCCACCTCGGCACCACGGTGACGGCGGGATATTCCGTGCCGGGGCCGGTGCGCAGGTTCACATCGGCGCTGACGTAGCCGTCGGCCGCGACGGCGGACAAAGGCAGGCAAAGCAGCAGGGCGAGCAGTGCGGTTCCGATGATGAGACGCATGCGAACTCCCTACGGGTTTCGACGCGTCATCTTAGAGCATTTTCGATTCGCGCATCCACGCGGAAGAAAGGGCTTCAGCGGCGATGCGGCGTCGCTTTGGTCCGTGCTCGCATGGGGTGCAGAAAAAGCGGAAGAACACCACGAAGGCACGAAGAGCACGAAGAAACACGAAGGGAAATCGCAGATATGGCGCCGGGACTTCCCCTGGCACCCGTCCTTCCCCGTGATCCTTCGTGCTCTTCGTGTCTTGGCGGTTCAGCGTCCGCGCTTTGCCGCGCGACCGACAGGCACGCTCGAAACGAAGCCGGCTAACCGACGCGCAGCACGCTGTCCTGTTCGTACCAGTCGCCGAGCACGATGCGTTCGGCCTCGCCGCCGTCGAGCTGGAAGCGGTGTGTCGCCGGCCGGTGCGTATGGCCATGGATCAGCTTGCGCACGCCGTGCGTGCGCATCGCCGCTTCGACCGCGGCCTGGTCGACATCCATGATCTCGGGTCGGGCCATGGAGGTGTGCCTGCGGCTTTCGCCGCGCGCCTGCGCGGCGAAGGCGCGGCGTTCGGCGAGCGGTTTGGCGAGAAACTGCTGCTGCCAGCGCGGATCGCGCACGAGCGCGCGAAACTTCAGGTATTCGACGTCGCCGGTGCACAGCGTGTCGCCGTGCATGAGCAGGGTGGGTCGGCCGCCGAGGTCGACCACGCTCGGGTCGGCGAGCAAGGTCATGCCGGCGCGCGCGGCGTAGTCGGCGCCCAGGAGGAAGTCGCGGTTGCCGTGCACGAAGTACACGGGCACGCCCGAGTCGCGCAGCGCGCGTGTGGCTTCGGCGACACGCGCGGGCAGGGCGGCATCGTCGTCGTCGCCGATCCAGCTCTCGAACAGGTCGCCGAGGATGTAGAGCGCGTCCGCGCCGCGCGCCTCGCCGGCGAGCAGCTCGGTATACAAATCCACAATGTGCGGACGCGACTCGTCGAGGTGCAGGTCGGAGATGAACAGCGTCGCCATGGGGGCTTCGAGCGAGGGGTGCTAAGAGCCAAAGAACAAAGATTGAACCACGAAGGACACGAAGAAAAAGCCACGAAGAAAATCGGGGAAAAAGAATCCCTTGCTCTTCTTCGTGATCTTCGTGTCGACTTCTTTTGATCTTGCTCTGCTAGCCAGGTGGATAAGCAGAGAACGACGGCTTACGGCAGCAGGTCGACTTTGTCGATCGTCACCGGCGTCGTCGGCACGTCGCTCGGCAGCGGGCCGGCGGCGCCGGTGGGGATCGCGGCGATCTTGTCGACCACGTCCTGGCCCTTGATGACCTTGCCGAACACGGCATAGCCCCAGGTCATGCCGTTGGTTTCGGCGGTGAAGTCGAGACGCTTGTTGTCGGCGACGTTGATGAAGAACTGCGCCGCGGCCGAGTGCGGATCGCCAGTGCGCGCCATCGCCACCGTGTACTTGAGGTTCGACACGCCATTGTTCGCTTCGTTGCGGATCGGCGCGCGCGTGCGCTTGATCTGCAGGTCCTTGGTGAACCCGCCGCCCTGGATCATGAAGCCCGGAATGACGCGGTGGAACACGGTTCCGTTGTAGAAGCCTTCTTTCGCGTACTGGAGGAAGTTCTCGACGGACTTCGGCGCCTTGTCGGCGTACAGCTCGATCGTGATGTCGCCTTGGCTGGTGTGCATCACGACTTTCGATGCTGCGGCCGCAGGCGTTGCGGCGTTGGATTTGGCAGCCGGCGCGGCGGGTGCCGGTTTCGCTACGGCCGGCTTGGCGGCGGGCTGCGCGGCCGGTTTGGCCGGCGCCTGTGCAAACGCGAGCGGCGCAGCGGCGAGAAAGGCGAGGGTGAGCAGCAGGTGCTTGATCATGAGCGGAACTCTCTCCGGGTGCGAAAGGCCGCCATGATAGCCGCACCGCGGTAAGGCGGACAGCCGTGAAGAGGAGCCGATCCTGTCGAGATTTGCCGAACCGGAAACGAAACGGAGTCCCTCTCCCCCGATAGCTTCATCCTGGGGAGAGGGCGAAGTGCAACGTCGTTTGTCTCGTACGCCGTCCATAAACCCAACGGCGGGATGCGCTTCGCTCCTCCCGCCCTACGGGTTATACGCGGTGCACGACCAGGCGCCGCACGTCTCCTTCCGTTTCAAGGGGAAGGCCGGGATGAGGATGGTGTGGGCGAACTTCGCCGCGTGTAGGGCGGGAGCAGCCGCGCAGCGGCGCATCCCGCCGTCGCCGTCCACAAACCCAAAGGCGGGATGCGCTTCGCTCCTCCCGCCCTACGGGCTGTACGTAGTGCACGACCAGGCGCCGGACGTCTCCTTCCTCTTCAAGGGGAAGGCCGGGATGGGGATGGTGCGGGCGAACTTCGCCGCGTGTAGGGCGGGAGCAGCCGCGCAGCGGCGCATCCCGCCGTCGCCGTTCATGAACCCAAAGGCGGGATACGCTTCGCTCCTCCCGCCCTACGGAGCGGCAAAGCCGCTCATCCGTTGCTCTCGCCAGGCAAGCTGGCGGGAGGAGAAGTGCGAGGTCGTTGTTTTGCGCGGATCGACGACCTTGCCGCCTCGAAGCGGGAATCCGAGCGCTCGCGGCGGAGCCGCGAGGCTCAGGCTGCGAGTTTCTCGCCGGCCTTCACCTGCAGCTTGATGTCGAGATGCTTCAGATAGTCGCGCTCCTGGTCGAGGTCGGTGCGCGTCAGCGGATGCGCGTCGAGCCAGGCTTCGGGCAGGCGCAGTTGCAGCGTCTTGTCCTCGAGCCTGAGCGCGAGCGGCGGCAGCGGCTCCGCCTTGCGCGCGCGCTGCAGGAGCACGGCCAGGCGCAGCAGCGCGGTGACGCGCGCGGTCGAGCGGCGCAGGCGCTCGGGGGCGATGTCGATGATGCTCTGGTCGGGCTTGCGCCGATGGCAGCGCAGGATGATCGCGAGCACGATCTGCTCGTGGCGGGCGAAGCCGGCGAGATCGGAGTTCTCGACGATGTAGGCGCCGTGCACGTGGTGCTGGCTGTGCGCGATGGCGAGGCCGATCTCGTGGATGCGCGCGGCCCAGGACAGCCAGTCGCGCTCGTCGTGTTCGAGCTGCCAGTCCTCGGCGATCGAGTCGAACAGCGCGTGCGCGGTCGCTTCGACGCGGCGTGCGTGCGCGCGGTCGACGCCGTAGCGGTGGGCGAGGGCGTCGACGCTCGCGGTGCGCGGATCGCGATGCTCGGCGCGGCCGATCATGTCGTAGAGCAGGCCTTCGCGCATCGCGGTTTCGCAGACGCGCATCTGGCGGATGTCGAGCGCGTTGAACGCGGCTTCGAGAATCGCGACGCCGCCGGCGAACACGCCGACGCGGTCCTCGGCGAGTCCGGGCAGACGGATGCGGTCGATGCTGCCGGCGTCGATCAAGGCGTCGCGGATGCGTTCCAGCCCGGCGCGCGAGATGCCGGTCTCGCTCCAGCCCGCGGCCTGGGCGACGTTGCCGATCGCCTTCGCCGTGCCGCTCGACCCGATCGTTTCGCTCCAGCCCTGGGCGCGGTAGTCGGCGGCGAACTGCTGCAGTTCGACCGAGATTTCGCTCTGCGCGCGCTGCCAGCGCTTCGCGCTCAGCTTGCCGTCGTCGAAGAAGCGCATCGTGCTGGCGACGCAGCCCATCTGCAGACTTTCCTTTTCCAGGGCTTCGAAGCGCTGGCCGATGATGAACTCGGTGCTGCCGCCGCCGATGTCGATGACCAGGCGCCGTTCGGACGACTCGGGAATGCCGTGGGCGACGCCGAGGTAGATCAGGCGCGCCTCCTCGCGGCCGGAGACGACTTCGATCGCATGTCCGAGCGCGCTCTCCGCCGGACCGAGAAAGGAGACCGGCGCGGCGAGGCGCCGCACCGTGTTCGTCGCCACCGCGCGCACGCGCGCCGGCGGCAGGCCGGAAAGGCGCTGGCCGAAGCGGGCGAGGCAGGCGAGCGCGCGGTCGCGGCGGGCGTCGTCGAGGCTGCCGTCGGCGCGCAGGCCCGCGGCCATGCGCACGCTGTCGCGCAAGCGGTCGATGACGCGCAGTTCGCCGTGCTCGTAGCGCGCGACGACGAGGTGAAAGCTGTTCGAACCCAAGTCCACGGCGGCGAGCAGTTCGCCGTCGCGGATTTCCTGATTGCGGCTGGTCGTCACGCTGAGAGGGTCCCGATTCTTCCGTGCAAAAGATCGCAAATCCTAACCGGTCAACGCAAGCGGAATATGACAGTCTTCACCGAATTGCCGAGATCGCGCGCGGGGCATGGCTCGGCACGGCAAGATCGCAGACATATATATGTAGGCCGGCGTGGGACCCGGCCTCAGGAGCGAGGGGCGTCTTCGGCCGAAATCAGCATGGTGTAGCCCACGCTGCGCACCGTCCGCAGCGGCAGATGGACGCCGAGCGCCTTGTGCACCTTGCGGCGCAGCCGGTGGATCAGCATTTCCAGCCGGTGCGGATCGAAGTCGTAGGCGCTGTCGGTGAGGGTGACGATGAGGTCCTCGCGCGCGACCACCTCGCCGGGCGCCGCCAGCAGCTGCTCCATGATCAGGCGTTCCGACAGGCCCAGCGTGACATAGCGTCCGTCGGGTGCGTAGAGCTTCCACTCGGCGGGGTCGAATCGCCAGTGTTTCGAGGCGGCGCCCGCGGCGGCGTTCGCCTGCCTGCGCTTGCGCAAATCGGAGAGCACGGCGCCGATCGTTTCGGCGTCGACCGGCTTCGTCAGCCAGGCGTCCGCCTGCACCCTGGCCATGTCCGCCTCGCTGAAGCGCAGTCCGGTCATGGCGACGATGGCGAGCTTGGCATGCGCGCGCAGATATTGTGCGACCACGAAACCGCTCTCGTCGGGCAGGGCGATGTCGAGAACGATCGCATCGAACGTCTTGGCCAGCATTCGTCGGTACAGGTCCTTTGCCGCGCCGAATCCTTCCGCGTCGAATCCAAGTGAAGTCAGTCCGGGGACAAGTATGTCGTGGAGGAGGAGAGGGTCATCTTCGAGTACAGCCACTTTAAAGGACACGACAGTCGATCACATGCGGTGAATCACGGCAGCTGTGCATTGTGCAGTGCTCGACGTTTTTTTCGGAGTGATAGCGATCACATTGTTGCGATTGCGGCGCATCGAAAAATTCCTTGCGAGGTGCGCACCGGGATCGTGCATGCGTCACGCACGCGTCCTTTCGTTTTTGTCGCTATGTCCACGGCGACATAACGCTTGTGCGCCGAAATTCCCGCGCCGCAAAGCCAATGCCTTCGGCTCGCCTCGCTTTTCCGCATCGGCGCAGGGATGGCAAATCGAAAGCCGGCGAATGCCGTTTCGTTTTTCGCCGATCGACCCATCACGCAATTCATAAACTTTTCTTCATGTGGAAAATTTCGCTTTCTCGTGAAATCGCGCGCTCGCCGTGAAGGTTGGTGAGGGTCGGTGAAGGTTGGTGAATGAATCCATGTGACCGATTGGCTACCTTCCAAGCCAGAGCGCGCTAACGCATTCATGCGGCTGGTCGGCGCGCAAGCAGGAAGTGGGGACGGTCATCGACGCGCTCGCGCGTCGCGAGCGGTCTTCCTGCCCAAGTCGTCACGCTTTTCGCGATACGGCGTTTGTCCGGGGCCGGTTCGCGCAGGAACTCGTAGCCACAGGGGGAGGCATGCAACTGGGTATTGCGGCGAGTGGGTGCGGCAACTGCAGCCGAACGGCGCTCGATCAAATCGCACGGCGGGCGGGCGAGCTGCCGTGCCGTATCTCGCGGCCGCACGGCCCGACTGCCCCGCGTCGCTCCGCCGCCGAACTCGGCGCGGCGAATTCCCTTTCGACTTCGCCCTCATCGTTTCGACATTTTTCTTCCGACTGCGGGCGCGCCGCTCGCGGCCGTCCATGTCGTTTGGTGTGCCGCAGCGTCGGCGGCACGTCTTCGTTTTTGCCGAACAAGAATCCTTGAAGGAAGTTCCCATGTCAGCGTGCACGCCTGATCGTTGCCGTTCCGTCTCCGCCGAATGCGCGCATGGCTTCGGCAAGCATCGACCGTCCGCGACGGCCCTCCGCAATGAGTCGGCGCTCGCAGCGGGCGGCGCATTGCGCGTGACGAAAAAGAAGGCGATCGCGCCCGGCAAAGCCGGCCGAGGCGTATTCGCGCGCTGGCTCGCGGCGGCAGGTGCCGTTGCGGCCATCGTCGTTGCCCCGGCGGCGACGGCGGCGACGACGGCGGTTCACGAGCTCACCGTGAACTGGCTCGGCGCCCCGGCCTCCGCGGCCTACGGCAGCGCGGTGACCGCCGAATGGCATATCAATACGAACGACGCGAACGATCCGCAGGCGAACAATCCGGTCAACAACGTACGTCTCACGCTGACCGCGACCAACGGCACGTTCGCCAGCATTCCGCCCGTGTGCAAAACGACCGGCGTGACGCCGCCGTCGGCGATCAGCAACAACGGCACTCAACTGCTGTGCAACGTCGGCACGGTCACCGAGGGCACGGCGACCGTCGTCCAGGCTCAGGTCATGCCGAGCGGTGCGGTCGGATCCACCCTGTCCGTATCGGGAACCGCTACCTCGGATTCCGCCGCTGCACCGACCGCGCCGGTGGCCACCTCGGG
>CBJLOV010000206.1:0-7153 GCA_966424745.1 uncultured bacterium
TGCGGCGCAGCTCGGCGAAGCGCTCGCGGATGCCGCCCTTGACGATGTCCTTCAGCTCGATCACGCCGAGCGCCTGGTCGTTCTCGGCGACGACGAGCGGCGTGCCGCCCTTGCGGCCGATGTCTTCGGCGGCGCGGACCACGGCGGCAGGTAATTGGCCGCCCTGCGCTTCGACGTACTTCCTGACGGAATCGAGCGCGCCCTTGCGGATGTGCTGGGCGCCGATGTCGACGCCGCTCATGCGCGTCTGCGCGGTGAACGGCACGAAGACGACGCCGCTGCCGCCGACCTCGCGCTCGCGCAGACCGAACTTTTCCTTGGCGAGCACGACGATGCTGCGGCCTTCGGGCGTCTCGTCGGCGAGCGAGGCGAGCTGCGCGGCGTTGGCGAGCGCGTTCTCGTCGATGCCGGGCGCGGCGTGGAAGGCAACGGCCTGACGGTTGCCGAGGGTGATCGTGCCGGTCTTGTCGAGCAGCAGCACGTCGACATCGCCGGCAGCTTCGACCGCGCGGCCCGACATCGCGATCACGTTGGCCTGGATCATGCGGTCCATGCCGGCGATGCCGATCGCCGAGAGCAGGCCGCCGATCGTGGTCGGAATCAGGCAGACGAGCAGGGCGACGAGCACGGTGATCGTCACCGGCTCGCCGTGGCCCGAGCTCTGCACCGCATAGAGCGAGTACGGCAGCAAGGTCGCGCAGGCGAGCAGAAAGATCAGCGAGAACTTGGCGAGCAGGATGGTCAGCGCGATCTCGTTCGGCGTCTTGCGCCGGCTCGCGCCTTCGACCATCGCGATCATGCGGTCGAGAAAGCTCTCGCCCGGATTGCTCGTGATGCGCACGATGATCCAGTCCGACAGCACGCGCGTGCCGCCGGTCACCGAACTGCGGTCGCCGCCCGATTCGCGGATGACGGGCGCGGACTCGCCGGTCACCGCCGATTCGTCCACCGTTGCGGCGCCTTCGACGATCTCGCCGTCGCCGGGGATGAACTCGCCGGCCTTGATGATGACGAGATCGCCCTTGCGCAGATCGTGCGCCGCGCCGACGGTGATCGCGTCGCGCCGGTCGAGCGAGGGGATCTTGTTGGCGACGACGTCGCGCCGCGCGCCGCGCAGGGACGCCGCCTGCGCCTTGCCGCGGCCTTCGGCGATCGCCTCGGCGAAGTTCGCGAACAACAAAGTGAACCACAGCCACAGGGCGACGCCGAGAATGAACCCGGCTGGCGCTTCGCCCTTGCCGACCAGCGCCTGGAACCATAGTGCGCTGGTGAGGATGCTGCAGACGAAGACGACGAACATCACCGGATTGCGGAACTGCGCACGCGGCGAGAGCTTGCGGAACGCGTCGCCGATCGCGGGGATCAGTAGGCGTTTGTCGAGGGCGCTGGTTTGGAGGGTAGTCATGGTTGTGTCGAAATCGGTTTTGTTAGGAATGCTTTGGCTCGTCTTTGCCCTTGTTTGTCATTCCCGCGAAAGCGGGAATCCAGTGCCTTTGCCTTTTTTGCAACCGCGGCGAAAGAGCGAAAGTCGCTGGATTCCCGCTAAGAGCACGCGGGAATGACGAGCATGGGCATCAATGCCCGAGC
Source organism: uncultured bacterium (assembly GCA_966424745.1). GTDB lineage: Bacteria > Pseudomonadota > Gammaproteobacteria > Xanthomonadales > Rhodanobacteraceae > Rudaea. The sequence continues at coordinate 1,588 of CBJLOV010000206.1, forward strand.
GCGACGAGCTGTTCCGCGATAGGTCCGAGCGCGAGCGCGGGCAGGAAGGTCAGCGCGCCGATCACGATCACCGTGCTGGCGAGCAGGACGACGAACAGCGGCGTGTGCGTCGGCAGCGTGCCGGCGGATTCGGGCACGTGCTTCTTCGCCGCGAGCGAGCCGGCGATCGCGAGCATGCCGATCGCGAGCGGAAAGCGGGCGAGGAACATGCAGACGCCGAGCAGCACGTTCCAGAACGGCGTGTTCGCCGAGAGGCCGCCGAAGGCGCTGCCGTTGTTGTTCGACGCCGACGACAGTGCGTAGAGGACTTCGCTGAAGCCGTGGATGCCGGGGTTGGCGATGCCGGCCACGCCGGCCGGCGCGAGCACGGCGATCGCGGTGCCGACGACGACGAGCGCGCAGGGAATCAGCACGACCAGGCTCGCCATCTTCATCTCGTAGGCTTCGATTTTCTTGCCGAGATATTCGGGCGTGCGGCCGACCATCAGGCCGGCGATGAAGACGGCGACCACGGCGAACGCGAGCATGCCGTACAGGCCCGAGCCGACGCCGCCGAAGATCACTTCGCCGAGCTGGATCAGCCACATCGGCACGAGACCGCCGAGCGGGGTGAACGAATCGTGCGCCGCATTGACCGAACCGTTCGAAGCCGCCGTGGTCGCCGTCGCCCAGATCGCCGAATTGACGATGCCGAAGCGCGTTTCCTTGCCTTCCATATTGCCGCCGGCCTGCAGCGCGCCCGCCTGCTGATCGAGGTGCAGCCCCGCCAGCGCGGGATTGCCGGCCTGTTCGGCCAGGGCGCAGCCGATCAGCAGCGGCACGAAGATCACCAGCATCGCGGCGAGCAGGGCCCAGCCTTGGCGGCGGTCGCCGACCATCGCGCCGAAGGTGTAGCAGAGCGCGGCGGGCAGAATCAGGATCGCGAGCACTTCGAGGAAGTTCGCCAGCGGCGTCGGATTTTCGTACGGATGCGCCGAGTTCGCGTTGTAATAGCCGCCGCCGTTGGTGCCGAGCTGCTTGATCGCGATCTGCGAGGCGGCCGGGCCGAGCGGCAGCGACTGCTCGGTGACCTGCGATTCCTTGGTCACGTCCTTGCCCGCGGCGTCTTTCTGCGCGTTGCCCTCGGCATCCTTGACCGTTTCGGTCGCGGTCGTCGCCTGCACGAGCGGCACGGTTTCGTAGGGCTTGAAGTTCTGCGGCACGCCCTGCGAAACGAGGACGACGGCAAGCACCAGCGACAGCGGCAAGAGGACGTACAGCGTGCTGCGCGTCAGATCGACCCAGAAGTTGCCGATCCCCTGCGCGGTGCGGCGCACGAAGCCGCGGATCAGCGCGATCAGCACGGCGATGCCGGTCGCGGCGGAGAGAAAGTTCTGCACGGCGAGGCCGAGCATCTGGGTCAGATAGCTCATCGTCGATTCGCCGCCGTAGCCTTGCCAGTTCGTGTTCGTGGCGAAGCTGATCGCGGTGTTCATCGCCGAATCGGGGCTGACCGCATCGAAATGCTGCGGATTGAGCGGCAACCACTGCTGCACGCGCTGCAGCAGGTAGACGACGAGCAGGCCGAGCACGTTGAACACGAGCATGGCCGCGGCGTAACGCTTCCAGCCCATGTCCTCGTCGGCGCGGATGCCGCAGAGGCGGTAGAGGAAACGTTCGACCGGCGCGCCGAAGCGCGTAACGCGGTTCGGCGTGTCCGAGAATACGGCCGCCATGAACGCGCCGAGCGGCTTCACGGCGAGCAGCAGCACGGCGAGATAGAGGCCGATCTGCAGCCAGGCATTGACGGTCATTCGAACCACTCCGGTTTGAGCAGGGCAACGGTGAGATAGGCGCTCAGGCCGAGCGCGACGAGGCCGGCGATCCAGTACAGGGCGTTCATCGTTTCTGCCCCGTCTTGCATACGGCGAAATAGAGTCCGATCAGGGTAAGCGTCATCGTGGAGCCGACGGTGAGGACGTAGATCACGACTTGTCCTCCAGGCGTACGCACAGGCGCAGAAACGCGGAGGTCGAACCGATCAGCGCGACGAGCAACAACAGATAGAGAGCGTCCATAGCAGCAACCCTTGTGGGAACGGCCGCCACTCTAGGTTCGGGCGCATAAGAAAGGCGTAGAAATCGCCGCGGCCGCATAAAGAACGCGTAAAAATCGCTACGAGACCAGTTCCGGCGGGAAGTTGGAAGGCCGCACCCCGGCGACTGGTCGGCATGCGACGCGGCAGCCGTTACGCGTCACCGCGGGGGGCGCACGATGCGGCGATGTCGTCTTCGAAATTCGGTTCGCTAGACGAGGTGCGTCATTTTGTCAATGGGTCGGAGGCCGGTTTATTGCCAATTTGGTCAAACGTTTTTGAGGCAACGGCGAACAACGTCACGTTAACAATTCGAATGTTTCTTTATCATCCGTTTGCCTAAAAGTTTTCCAAGTGGATCGCCGAGTTAAAAAGGGGGCTGGGCGAGCCGCTTGCTATAGGGAAGATATCGCCGTGACATCGCCCCCTACTCAACGCACGCCCATCGGATCGGTTTCCGCTTCCGGGTCGGGCGATCGTGAGTCCGCCCGCACCTCCGATTCCAGCCAGAGCTACTCCCGTCCCGACTCGTCGGGCGCGGATGGCGCGGGGCAGCCCAAGGACTGGTGGAGCCGCCTGAGCCAGGCTCAAATCGATCTGCTTACGCCGCTGTCCGCGCAGCTTTTCGAAAAGCTCGACGATGTCCTGTTCGATCGATCGGGGACGTCGTTCCAGCAGTTCTTCGAAGGCATGCGCATCCTGCGCAAGAATCGCGACGTACTGATCCAGGGCTGGTTCGACCGGCTCGACGAAGCGTGGCTGAACCTGAAGCCGCAGGTGCCTGGCGCGTTCAAACCGCGACTGGTCTCCGCCGCCGGCGCGCCGGTGGACGATGCCGGGCGTCGCCACGAATTTTCCCTGGTCGACGAGGTTACCCTCGAGCGCGGGCTGGCCATCGACAGCGCGGTCGCGCGCGGCATGTCGCTGTGCCGCATGGAGCTGCCGCCGCTGTGCCATCGCCTGACCCTGCTGCGCAACGGCGCGACGATGCAGGTCGAGGACGTGCCCGCTTCGCCGGCCTTGCTCGTGCAGACCTTCGCCAAATCGCTCGATGAGCTGTCGGCCCTGCCGGTCGAAGTCTCGCTGGTCGTGTTCAAGCTGTTCGACCGCGTGGTGATGAGCACGGTCGAAACGGTGTGCAAGGAACTCAACCGCATCCTCGTCCAGGGTGGCGTCGCGCCACAGTGGACCTGGTCGCCCACGGCGCACCACCGCGCCGGCGCGGTCCGCCCGACGCCGCCGGCGCGCTCCGCTCCGGCCGCGCCGCAAGCCGAGCCGTGGGACGATCCGTCGTGGCTGGAAACGGTGCCGTCGCTGGATCCGGGCATGCCGATGGGGCACGGCGCCTCGGCGCTCGATTTCGCCGGCGCTGCGCACAACGGCATTGCCGAACTGCTCGAATACGGACTGGACGGTCTTCCGGATACGGTCGCGCCGTCGCGCCTCACCGCAACGGTGCGCGCCTTGCTCGAACATCGGCGTATGGCGCGCTACACGGCGGCGCTGGAAGCCTCGGCCGGACTTTCGTCCGCGCATCATTACGGCAATGCCGGCGCGAGCAGGGCCGGCATGCCCGTGTCCGCCGCCGGCGGCTGGAACGCATCGCTGCCGCAGTCGGCGCCGCAGGCGCTGGAACTGCATACGTTGATGGAAGTGCTCTCGTCGCTGCCGCCGCCGAAGCTGCCCACCTCGTGGGTCGGCGGAGCGGAGGAAGCCTGGGATCCGGCGTCGCTGAAGCGCGATCTGAACCGGTCCCTGCACCGCCTCATGAACCCCGGAGCGGCGCCGCTCGCCGAAGAGGGGCACGCCGACGCGCAGGAAATCTCGCTCGGCGATCACGAAGACGTCATCGACATGGTCGCGATGATGTTCGGCTTCATCCAGCAGGACCAGGCGCTGCCGTCCGCGGTCCAGGCGCTGCTTTCGCGCATGCAATTGCCTTATCTGCGCCTTGCCCTCGTCGATCCGGCGATGTTCTCGGACTCCGATCATCCGGCGCGCGCGCTGATGGACCGCCTCGCCGAGATCGGCAAGGGCTGCATCCCCGGCAGTCCGCTGCTCGCGGAGAAGATGCTCAAGATGCACGCGCTCGTTGCGCGCATCGTCGACAATCACGACAACTCGCGCGCGTTCTTCGAGCGCGAGTGGACGCAGTTCCGCAATTGGTCCGATTCGATCACCCAGCGCGCCGCCAAGCGCGAGCAGGACGAGATGTCGGCGCTCGTCGACATCGATCCGAGAATGTTCGTCGACGAGCCGCAGGCGGTCGAGGAACACGCGACGGAAGAGGCGGTCGTCGCGAATGCCGAAGCGGCCGGGGCCGCTTCGACGGCGGCGGAGATCCCTCAGGAAAAAGCCGCGTCCGCGCCGGCTGCGCCCGCCCGGGAGAGCGGCGAGCAGCAGGCCCTGCGCACGCGCATGCATCAGATCCGCCTCGGCGTGACCGCGCGCATGCGCGAGCGCCTCGACGGGCGCATCGTGCCCGAAGGTCTGCGCCATGCCTTGTCGCTGCTCTGGGTCAACCACCAGACCCGCGTCTGCCAGCAGTACGGCGAGCGCTCCTACGAAGCCTCCTGGCTGGATCGCCAGCTCGACGCGGTCGTCGGCCTGTTCTCGGTGAAACCGGGCACCAAGGCGCAGAGCGATCTGGATCAGGACTGGCCGGGCATCGAACGCGCATGGAGCCGCGTGCTCGCCGAAGGTCCGGCACCCGCGGAAGCGCGCGGCCGCTGGATCGCCACGTTCCGCCATTGGGCCGATTTCCAAACCGGACGCATCGCTCCGGATCCGTCGATCCAATGGAACTGGCAGGAAGGCTTCACCGCCTCCGCGCAGGCGGTCGCGCCGGCGCTTGCGCCGAATGCGCCGCTGCAGGAGGCGCCGCCTGAAGTGCGCGCGGCGACGGATGCCGAGCCCGCCGAAAAAGCGCCGGCCGCGGCGAACGCCGCCGCTTCGGCGCCCGCGGCCGAGCGTCACTCCGCATTCAGGATCAAGCCGATCCTGACCAAGCAAGGGCCGACGCGCTGGACGGCGGGCGATTGGATCGAGTTCAAGGACGAGGCTGCGGAGGGCGACGCGGCGACCGCCGCCGAGGCGAAGCCGAGCCGTGCCGGGCGCGGTAAAGTTTCCTGGATCGGGTCGTTCACCGGGCGCACCATCCTGGTCAAGCCCGACGGCACGATGTGGCGGGAGGAAAGCCGCGCCGATCTCGACGACCTGCTCGATCGTGGCTTGGCCTTCATCGTTCCGCGCAATTCGCTGTTCGATCGCTCCCTGCAGTCGATGTTCGAGAAACTGCGCGAAGCCGCCGCGGCCAAGCTGTCCTGACGATTCGTTCGATCGAAAATCCCCGATCTCGAAGCGCCGGCCGAGTGCCGGCGTTTTCGCTTGCGCACGCCGCGACGCGGACGCGCGCGCTGCCGGGTTGTTCTAACCGTTGTTCTGCGAGCCGTCCTGCTGCGTACGGTTCTGCGGCATCGGTCGGGTTTGCGG
>CBJLOV010000207.1:0-7124 GCA_966424745.1 uncultured bacterium
TCGGCCTTGACGACGCCGCTGTGATCGAGGATCACGGCGTTGGTGATCACGGTGTCCATTGCGCCGTCCGCGCGCGCGATCTGCGACTGGCCCATGCCGTCGCGAATCACCTTGCCGCCGCCGAATTTCACCTCCTCGCCGTAGACGGTGAAGTCTTTCTCGATGCGGATGAACAGCTCGGTGTCGGCGAGGCGGATGCGGTCGCCCGTGGTCGGGCCGTACATGCCGGCATAGGCACGGCGCGAGAGCGTATTGCTCATGATTTCGTCGCTCCCAGTGCGCCCATCACCTCGCCGCGGAAGCCGATCGCAACGCGCGCGCCGGCGTAGGGCACGAGGCGCACCTCGCGGCTCTGCCCCGGTTCGAAGCGGATGGCGGTGCCTGCGGGAATGTCGAGGCGCATCCCGCGCGCACGATCGCGATCGAAGCGCAGCGCCGGGTTGGTTTCGAAGAAGTGATAGTGACTGCCGACCTGGATCGGCCGGTCGCCGCTGTTCGCCACGCTCAAAGCGATCGACTCGCGATCGGCATTGAGCGTGATGTCGCCTTCGAGGGTGAGGATTTCGCCGGGGATCATTGCTCTTCTCCGTCATTCCAGCGAAAGCGGGAATTCAGTGACTTTGTTCTTCCAACTCCAAAGAAAAGACGCTGGATTCCCGCTTTCGCTGGAATGACGAGCAAAAGGTGATTTGCCATGGGTTTAACGTATGGGTTCATGCACCGTCACCAATTTCGTCCCGTCGGGAAACGTCGCTTCGACCTGAATCTCATGGATCATCTCGGCCACGCCCTCCATCACCTGAGCGCGCGTCAGCACCTTCGCGCCGGCCTGCATGAGTTCGGCGACGCTGCGCCCGTCGCGCGCGCCTTCGACGACGGCGTCGGTGATCAGCGCGATCGCCTCGGGATGGTTCAATCTCACGCCGCGTTCGAGCCGTTTGCGCGCGACGATCGCGGCCATGGCGACGAGCAGTTTGTCTTTTTCGCGCGGAGTCAGGTTCATGGGTCAGATCCAGCGGTCGTTCTGCGCGGTGAGTTCGCCGCCCGCCTCGCCGGTGTTGACCACGCCGCGCGGTTCGATGATCAAGGCGTGGCATTCCTCCTCCGCCCGCGTGATGTGTTCGACGCCGCGCGGCACGACGAACATCTCGCCTTCGCCGATCGTCACATCGCGGTCGCGGAAACCCACCTGCATCTCGCCCTTGATGACGAGAAACACTTCGTCGGTGTCTTTGTGGTCGTGCCAGACGAATTCGCCCTGCAGCTTCACCAGCTTGAACTGGTAGTCGTTCATCTCGGCGACGACGCGCGGCGACCAGTGCTCGGAGAACTGGGTGAGCTTCGCCGCGAGGTTGATGGAGTCGGTGGGGGGCGCGTGGGTCACGTTCGGATTCTTCTTTCAGCAATACCAGACTTTGGGCAACCGTTCCGGCAGTCCCGCCGCGAGCGAGCGCAGGACACCGGCCGCATGGATCACCGCATGCCGCAACGCGGCCGCGTCGTCGGCAAGCAGGCGCAGGATCAGCAGATGCTCGCGCGTCGTTGCATGCGCGATCGACGACGTGTCGTGGGCATCGAGCCGATCGCGCACGGGTTGCAGCAGGACGGGCGCATCGTCTGCGGCGTAGATCAGCGTCGCGCAGGCGGTCGCTGCGCCGAAGCCGAACGGCGCGTCGCGCAGGGCCGCCGCGTCGCCGTCGAGATGCAGCGCATCGGCGAAGAGCAAGCGCGCATCGCGGCGGATGCGCCAAGCGTCGTGCACATAACCTCGCGTGTAATGTTCGCCCATCGCGCAGCGGCCGAAGACGAGGCTTTCGACGGCGAGCAGGCGCGCGCCAGGCGCGAGATCGACGTCGAGTCGGCGGCGCAGGCGCGCGCCGTCGAACAGAATCGTCTCCTGCGCGAGATATTCGATGTAGCTTCCGCCGCTCGCCGCGATGCGCGTATCGATGCGCGCGGGGTCGGCGTGCGGCAGTGCGCGATAGATCTTTTCCGCGGCCTGCGCGGTGACGGTCGCGTGCGTGCCGGCCCCCGCGACGATGTCCACGGAAAGGCGATCGCCGCCGGTCAGGCCGCCGCTCGTGGTCAGCAGCACCGCCTGCGTCGGCTCGCCGGCATCGATGTCGGGAAAGAGGACACGACACGGCGCGCGCTGGTAGAGATCGGCGAGCCGGGTCTTGCCGTATGCCGCGGCGAATTCGATCCGCGTGGCGCCGTCCACGCGCTGATGCGCGGAAACAGGCGGCAGCAGCGCGGGTTCGGCCAGCAGCATCGCGGTTCCTCGTGCGCGGGCCGGAACGGCTCGCTGCACTGCATCATTGCGGGAATCCGCGAGGACGTCAATCGGGATCGGCGAAGGAAAACGGCCCTCAGTGTTCCTTGATCGGAAACGTCTGCACGCCGTCCTGCGCGGTCGCAGGCCGGGTTGCGGGCACGGAAGCTTCGCCGCGCTGGCGCAGCTGGGTTTTGCCGCAGACGTAGGCCTGGAAGCGCTGCGAGCCGTCCTTCGGTTCGGTGCGCGGCACGATCGTGTCGGCCGGCAGATTGGCCGCTTCGTTGCGCGCCATCGTTTCGAGCTCGTCGGCGACCTTGTATTCGTTGCGATGGTAGAAGGCGATCTTGTCGGCGACCGTCACCGCGACCGTGCCCGCGTCGCGGCAGCCGGCGACCTTGCCGTCGTAGGCCACGCGCACGGCCTTGCCGCTCACGGTCGGCTCGACCCAGGTGCAGGCGGCGGGAAGGACGCTCAGGGAAAGAACAAAAACGGAAAGCGCGGGGTTTTTCATGATGCTCCATTAAGCCCTTGCACGATGGCCGGCATAAGCCGGCCATCGTGTGCAAGCGGGTGTCGACCTCGGCTTACTTTACTACTTTGCCGTCGGTGTCGATCACCTTGGTTTCGCCGATCTTGAGGTCGCGCACCGGCTTCTCGATCTTGGCGAGATCGCCGACGATGACCCAGGTCAGCGAATCGGGCACGAACAGGGCTTTGGCGGCTGCGTCGACTTCGCCCTTCGTCTGCGCTTCGATTTTCGCCTTGAGCGTCGGCACGTAGTCGTCCGGGCGGCCGTAGAGCTGGTTCGTGGCGAGCGCGCCGAGCACGGCGGCGGTCGTCTCGTAGCTGCCGGGCAGGGCGCGCACGCGTTGCGCCTTGATCTTGTCGATCTCGGCGTCGGTCGGCGGATTCGCACCGGCGATGTTGCGTACTTCCTTGAGCGCCTCGCCGACCGATTCGGCGGTCTTGTCGGTCTGCACCGGCGCCTGCAGGATCAGCGGGCGCTGGCCGAGCGCATCGGACAGGCCGCTGCGCGCGCCGTAGGACCAGCGCTTGTCCTCGCGCAGGTTCATGTTGAGGCGCGAAGTGAAGGTGCCGCCGAATACCGAGTTCGCGGTCTGCGCCTGCAGATAGTCGGGTGCGGTCGTCGGCGGTGCGAGCGAGCCGGCGAGGATCAGCGACTGCGGCGAGTCCTTGCGGTCGATCAGGAATACGCGCGGCTTCTTCTGCGCGTCGACATGGGCGATGTTCTTCTTCGGAATCGGCTTCGCCGGCGCGGCCCAGTCGCCGAAAGCCTTGTCGAGCAGCGGCAGGATCGCGTCGAGCGACGTGTCGCCGGCGACGAGGATCTTCACGTTGTCGGGCCGGTAGTAGGCCTGGTGGAACGCGCCGAGATCGGCCGCGGTCAGCGACTTGATCGCGCTCTCGGTGCCCGATCCGGTGAACGGGATGCCGTAGGCGTGGTTGGCGCCGTAGAGCAGCGGCGGCAGCGTGCGCAGCGCCATGCTCGAAGGCTGGGTCTTCTCCTGCTCGATGTTGGCGAGCCACTGCTCGCGGATGCGTTCGATGTCGGCGTCGCGGAACGCGGGATTGCGCACGACGTCGGCGAACAGATCGATCGACGGCGCGAGATTGGCGTTGAGCGCGTTGAGCCGCGAGCTCGACGTGTCGAGCCCGGTGTTGTTGCTGATGATGGCGCCGAGGCTGTCGCGGCGGATCGCGATCTCGACCGAATCGAGCGCCTTCGTGCCTTCGTCGAGCATGGCGCTGACGAAACTCGCCGTGCCGAGCTTGTGGCCTTGGTCGGCGGCGTAGCCGGCGTCGAACTGCAGCTGGATCTGGGTGACCGGAATCGTATGCCGTTCGGCGAGGATCACCTCGATGCCGTTCTTGAGCTTGCCGCGATGCACGGCGGGGAAGCTCAGGTCGGGGAATTGATTGACCTCGGGCACGCCCTTGGAGCGGTCGACGTCGCTTTTGGCGCTCGAGTAGTTCTTCGCCGGCGGAGTCACCGACGCAGGCTTGCCTTCGCGCGTCGGCAAGGGCTTGACCGCCTTGTCTTCTGCGGCCAGGTCCGTACCGGCCTTGGCCGGCACGACGGTCAGCGTGTAGTCGCCGCGGCTCAGCCACTTGCGCGCGGCTTCGAGCACCGACGCGGGCGTCGCCGCCGCGGCGCGGTCGAGGTCTTTCTTGTACGCGGCCGGATCGCCGAGATAGACCTGGCTCTGCGCGAGGATCACCGCCTTGCCGCGGAATCCTCCCACTTCTTCCAGGCCGCGGATGAAGCCCGCGCGTACCGAGGTCTGAGCGCGCTTGAGCTCGTCTTCGGTCGGGCCGTCCTTGAGGAACTTGGCCCACTCGTCGGCGATGGCCGCTTCGACCTGGGCCGGGTCGACGCCCTTTTTCACGTCCGCGGTCAGCACGAACTGGCTGGCGAGGGCGAACGTCTGCACTTCGGCGGAAACGTCGTCGACGAGCTTGTCCTTGTAGACGAGGCGTTGGTACAGGCGCGAGGTCTTGCCGCCGCCGAGCGCGTAGGCGGCGAGGTCGAGCAGCGGATTGTCGGCCGCGCCGAGCTGCGGCACGTTCCATTCGCGGTAGATGCGCACCTGGGCCACATGGTCGGACTGGGTACCGCGCGTGGAGGCCGAGTGCTCGTCCACCCAGGGTTGCTGGCGCGGCACCGGCGGACCGGCGGGAATATCGCCGAAATACTTCTGCGCCTTTTCCTTCGCGACGGCCGGAGTGATGTCCCCGGCGAGCACGAGGGTCGTGTTCGCGGCGCCGTAGTAATCGCGGAACCATTGCTTCACGTCGTCGAGCGAGGCCGCATCGAGGTCGGCCATCGAGCCGATCGTGTCGTGTTGGTACGGATGGTTCGCCGGGAACGCATTGGAAAGAATGTTCTGGTCGACGCGGCCGTAGGGGCGGTTCTCGCCTTGGCGTTTCTCGTTCTGCACGACGCCGCGCTGGGTGTCGAGTTCCGGCTTGCCGATCGCCGAGAGCAGATGGCCCATGCGGTCGGACTCCATCCACAGCGCCATGTCGAGCGCGGTCGTCGGCACGGTCTCGAAATAGTTGGTGCGGTCGAACCAGGTCGTGCCGTTCATGCCGGTCGCGCCGGCTTTCTCGAACGGGGCGAAATACGTGCCCTTGTGGTTTTCGGAACCCGAGAACATCAAATGCTCGAACAGATGCGCGAAGCCGGTCTTGCCCGTCGGCTCGTCGGCCGAGCCGACGTGGTACCAGATCGACACCGCGACAACGGGCGCCTTGTGGTCCTCGTGCACGATCACGGTGAGGCCGTTCTCGAGCTGAAACTTGGTGAACGGAATGTCGATCATCGGACTGGCTCCCTGCGTGGACTTCACGGAACTGGCCTCCGCTGCAGGGGGTGTGTCCGCATGGCCGGCGGCTGCTGCGACGGCGATCGCCAGTGCGGCCGATTTGAGCAAGCCGAATCGAAACGGGCCGGAGCGAGCGGGGGTGGGGGTAAGCATTCTGGCGGCGGGCATCGGTTCCTCCTTGGTTTGTGCAAAGAAATCGAGCCTAGCCGACTCCGCATGGCGGGAGCAATGGCCGAAAGTCAGTGCGGCCGATGCCGGTCGAAAATGGACAAACCCCCGCGAACTAAAAGGCAACACATTGATTTTTAGGTGATTTTTTCCTGAACAAATACTATACCGTTAGGTTAGGCAATTATTCAGGCCGCGATACTTATGATGCACCGCAACAAATTGGCTTGCCGTGCAGATCATCTCGCCCAGGCTCGCTTTCGGCGCCGACGCGCGGAGGCGCCGCTCGCTCCGCGACGATCTCCGAGACCGCCGCGGCGGGATTCGACTGCAGGACCTCCGTGGACGCAGCGACGAGAAGAGCACGTCCGCTTCGTGCGCGGGTGTCGGCAATGCCGCAAATGTCTACGAACGAGTAAACAGAAAGGAGAACAAAATGAACTTTGCCACTCAAATCAAATGCACCGTCGCCGCGCTGGCCATGTTCGCCGCGATCGGTTTCGCCGCGCTGACCAAGGCGGAGACGGTGAGCAAGCCGAACGGCCTCGACGTCGTGCAGACCCGCATCGAGATCACGGCCCCCGCCTCGGTCGACGTCGACGCGGCCAAGACTGCGCGCGTGCACGTCGGCAACCCGATCATGGTCGATGCGAACCCGACCGCGGAAGACATCGAGCGCGCTTCGCGCTGATCCGCCACGGGCCGGACCATCCGGCAAGACGATCGAGTCGCAACGCTCGGCGGGCTTCGTGCCCGCCGAGTTTTTTTTGCGCCTCCGGTTTCTCCGTCGCCGCCGCGACGCGGGCGGACACAATCTGTCCGCGGACACCTGCCCGGCCCTGCCGGAAGTCATGTGCAACGAAGCTCGAGCCCGGTTTTTTCTAGGCCGGAAGTCATGTTTGCCGTCGTTCTTGCAACCCTAACGCTAGATCTCGCATCGAATCCTTCAAGAAAAACGCAGATCCGCACCGTTGGCACAGGGTTTGCTTTTTGCACAAATACCAAAAGTATACGAAGGAGCAAATCATGAACCTTTCCACCCACATCCATCGCGGTCTCGTCACGCTCGCGCTGTGCGCGGCGGTGAGCGCCTATGCGGCCACGCAGTCGGCTTCGATGCAAACCGCTTTCCCGGTCCAACTGCTCGGCACGATCACGGTCACGGCACCGAACGCAGGCGCCGACGAAGACGTCGTCTACACGCGGGCTCAGGGCCGGGCACGAGTCACGGTCGGCGAACCGATTACGCTCGGCCCGAAGGTGGCGCTGCCGCAGATCGCGATGCGATAGGGCGCCACTTTCGCACGCCTCTCGCGAAAGTGGTTAGAAGGTCC
>CBJLOV010000208.1:0-7102 GCA_966424745.1 uncultured bacterium
GGCGAACCAATGCGCCGAGTCCTTCGGCGTGCGCTTCTGCGTCGCGAAATCGACATAGACGAGACCGAAGCGCTGCGCATAGCCGTCGGCCCATTCGAAATTGTCGAGCAGGCTCCAGTGGTGATAGGCGCGCACCGGCACGCCGTCGCGGATCGCACGCGACAGCTCGAGCAGATGCGCACGCACCCAGGCGATGCGCGCCGCGTCGTGGACGTGTCCATCCGTACCCGGCGCGGTATTGTAGGCCGCGCCGTTCTCGGTGATCTCGATCGGCAGGTGGCCGGTGTATTCGGCCATGTCCTTCAAGATGTCGTAGAAACCCTTGGGGTAGATGTCCCAGCCGTTGTCGGTGCGGTGATGCGGCGGAAAGTTCTGCGCCCAGTCGGCCTTGGTGTTGAGCCCGGGAACGCCGTTGCCGTCCGGTGCGTCGGCGACGATCCACGACGAATAGTAGTTGATGCCGACGAAGTCGAGCGCCGCACGTACGATCGCTTCGTCGCCGCTGCGCCAGCCGAGCAGGTCGGCCTGGCGTTCCGGCGTCAGTACGCCGTCCGGATAGCGGCCTTTCAATGCGGGTTCGAGAAACCACAGGTTGGCGAACTTGTGCCAGCGCCGCGCGGCCAGTTTGTCGGCCTCGCCGCGCGTGGCCGGGTAGGTCGGCTGGGTGTCGTAGACGCCGCCGACTTCGAGTTTCGGATCGGCCGCCTTGATCGCACGGAACGCCATGCCCTGGGCAAGATTCACCGTGTGCGTCGCGCGCAGGAACGCGAGCGGATCGGTGCGGCCGGGCGCGTGGTTGCCCTGCCAATAGCCGCAGTGGGTGAACGTCTTCGGCTCGTTGAAGATGCACCACTGCTTGATGCGGTCGCCGAGCGCGTCGATGACGATCTTCGTATAGTCGGCGAAGCGTTCGGCGGTGTCGCGGTTCGGCCAGCCGCCGTTGTCCTCGAGCGGCTGCGGCAGATCCCAGTGATACAGGGTCGGGAACGGGCGGATGCCCGCTTCGAGCAGTGCGTCGGCGACGCGTTTGTAGTAGTCGAGGCCTTTCGCGTTGGCCGCGCCCTTGCCGCCGGGTTGCACGCGCGGCCAGGCGATCGAGTAGCGATGGCTCTTCATGCCGAGGCCGGCGGCGAGCGCAATGTCTTCGCGATAGCGGTGATAGCTGTCGCAGGCGATGTCGCCGTTGTCCCCGTTTTTGATCTTGCCCGGCGTGTGCGCGAAACGATCCCAGATCGATTCGCCGCGGCCGTCCACGTTCCATGCGCCTTCGACCTGGTAGGCGCCGGTCGCCGAGCCCCATAGAAAATCTTTGGGAAATTCACCGGCACCCGGTTTTCCGAGCGTCGCCAGCTTGTCGCCGGCAAGCGCGAGCCGATGGCGGGCCAGCAGCGATGCGCCACCGAGGGCGAGGGACAGGCGCAGGAGTTCACGGCGCTGCATGGTTTACTTCCTTCGAATTCTTGCTCGCGAGATGGGCCGTCCCGTCGTGCGCGGCGAAAAAATTGCCGGGCCCGGAGGAGAACGTTCCGGACCCGGCATACGGGAGGCGCAAGCAGCGCGTCAGAAATTGATGCCGAAATTCGCGCCGAACGTACGCGGCGGCAGGTATTGCGAGGTGTAGACGAACGAGCCGTTGGACGCGACGGTGCGTCCGGCGTCGTTCGTGCGCACTTTCACGTCGGTGAAGTTGCTCACGTATGCGCCCACATACCATTTGTCGTCGGCCGAGGTGTAGCGCGCAGAGAGATCGCCGCGAAAGTACGCCTTCTGCTGATCGCCCGGGCCGAAGTTGAACGGCGACAGCCAGGTCGACGATTCGTAGTGGCCGGAGAACCGCGGGGTCAGGCGTGCGCCGTTCGAGAGGACGAAATCATGCTCGTAGATCGCGGTGAAGGCGAAATCCGGCGCGTGCGGCAGATCGTGGCCGCTCACGTCCATGCAGTTGCCGATGCCCGACGCGGGCGGGCAAGAGGGCAGGCCGCCGTAGTCGTTGCTGCCCGCGTAACGCAGCACGCCGAGCTTCTTCTGCGGAATCGCCGAGAAAACGAGATTCACGCGGTCGACGTCGCCGAGACGCGCGGCCAGTTCCGACTCGACGCCGGTGACCTTGGTCGTGCCCTGCACGTTGGAGAAGCCGAGCCCGTGGCTGCCGTCGACGAAGGTGATCGGCGCGGCGAGCTGGAAGTCCTTGAAGTCCTCGTGGTAGATCGCGCTGTTCCAGGTCAGGCGGTGGTCAAGGAAGGTCAGCTTGATGCCGGCCTCGTAGTTGGTCAGCGTCTCGCCCTTGTACGGCACGCCGCCGTCCTGCAGGCCGCCCGACTTGTAGCCGGTCGACACGCTCGCGTAGACGAACGCATTGCTCGACAGGTCGTGGTCGACCCTGAGCAGCCAGGTCGGCTTGTTCGCGGTGTACTTGCCGTCGTTCTTCGCGGTGACGTTGAAGCCCGAGCCCGGCGCCGCGGGATTCAGGCCCGGGTCGATCGGCACCTGCGGCACGCTGGCATCGTAGGCCCAGCCGTAGTTGCGGCCGCCTTCGTTCTTCTTCTCGTCGTGCGTATAGCGCGCGCCGAAGGTCAGGCGCGTCGCATCGGTGACGTGCCAGGTCGCCTGGCCGAAGCCGGCATAGGAATCGACCAGCTCCTTCGGCTGGATGAACGAGCCCTGCCAGTTGACGGTGCCCTGCGCCGTGCCGTTGAAGATCGGGATGTCGAAACGGATGCCGTTGTCTTCGGCGGCGTAGTAGAGGCCGAGGATCCAGTCGATCGTATTGTCGCCGGCCGACTTCAGGTCGAACTCATGGCTCCACGATTTGTAGTGCGACCAGTTGGTGCGGTCGTTCTGGTAGTTCGCGCCGGACGCGAAGCTGGTCGGCACGAGGGCGCCGCCGTCCTGGTCGTACGTACCCGAACCGCTGAACTTGGACCAGCCGGCGATGTAGCTGAATTCCAGGCCCTCGTTGATCGCGTAGTCGACGCGCGAACGCACGGCGTAGTTGCTGCGGTTGAGCGACGGCGCGGTGTCGGCGAGGATCGACCAGAAATCCTGGCCGGGGCGCGGATTCTGCATCAGGTTCGCGCTCGGCGTGCCGCGGTCGCGGAAGTATTCGAACGAGAGGTTCCAGGTCAGCTTGTCGTTCGGCGTCCACAACGTCGATACGCGCGCCGCGCTCTGGTCCTGCGCGTTGTATTTCGGCCCGCCGCTCACGTAGATGTTCGGGTCGATCGGCTTGAACGAGGCGAGCGTGCCGCCCGAGGCGAGATAGGCCTTCTGCTGATCGGCGACCGAAGGCAGCTGGCCGTTCGGATTCTGATAGTCGACGTAACCGTCGTGCTGCTGCTGGGCGACGGCGACGCGGAAAGCGAAGGTTTCGCTCACCGGCACGTTGACCGCGGCACGCAGGCCGAGGTGCGCGTAGTCGCCCGCTTCGAACTGGGCGTAGCCGTAGAAATTGCCGAACTCGGGCTTGGCCGTCTGGAAATTCACCGCGCCGACGGTCGAGTTGCGTCCCCACAGCGTGCCCTGCGGTCCGCGCAGTACCTCGGCCGACTGCAGATCGAGCAGCAGGCCGGCCGCCGCTTCCGCGCGCGGCGTATAGACGCCGTCGACGAACAGGGCGACTTCGGGATCGGCGTATTCGGTCTTGGCCGAGTCGTTGCCGACGCCGCGCAGGGTCAGGGTGACGACGCCGTGGTCGCCCTGCGTGGTCGCGGCGAAGCCGGGCACGAGCTTGACGATGTCGGTGACGGTGTTGACGCGTTCCTTCTCGATGGTGTCGGGCGAAATCGCGGTGATCGCCACCGAGGTTTTCTGCAGCGGCGTCGTGCGCTTGGTCGCGGTGACCTGCACGGTGTCGAGCGATTGCGGTTTCACCGCTTTCGGGTCGGCGGCATCTTCGGCCGGTGCGGCATGCGCCTGCGCGGCGGCGAGCACGGCGAGGATCGCGCCGCAGAGCACGGTCCGCGCGGGTTGAAATACGGTGAAGTGGGAAGCGGCGAACGGCAAGTTCCGGGCGCCGCGCATCGGCGTGCGCGCGACGGTCGAACGGTGGTTCATGGGTCTCCCTCCTGAGGATTTTGATGGTGCCGTTCGCCGGCTTCGATGGCCGGTCTGATACGGAACGCGGCAAGAGATACTGCAAATTGTCAGCGCTGTCAATTGAAAATTGACAGCGCTGACAATTGGGTTAATCTAACGCTGGGAGGGACGGCGCTTGCCAGCCATATCGCGTTTCTGGCAAACGTCCGGACAAGAACCAAAACGGAAACGGCTATGCCGGCACTGCGCAAGATTCTGATCGTCGGCGGCGGCACCGCGGGATGGCTGACCGCCAACTACTTGGCGCGCGTGCTCAATGCGGCGCACCCCGAAGGCGTGCGCATCGGATTGGTGGAGTCGGCCGATATCGGCATTCTCGGCGTCGGCGAAGGGACGTTTCCGTCGATCCGCGGGACGCTGTCCGCCATCGGACTCGACGAAGCCCGATTCCTGCGCGGCGCGACGGCGACGTTCAAACAAGGCATCAAGTTCGCGGACTGGGTGCGCACGCCCGGCGAAGATGCGAACGCCGGCGCGCGCCGCCATTACTTCCATCCGTTCAGCCTGCCGAGCCAACGCGGCGATTCGCCGGAGCTGTTGCCGTATTGGCTGCTCGGAATGGCGGCGCCCGGCGCGTCGTTCGCCGAAAGCGCGACCTTGCAGCAGCGCGTCGTCGAAGCGTCGCGCGGACCGAAACGGTACGGCGACGCGCCATATCAGGGGCGGCTCAATTACGCCTACCATTTCGACGCGGCGCAATTCGCCGGGCTGCTTGCCGAACACGGGCGTAGTCTCGGCGTGGAGCACACGATCGCGACGGTCGACAGCGTCGACGTCGACGAGAGCGGCGCGCTCGCGCGCGTGAACACGCGCGAGGCCGGCGCGCTCGAAGCGGATTTGTATGTCGACTGCACCGGCTTCCGCGCCGCCCTGATCGGCCGAGCGCTCGGCTCGCCGTTTCGCAGCGCGAGGGACACCTTGTTCGTGGACCGCGCCGTGGCGATCCAGGTGCCGTACGCGCGCGCCGACACGCCGATTCCCGCGGTCACGATCTCGACCGCGCACGAAGCGGGCTGGACCTGGGACATCGGCCTGCACACGCGCCGCGGCGTCGGCTACGTCTACTCGACGCGGCACACCGACGATGCACGCGCCGAGCAGGTGCTGCGCGACTACATCGGTCCGGCCGCGGACGGTCTCAATGCGCGCGTACTCAAGTTCGAAGCCGGTCATCGCCCGCTGCAGTGGGTGAAGAACTGCGTGGCGGTCGGTCTTGCGGCCGGCTTTGTCGAACCGCTCGAATCGACCGGCATCGGCCTGATCGAGATCGCCGCGTATCTGATCGCGCATCTGCTGCCGTCCGACGGCGAGATGACGCGCGTCGCCCGGTTGTTCAACGACTCGATGTCGGCGCGCTACGAGCGCATTTTCGACTTCGTCAAAATGCACTACTGCCTGAGCCGGCGGCGCGACTCGACGTTCTGGCTCGACAACACCGATCCGGCCAGCGTGCCCGACAGCTTGAAGGACCGCCTGGCGATGTGGCGTTGCCGTCCGCCGCATCGGCTCGACTTCCTCGCCGACACCGAGATGTTCCTGCCGGCGAGCTGGCAGTACATCCTCTACGGCATGGAGTTCCGGACCGATCTCGCGCCGATGCGGGCGATGTATCCGCACGCCGAGGCCGCCCGCCGCGAGTTCGAGATGATCCGGGCAATGGCGGCGCACGCGGTGAACGACCTGCCCGATCACCGCGCGCTGGTCGAACGCCTGTGCGCATCGGCGCCGCGGCGCGAAGCGGTGCGGGCGGGATGAAACGAATATCCGCGCGGGGACGGCGGGCGCGCTGCGTGCGCGCTTGCGGCGAGTTCACTCGTCTTCGGCCTGCGTGTAGCATGACAGCGATGACAATCGTCGTCGCAAGGCAGGGAGAGTCCGCGTAAATGCCAGCCCGTATCGAAGACGTCGCGTCGAAGGCCGGCGTTTCCACGAAGACCGTGTCGCGCGTCTTCAACCGCCAGCCGAACGTCAGCGAGAAGGTGCGGCTCAGGGTCGAAGCGGCGGCGAAGGAACTGAATTACCGGCCCAATCCGTCCGCGCGCAGTCTGGCCGGCAATCGTTCCTATCTCGTCGCGCTGCTGTTCGACAACCCGCACGCGGGATCAAGCTACATCATGGAACTCATCGTCGGCGTGCTGCAGGCCTGCGAAAACACGCACTACAACGCCATGCTGCGGCCGCTGGACCTGTCCGCCGATCCGGTCGCGGCGATCGAGGATTTCGTCGCCCAGCATCGCCCCGACGCGCTCGTGCTGACCCCGCCGATCGCCGAAGACGGCAAAGTGCTGCAGCGCCTCGAAGAGCTGGGCGTGCGCTACTCGGCGATTTCGGCGAAATCGCGCCGCGTCCGCATCGGGGTGAACCTCGACGAGCGCAGGGCCGCGGCGCAGATGGTGGAACATCTCGTCGCGCTCGGTCACCGGCGCATAGGGCACATCGCCGGGCGCGACGACCACGGCGCGCGCGCATGGCGCCTGGCCGGCTACAAGGACGGCTTGCGCAAGGCCGGCATCGAATACGACGACGCGCTTGTCGCGGAGGGCGATTTTTCCTTCGATTCCGGCATTGCGGCGGCGAAGCGGCTGCTCGACCTGCCCGATCCGCCGACCGCGATCTTCGCCGCCAACGACGATTCGGCCTGCGGCGCCATGCACGAAGCGTTCGAGCGCAATCTGTCCATTCCGCGCGATCTGTCGATCTGCGGCTTCGACGACACACCCGCCTCGGCGCAGGTCTGGCCGAGCCTGACCACGGTGCACCAGCCGTGCCGCGAGATGGGCCGCATCGCCACCGAGCAGGTGCTGCTCTCGATTCGCGATCCGGAGCCCGCACGCCTCGTGCAGATTCCGTACGAACTCAGGATACGCGGCTCGACCGGGCCGGTGCGGACGGTCGGGAGAAGTGTTGAACGGGGGCGGAAAGAGCAGAAGCTTTTGGACTCGGATGAACGCGGATAAGAGCCAAGAACGCGGATCAGTGCGGATAGAGCCATTTTTCGAAAGAGCTC
>CBJLOV010000209.1:0-7086 GCA_966424745.1 uncultured bacterium
CCTACGGGCTTGCGCACCCGCAGTGCGCGGAAAACCGGATGGACGCGGTCGGAGCGTAGGGCGGGAGAAGCCGCGCAGCGGCGCATCCCGCCGCGGCCGTATCCAGCAAGAAGGCGGGATACGCTTCGCTTCTCCCGCCCTACGGGCTTGCGCACCTGCAGCGCGCGGAAAGCCGGACGGATGCGGTCAGAGCAGAATCAAGAGCCAAGACACGGGATCAGACACGGCGACCTCGCCGTACTTCCTTCGGACCAATAGAGGGCGTGCTCGGCACGGTTGCGGCAGAACCAGCGTGATCGATATATTCATATGAATATATCGATCGCCTGCCGCACCAAGCTCAATTCATGAAAAAACTCTTCGGAATTTCCGCGATCGGTCTCGCGCATGCGGCCGCCGCGTTGGCGGCGGACCCGACCGCAACGGAAACGGCGGCGACGCCGCTCGGCGTGGTCGAAGTCGTCGGCGCAAATCCCGCTCCGCTGCCTGCAGGGGCAGAGGTCGTAAGCATCGATACGATCCAGAGCTTCGATCGGCGCAATGTCGCCGAGGCGCTCGATCTCCTGCCCGGCGTCTCGCGCCAGAACGTCGGCCAACGCCGCGATACGCTGATCAACCTGCGCGGCTTCGACTCGCGCGAAGTCACGCTTTACGTCGACGGCGTACCGGTCTACGTGCCTTACGACGGCAATCTCGATCTCGCCCGGCTGGGCGTGGAAGATCTTTCGCAGATCGTCGTGACGAAAGGCCTGACCTCGGTGCTGTACGGGCCGAACGCCCTCGGCGGCAGCATCAACCTCGTCAGCCGGCGCCCGCAGGCGGCGCTTGAAGGCCGCGCCTACGCCGGTTTCGACGTCGACCGTTCGGGCAAGCTGCCCGCGTATCGCGCGGGCGGCCGCGTCGGCACGAATCAGGGCACGTGGTATGCGCAGGCGACGGCGTCATGGGAGGACGCCGACTACTACATCCTGTCGAGCGGCTATCCGTACTCGAAGAATCAACTCGATTCGCATCGCGCCAATTCGGCCGGCCGCGATCTGAATCTCTCGGCCAAGCTCGGCTGGACGCCGAATGCGACCGACGAATACGCGCTCGGCATCTACCGCATCCGCGACGCCAAGCAGACGCCGCCCTACGCGGGCAGCGCGCCCGGCGTGGCCGCGCGATTCTGGCGCTGGCCGTATTGGGACAAGGACGGCGCCTACCTGATCACGCGCACGCGAATCGGCGATGCGGCGACCTTGCGCGTGCGCGCCTACTACGACACGTTCCAAAACGAGCTCGACTCCTACGACGACGCCACCTACGCGACGATCAAGCGGCCGTACGCGTTCAAGAGCAAGTACGACGACCACACCTACGGCGCCGGTGCCGATTTCGAGCAGCCGTGGTCGGAAAGCCAGACGACGCGCGTCGCCGTGCACGCCAAACAGGATTTCCACCGCGAGAACGATGCCGTCGGCGCGCCGTGGGAGCTTTTCAAGGACCGCACGTTCTCGGCCGGCATCGAGCACGAATGGCGGCCCGACGCGCGCTGGACGCTGACGCCCGGCGTCTCGTGGAACCGGCAGCAAGGTCAGCGCGCGGACAATCTGATTGCGCCCGACCGGGTCGTCCCGTTCGCCGTACACGACGACACCGCTTTCAACGGCCAGTTCGCGGCGACGTTGCAGTGGTCGCCCGACGTGCAGTTCTACGGCGGCATCAGCCGCAAGACGCGCTTTCCGACGATCAAGGATCGTTACTCGTATCGGCTCGGCACGGCGATCCCGAATCCCGCATTGAAGCAGGAGGAAAGCGACAACGTCGAGATCGGCGTGAAAGGCGCGGCCGGCGCGATCCGCTATCAAGCCGCGCTGTTCGAAGGCAAACTGCAGGACGCGATCCAGGCCGTCGCCGTCGCCCCGACGGCCTGCGCCTCGCCGCCCTGCATTCAGAATCAGAACGTCGGCGAGGCGCGCAACCGGGGCGTCGAGCTGGCGGGAAGTTATGCGATCGGCGCGGACCTCACGCTGCAAGCCAACTACACCTATCTCGACCGCAAGAACATTTCACAGCCCGCCGTGCGCCTGACGGATACGCCGCGCGAAAAGCGGTTCGTCTCGCTCGACTACGCGTTTGCGCCGCAATGGAATGCGATCGTGTCGACCGATACCGAAACGCGGCGCTACACCACGAGCGACGCGAAGCGCATCGCCGGCGGATTCACCCGCGTCGACGCGATCGTTCGCGGTCCGTTGTCGAACCGGTTCGACTTGAGTTTCGGCGTGCGCAACGCGTTCGATCGTCTGTACGCCTACCAGGAAGGCTTCCCGGAACCGGGCCGTACCTTCTTCTGCGAAATCGGCAAAACCTTCTGAGCGAGGAGCAAACCTATGTACCGTGGCATCGTGTGGATCATGCTGACGATCGCGGCCGGCGGCGCGTCGGCCGCCGAAGAAATGCCGTCCGCGAAGCCGGCGTGCAGCGCAAACGTTGCGCCGTCGGGAGAACTGGCTCCGTGGACGAGCCCGGTTGCGGTCAAAGCCGGCAGCGAAACCGCCGCGGCCGCCGCCTTGTCCATAGGCAGGGCCGCGAACGTGACGTTGCTTTCCACGCCCGATGTGCACTACGCCCTGCGCCCGGAAAAACCCGGCGGCTCGGTCAGCTACGGCGGCCTGCTCGCGCTCGACGTGCCGCAGGCCGGCACGTATCGCATCGCCCTGAGCACGGCCGCATGGCTTGACGTGGTGGGCAAGAACGGCGCGTTGCGTTCGACCGCCCACGGCCATGGACCCGACTGCACCGGCATCCGCAAGATGGTGGATTTCGTCGTGGCCCCGGGTCGCTACACCGTCCAGATTTCCGCCAACGGTACGCCGCAGATCACGGTCCTGGCCGTGCCGATGAAATGAGATTTCGCCGTGCTTCGATCGCGCTGGCCGCGCTCGCGCTGAGCGGCGCGGGCTTCGGCGGGGCGCGATCGCCCGCTGCCGACGGCGCCGCGGCGGCGGCGGCCCGCATAGAACTCGGGCGGCGTTTGTTCTACGACGCGGATCTCTCGCGCGATGGCACCCTGTCCTGCGCCACTTGCCACGAACAACGGCATGGTTTCAGCGACGGCAACCGCGTGCATCCCGGCGTGACCGACGAACCCGGACGCCGCAACGTGCCGGGCCTGGCCAACGTCGGCGATTTCTCGCCGCTGACCTGGGCCGATCCGCGCCAGGCGACGCTGGAGGCGCAGGTATCCGTCCCCGTGTTCGGCACGCATCCCGTCGAAATGGGCATGGCGGGGCGTGAAGCGGAGATCCCCAGGCGGCTGGCGCGCGATTCCTGCTACCGCCGCATGTTCGCCGAGGCGTTTCCCGGCGCCGCCGATCCGATCGTCTTCGCCAATGTCGCCCGCGCCATCGCCGGCTTCGAGCGCACACTGGCGTCTTACCGCAGCGCCTACGACCGCGGCGCATTGTCGGCGCAGGCGCAGGCCGGTCTCGAGGTGTTCCGCCGCGATTGCGCGGCATGCCATGCGGGCAACCTCTTCACCGACCTTTCCTATCACCGCCTGGATCCCGTCGATACCAAGGCGGCGGACCAAGGTCTTTTCGAGACGACCGCGCGCGACGCGGACCGCGGCAAATTCCGCACTCCTTCGCTGCGAAATCTGGCGGTGACCGCACCCTATTGGCACGACGGCTCGGAGCCGACCGCGGCCACGGCGATCGCTCGCCACGGCTTCACCTACCCGGCGCAGACGCTGCATGCTCTCGAAGCCTTTCTCGACGAGCTGACCGACCAGGACTTTCTGAGCAACCCCGCCTTCAGCCTGCCTTCGCAAGCCTGCGGGCGCGCGCTGTAGAAGCGCCGGCGCAACCCGCACGACTGCAACGCTCAACCGCGCGCACGCCAGCGTCCGAGATCGACATGGGATTCGGTCGAGCTGCCGGGGCCGCCGCTTCCGGCCAGGACCGGTCTACCAAGACCTCGGGCCGAGCAGCCAAACCTGCCGCTCAAATCCGGTTGATACGCCGCTTCATTTCGATAATACTGGAAATATGAAAACACAAGATGCACTTGCCGCATTGGCGGCGCTCGCCCAAGAAAGCCGTCTCGCTATCTTCCGCTACCTCGTCGAAGCAGGTCCGGAGGGCTCCTCGGTTGGCCCGATTGCTGAAGCTCTTGGCCTTCCCGCGGCCACTCTCTCTTTTCACCTCAAAGAGCTGACGCACGCAACGCTGCTCGTCAGCAGACAGGAAGGCCGCTTCATCTGGTACAGCGCGAACTTTGAGACGATGAACGGCCTCATCGCCTACCTGACAGAGAACTGCTGCGGCGGCAGGCCGGAGATGTGCGGCCCTTCCTGCACCCCGACGAAGACCACCGCGAAGACGACCCGTAAGAGGATTTCCGTATGAAACGCTTCCACGTGCATGTTGCCGTCGCCGATCTCGACCAGAGCATCGGCTTCTACTCGACGCTGTTCGGCGTTCAACCCACGGTTCGCAAGCCAGACTATGCGAAGTGGATGCTCGATGATCCGCGTATCAATTTTGCGGTTTCAAAGCGCACCGAAAAGTTCGGTGTAAATCACCTCGGTCTACAGGTCGACTCGGCCGAAGAACTCGCCGAGATACGCGATCAGCTTGAGTGCGCCGATAGCACGATGCTCGAAGAAGTCGGCGCGCAATGCTGTTACGCGAAGTCGGACAAGTATTGGATCACCGATCCGCAAGGTGTGGCCTGGGAGACCTTCCACTCTCTTGGCGCAATTCCAGTCTACGGCGAGAACAGCGAACAGGCGAAGAAACAAAGTGCCTGCTGCGTTGCGGAGACTCCCGCGAAGTCGATTGCCGCGGCGTCATGCTGCTTGGGCGGTTGCTGAGCATGCTGATCCGTATAGCAACGCGCGCGGATGAGCTGGTGATCGACGAACTGCTGGCCTCGGCCAAGCTGCCGATGCTCGATCGAGCGGTTTTTCAGCCAGGCGACTTTCGTATTGCCGAGGATGGAGCGTTAGCGATTGCTGCAGTCGGTATTGAGCGCTACGAGTCGGACGGTCTGCTGCGCTCGCTCGTCGTCGCGCCACAAGCGCGTGGTCAAGGTGTCGGCGAATCGTTGGTAAGTGAAATCGAGAACCATGCGTACGTCACGGGACTTAATTCGCTGTGCCTTCTGACCACAACCGCCGACACCTTCTTCCGCCGGTTCGGATACGAATTCATCCAGCGCATAGACATGCCCGCTGCCGTGCAGCAGTCTTCGGAATTCTCCACGCTTTGTCCGGCAAACGCCGTGTGCATGCGCAAGATGCTTAACGGAGGTGTCCCGTGACGCAAGACAACGATCGCTTCGCGGTTCTCGCCGAGTTCATCGGCACGGCCGCGCTGCTCGCCATCGTCGTGGGTTCCGGCGTCATGGGCGAGCGGCTTGATGCCGGAAACGCGGCGGTTGCACTGCTCGCCAATTCTTTAGCGACCGGCGCAGGCCTCTACGTACTCATCTCGATTCTCGGACCGATCTCCGGTGCCCATTTCAATCCCGCGGTATCGGCGACATTCTGGCGGCGTGGCGACATCTCCGCATCGAAATTCGGCACCTATGTCATTGCCCAGATTGCTGGTGCCGGCATCGGCGTCTGGATCGCGCATGCGATGTTCGACTTGCAGGTGCTGCAAGCCAGCGAGAAAGTGCGCACAGGTATCGGACAATGGATCAGCGAGACTGTCGCAACCGGCGGCTTGCTCGCGACGATTCTGCTTGGTCTGCGTGCCAATGCGAAGGCGGTACCCGCGCTCGTCGCGTGCTATATCACGGCAGCGTACTGGTTCACTGCATCGACATCGTTTGCCAACCCCGCCGTCACCATCGCGCGATCGCTGACCAACACATTCGCGGGAATCCGTGCTGCCGATGTGCCGGGATTCATCGCTGCCCAAGCTACAGCCGTCGCGCTTGTCGGCGTCGTCCTCCACGCGACGAATCCGCGCAAGCCGGGCGAGCAGCCCAAGGATGAGACGTCCACCAATTCCGGAGTTCAGTCATGAGCGATAGAGTTTTCAACGTTCTTTTCCTGTGCACCGGCAATTCGGCTCGATCGATCATGGCCGAAGGCATTCTCAACAAGGACGGTGCCGGCCGCTTCAAGGCATTCTCCGCAGGAAGTCAGCCGAAGGGAGACATCAACCCGCTTGCGGTCGAGACGCTTAAGAAAATGGGTTATCCGACGGATGGACTCCGCTCAAAGAAATGGGAAGAGTTCGAGGCGGACAATGCACCGAAGATGGATTTCGTCATCACGGTTTGCGACAACGCTGCCGGCGAGACCTGCCCGATCTGGCCCGGACACCCGATCAGGGCACATTGGGGTATCGAAGATCCTGCCTCAGCCGAGGGCACACATTGGGAAAAGCTCGCCGCTTTCGCGACGGCGTTCCGATACCTGAGGAATCGCATCTCGGCCTTCGCGGCGTTGCCGATCGCGAAACTGGAAGCGTCGTTGCTCACCGATACGATGAAAGACATCGGGCGCGGTGAGGGTGCTACCGCGCGAGCGACGGAAAGCTGACGATTGCCAACGTCGGCAAAGGGGGCGCGGCTGTGTGAAAACCAAAGTGGTAGTGTCCGCGCGTATAAATATTGATCAAATGTGAGCCTCCGGCGTCCCATCTGGATACGCTCGATGGTTGAAGCTCGCGTTAGAGCATTTTTGATTCAGTCGCTTACAGCCTGTTTACGATCTGGAGGAAACACCGGTGGGGGCGCTTAAAGCCCTCCCCTTCAAGGGGAGGGTTGGGTGGGGATGGTGTCAACGCGCTGCGCATTTCGCACACACCATCCCCATCCCGGCCTTCCCCTTGAAGGGGAAGGAGAAGTGCGGCGTCTGCCCACTCACCTTGCGGGAAGATCGTGAACAGGCTCTTACAAAGCTCTCCCCCTTCAGCCCTTCGGGCAGCTTCCCCCGCAAGCGGGGGAAGCAAAGCTTTCCTTCCCCTGCGCGCAGCGCGGGGACAGCACTTTTTCCTTCCCCCGCGAGGCGCGGGGGAAGGTGCCCCGAAGGGGCGGAAGGGGGCGCTCTGTGCGTTCACATCTAAATCGAATGCGCCCTAG
>CBJLOV010000210.1:0-7012 GCA_966424745.1 uncultured bacterium
GGCAGTGTGTTTCTCGTCGCCGACGAGGGGCTCAACACCTTGATCGATTTCCGTCACGAGCGCGTGTTTCGCGCGCAGCGCGGCGAGAACGGCATGGGTCGGCAGATGGCCGGCAAGGCGGGCGAGGACAAGATCATCCGCGTGCCGGTTGGCACCGCCATCGTCAATGTCGACACGGACGAGGTGATCGGCGACCTGACCCACCACGGTCAGGTTCTCAAGGTCGCGCAGGGTGGTCGCGGCGGCGCCGGCAATGTCAACTTCAAGAGTTCGACCAACCGGGCGCCGCGCAAGGCGACGCCGGGCACGGAAGGCGAAACGCGCGATCTGCGCCTGGAGCTGAAGGTGCTTGCCGACGTCGGCTTGCTCGGTTTCCCGAATGCCGGCAAGTCGACCTTCATCCGCGCCGTTTCGGCGGCGACGCCGCGCGTGGCGGACTATCCGTTCACGACGCTGCAGCCGCATCTGGGCGTCGTGCGCATCGGTACCGATCAGAGTTTCGTGATCGCCGATATCCCCGGCCTGATCGAGGGCGCCGCGGAAGGCGCGGGCCTGGGCGTCCAGTTCCTCAAGCACGTTTCGCGCACGCGGCTGCTCCTGCATCTGGTCGACATCGCGCCGCTCGACGGCGAGATCGACCCGGCCGCGCAGGTGCGCGCGATCGAGGCCGAGTTGGAGAAATTCGACGAAGAGCTGCTCGAACGCCCGCGCTGGCTCGTGTTCAACAAGGCCGATCTTGTGCCCGAGGAAGAGCGGCAGAAGCTTGCCAAGGCGCTCGTGCGCAAACTCAAGTGGAAACAGCCCTGGTTTCTCGTCTCCGCAATCGCGCGCGAGGGTACCTGGCCGGTAGCGCTGAAGATCCAGGATTTCTTCGACCGGCTGCGCGCCGAGGCCGCGGAGGAGTCGCGGAGCGAGGACGCGTGAAGCGGGTTGTCGCTTCGGATTTGGCTTTGAAGTCCTCCCCCTCAAGGGGGGGATCTAGGTGGGGATGGTTTTCGCAGGAACGAGCCGCGCGAGCAACACCGTCCCCGCCCAGCCCTCCCCTTGAGGGGGAGGGCTTAAAAACGGCAACAAAAAAGCCGGCAGAAGCCGGCTGTTTTGTAAGCGCCCGACCGGAAAGCTCAGGCCAGCGCCTTGATGTGCGCCGAGAGGCGGCTCTTATGGCGCGCAGCTTTGTTCTTGTGGATCAGGCCGCGGCTCGATTCACGGTCGAGAATCGGCTCGGCGACCTTGTAGGCGGCCTCGGCGGCGGTCTTGTCTTTCGCCGCGATCGCATTGACGACCTTCTTGACGGCGGTGCGCAGCGCGGAGCGCGCGCTGGAATTGCGGGCGTTGCGCTTGACGGCCTGACGCGCACGCTTCTTCGCAGATTTGATATTGGCCAAAGGATGACTCCAGAAAAAAGAATGAAAATCGGGGGCGGAAAAAGGGGCGAAATTGTAAGCGCTGCGAAGCGTTGCGTCAACTTGGGTTGGGGTTTGGGGCGCGGGACTCGCCAAAGCCGCGCGTTCCCTCAGGGGCGGCCGTGCGGCCACGTCAGTTGCGCCATCCAGATGCCGGTCCGGGGATTCCGCTTCCGAGTCCTGGGCTCCGAGTCCCGAATCCAGGCTCTCTGCGCATGAAAACTCCATCGCTCCTGCGCTCGATGTTTTCATTCAGCGCGATGACCCTCATCTCGCGCATCCTTGGGCTGGTGCGCGACCAGTCGATCAGTGCGGCGTTCGGCGTGAGCTGGATGACCGATGCGTTCTGGGTCGCGTTCCGCATCCCCAATTTCATGCGCCGGCTGTTCGCCGAAGGTTCGTTCTCGACCGCCTTCGTGCCGGTATTCACCGAGGTCAAGGAAAAGCGGTCGCACGCCGAGTTGAAGGCGCTGGTCGCGAAGACCGCCGGTACGCTTGGCGGCGTGCTGCTGATCGTCACCGCGCTCGGCGTACTCGGCTCGGATCGGATCGCCGCGCTGTTCTCGTTCGGTGCGCTCGATACGCCGGAGAAGGCGCGCCTGACTTCCGATCTGTTGCGCATCACCTTTCCGTTTCTGCTGTTCGTTTCGCTGACCGCGCTCGCAGGCGGCGTGCTCAACAGCTTCCATCGCTTCGCCCTGCCGGCGCTGACGCCGGTAATCCTCAATTTATGCATGATCGCCGGCGCGCTGTGGTGGAGCCGGTATTTCCAGGTGCCGATCAAGGCGCTCGCCTGGTCGATCTTCCTTGCCGGGGTCCTGCAGCTGCTGTTTCAGTTTCCCGCGTTGCGCCGTCTCGATCTGCTGGCGCGGCCGAGCTGGGGCTGGTCGCATCCCGAAGTGCGGCGGATCATGCGTCTGATGATTCCGACCTTGTTCGGCTCCTCGGTCGCCCAGGTGAATCTGCTGCTCGATACGGTGATCGCATCGCTGCTGATCACCGGCTCGCAGACCTGGCTGCAGCAGGGCGACCGCCTGCTCGAACTGCCGCTCGGCATTTTCGGCGTGGCGCTCGGTACGGTGATCCTGCCGAGCTTGTCGCGCCATCACGTCAACACCGATCATGCCGGGTTTTCGCGCGCGCTCGACTGGGGGCTGCGCACGACCTTGCTGATCGCGATTCCGGCGATGCTCGGCCTCGTCCTGCTCGGCAAGCCGATCGTGGCGACGTTGTTCCAGCACGGCAAATTCACCGCGGGCGACGCGGACATGGTCGCCCTGAGCCTGTCCGCGCTGAGTTTCGGTCTGCCGGCCTTCGCTTTGGTCAAGGTGCTCGTGCCGGCGTTTTATGCGCGCCAGGATACGAAAACGCCCGTGCGTGCCGGCATTGCCGCGATGATCGCAAACATGCTGCTCAATGTGCTCCTGGTGGGCGCGCTGTACTTGCTCTGGCATGGTGCCGAAGCGCAGGAGGAGGGGTTGCTTGCCCGCATCGCCCAGGTGCGCGGACTGCACGTAGCCGTTGCGCTTGCGAGCAGTCTGGCGAGTTACCTGAACCTCTTGCTGCTCTGGCGCGCCCTGCGCCGCGAGGCGATCTATAAGCGCGAGCCGGGCTGGGGCAGGCATTTGCTGCGCCTTGCGGCAGCGTGCATATCGATGGTGGCGGTGATCCTCATCGGCTTGGCGATATGGCCGGAATGGAGCACGGCGGGTGTCGCCGAGCGCGCCTGGCGGCTCGGTGCCGTCATCGCTGCGGCGGGGGGCGTCTACATCGCGGTTCTCTACGCCGGCGGCCTGCGCCTGCGCGACCTGCGCGCGCATTGAGCTGCGACGGAGCGGATCTGTGTGCTCGCCCGCGATTGCGAAAGTCGGGAAGCGCGCGTCATTCGACCGCCGCCCTCGGTACTTTTGTCGTCGTCTGCGATGACGAAGATCGAGAAGTGCCATGTTTGGCCGCACTTTTCACTATAATCCGGCGATGCGTATGTTGTTCCGTGACATCGCGGGTGCGTCCCTCGCGCCACGCGGCAGTGTGGTGTGCATCGGTGCATTCGACGGCGTGCATCTCGGCCATCGGGCGGTGCTCGCGCGCGTATGCGAGCGGGCGCGCGAGCGGAATCTCGACTCGATCGCCGTCAGTTTCGAGCCGTTGCCGCGCGAGTTTTTCGCGCACGGCCGTCCGGTGCCGCGGTTGTCGAACCGGCGCGAAAAGATCGAGCAGTTTCGTCAGGCAGGAATCGACCGCGCGCTGCTGCTGCGCTTCAATGCGACGCTGGCGGCGATGAGTGCGCAGGAATTCGTCGAGCGTGTGCTGGTACGCCGGCTCGACGCGCGCGAAGTATGGGTCGGCGAAGGGTTCCGTTTCGGCCATGCCCGCGGCGGCGACGTCGACCTGCTGCGGCGCCTGGGGCACGAGTACGGTTTCGAAGCGCACGCGCTCGAACCGGTGGTGATCGAAGGCGAGCGCATATCGAGCTCGGCGATCCGCGAAGCGCTGGCCGGCGGCAGTTTCGCGCTCGCCGCACACTGGCTCGGCCGACCGTTCACGATCGGCGGGCACGTGGTGCGCGGCCAGCAGCTCGGCCGCAAGCTCGGCTATCCGACGGCGAACCTGCGGCTCGGCTCGCGCACCTCGCCGGTGGACGGTATCTTTGCGGTGCGGGTCCACGGCGTCGGCGACGAGGCACGCCCCGGCGTGGCAAGTCTCGGCGTGCGCCCCACGGTCAACGGCCGCGAACCGTTGCTCGAGTCGCATCTGTTCGATTTCGACGGCGATCTTTATGGTCGTCGTATACAAGTGGAATTCGTGGAAAAGTTGCGCGACGAGGAAAAATTCGCCGACCTCGACGCGATGGTGAAGCAGATCGATCGCGACGCTGCGCAGGCGCGCGAGATCCTTGGAATTTGACCCGCCCCCGACGAGCAGACCGTCGAGGATTTAAGCTCTCCCGCCCTCAGCCCTCAGCCCTCAGCCCTCAGCCCTGATTTCATGTCCATCGACTACAAGTCCACGATCAACCTTCCGCAGACCGATTTCGCGATGAAGGCCGACCTCGCCAAGCGCGAACCGGCGATGCTTGCGGGGTGGGAGAAATCCGACCTTTATGGCGAGATCCAGAAGAAGACGGCGGAACGCGAGCACGCCTTCATTCTGCACGATGGCCCGCCGTACGCGAACGGCGCCATCCATCTCGGCCATGCGGTCAATAAAATCCTCAAGGACATCGTGGTGAAGTCCAAACTGGTCGCCGGCCTGCGTTCGCCTTACGTGCCCGGCTGGGATTGCCACGGCCTGCCGATCGAAGTCGCGGTCGAGAAGAAGGTGGGCAAGGTCGGCCAGAAGGTCGACGCCGCCGAATTCCGCAGGCTCTGCCGCGACTACGCGACCAAGCAGATCGACCTGCAGCGCGCCGATTTCAAGCGCCTCGGCGTGCTCGGCGATTGGGGCAATCCGTACCGTACCTTGGACTTCAAGTTCGAGGCCGATGAAATCCGGGCGCTGGCGAAGGTGATCGCGAACGGGCATCTCGTGCGCGGCGAAAAGCCGGTCTACTGGTGCTTCGACTGCGGCTCGGCGCTGGCCGAGGCCGAGATCGAGTATCAGGACAAGGTGTCGCCCGCGATCGACGTGGCCTACGATGCGTTCGACCCGAAGGCGCTCGCGGCGAAGTTCGGCGCCACGGTCAACGACGGCGACATCGTCGCCGTGCCGATCTGGACGACGACACCGTGGACGCTGCCGGCCAGCGTGGCGGTCACGCTCGGCCCGGAGATCGAATACGTGCTGATCGAAGGGCCGGCGCGCAACGGCAGTCGCGTGCTGCTCGTGGTCGCCGAGGCGCTGCTCGAGAAAGTGAGCAAGCGCTATGGTCTGGCAAATCCCGTGGCGCTCGGTCGGATCCGCGGCGCCGGGCTCGATCTGATCAAACTGCATCACCCGTTCTACGCGCGCGAGATCACGCTCATCGTCGGCGACCATGTCACCACCGACGACGGTACCGGTGCCGTGCACACCGCGCCGAGCCACGGCATGGAAGATTTCGTGGTCGCGCGCGAATACGGCATTGCCGGAGTCAATCCGCTCGGCCCGAACGGCGTCTATACGCCCGACACGGAACTGTTCGCCGGCCAATTCATCTGGAAAGCGAACGACGCGATCGTCGACCTGCTGCGCGAACGCGGCGTGCTGCTCGCCGCGGAAAAGATCACCCACAGCTACCCACATTGCTGGCGCCACCGTACGCCGGTCGTGTTCCGCGCCACGCCGCAGTGGTTCATCGGCATGGAAACGGCCGGGTTGCGCGCCGGTGCGCTCAAGGCGATCCGCGACGACGTCGACTGGTACCCGACGTGGGGTGAAGAACGCATCTACGGCATGATCGCCGGCCGTCCGGACTGGTGCATCTCGCGCCAGCGCACCTGGGGTGTGCCGATCGCGCTGTTCGTCGACAAATCGACGAACGAGCCGCATCCGCGCAGCGTCGAACTGATGGAGCAGGTCGCGCAGCGCGTGGAGAAGGCCGGCGCCGACGCCTGGTACGCGCTCGATCCGCGCGAACTGCTCGGCGACGAGGCCGATCGATACGAGAAAGTCACCGACATCCTCGACGTCTGGTTCGACTCGGGCACGACGCACTACTGCGTGCTCGACCAGCGGGCGGAACTGGCGCGCAAGCCGGGCGACAAGGTCATGTACCTCGAAGGCTCGGATCAGCATCGCGGCTGGTTCCATTCGTCGTTGTTGACCTCGGTCGCGATGCACGGCAAGGCGCCTTACGACGAGGTGCTCACGCATGGCTTCACCGTCGATGCGCAGGGCCGCAAGATGTCGAAGTCGCTCGGCAATGGCATCGAGCCGCAGGACGTGATGAAAACCTATGGCGCCGATATCCTGCGCTTGTGGATCGCCTCGGCCGACTACCGCAACGAGATGGCGCTGTCGGACGAGATCCTCAAACGCGTCGCCGATGCCTACCGCCGCATCCGCAACACGACGCGTTTCCTCCTCGGCAATCTCGCCGGTTTCGAGCCGGCGCAGCACCTGGTGAAAGTCGAGGACAGCCTGCTGCTCGACCAATGGGCGATCCAGCAGGCGTACGACGCCCAGCAGGCGGTCGTTGCCGCCTACGCGCGCTACGACTTCCCCGAAGTCGTGCAGCGCGTGCAGAATTTCTGCACGAACGAGATGGGTTCGCTCTATCTCGACATCACCAAAGACCGTCTGTATACGATGCAGACGAACAGCCTCGGTCGCCGCAGTGCGCAGAGCGCGATGTACCGTATCGTCGAGGCGATGGTGCGCTGGCTCGCGCCGATTCTGTCGTTCACCGCCGAAGAGATCTGGCCGCTGATTCCGGGCAAGCGCGATGCCTCGGTGTTTTTCGAAACGTTCTATGACGGGCTGACGGCCGCGCAAGGCAAACCGGAGCAGCGCGCGTTCTGGAACGACCTGCTCTCGATCCGCGCCGCGGCGGCCAAGTTGCTCGAGGGCATGCGCAATGCCGGCGAAATCGGCGCGGCGCTCGAAGCCGACGTCACCCTGCACGCCGACGCGGCCTTGCACGCCCGCCTGGCGCCGGTCGCGGACGAACTGCGTTTCTTCTTCATCAC
>CBJLOV010000211.1:0-7006 GCA_966424745.1 uncultured bacterium
CGTGTTCTGCGCTCCCGCCGATCTCGGCCGTCTCGCGACCGATGCCGTGGCTGCCGGCCGCCGTCTTGATCCTGTGGCTGGCCGGCGCGGCCATCGCCTTCGCGCGCCTTTGTCTCGGTCTGGCGCACTTGCGACGAACGTTGGCGCGCGCCGTGCCGCTGATTCCAACGGCGGATCTCGATCCGGCCGCGCTGGCGCGCCGCGCCGGTCTGCGCGCGCCGGATTTGTATACTTTGTCCGATATCGCCAGCCCTTTCGCATTCGGCCATCGCATCGTCGTCCCAGACTGGGCGGCGGCCGCGCTGGCTCCGCGTCAGCTGCAGGCGATGCTTGCCCACGAACTCGCCCACCTCGTGCGCCGCGATCCGCAATGGAAACTCGCCGTCGGCGCCTGGCGGGCGTGCTTCTGGTTTCTGCCGTTCGCGGGCGTTGCGCAACGTCGGCTCGACGAGCTCGCCGAACTGGCCTGCGATGCCTTCGCCGCGCACGACGCCGGCGATGCGCATGCCGTCGCCGAGTGCCTGGTTGCCTGCGCCGAGCGCCACGTCGACGCGCGTATCTATGCGCTGACCCCGGCGATGGCCGCGCGCGCCTCCACCTTGATCCAACGCATCGACCATCTTCTCGAGGGAACCCCCATGTCGACGACTCAACCCGGCTTTTTCCTGCGCTCGACGATGGCGGCGGCGTTGATTACCTGCACCTTCGGTTTGCCAGCCATCGGCTTTCTCAATCCGACCGCACAGGCGCAAACGTCACCCGCCTCGCCGCCGCAGAGCGCCGGTGATCCGGGCGCAGTCCATTCGAACGTGACCATCTTCGGCAACGATTTCAGTCACGAAATGCGCGTGATGATCAACGACGATCGTCACCGCATTGCGCTCGTCGCGAACGGCAAGATCGAATTCACTGCCGATGACAGCGACATCGCAAGTCTGAGCGGCGGCGGCAGCGCGAGCCTGGAGGAAACGCGTGACGGCACGACGCGCCGCCTCGAATTCGCCGAGCGCGACGGCAAGCTCGAACGCCGCTACTTCGTCGATCGCCACGAACAACCGCTCGACGCGGCCGGACAAACCTGGCTCGCCGCCCTGTTGCCGAGCCTGATCCGCGAAAGCGGCCTCGGCGCCGAGGCGCGCGTGCAGCGGCTCTACGCGAGCGGCGGTGCGGCCGCGGTATTGGCCGAGATCGACCAAATCCACAGCGACTACGCGCGCAATCTGTACATCGGCCTGCTCGTCGACAAGGGACCGCTCGCCGCAGCCGATCTCGATCGTTGCATACGACTCGCCGGCGCCATCGGCGGCGACTACGAAAAGCACCAGGCCTTGGCGCGAATCTTCGCCAAGCAGAAGCTCGAGGCGGCGCAACAATCGACCTTCCTGCAGCAGGCCTCGCACATCCACGGCGACTACGAGCTTGCCGAACTCCTGACCGGCATTTTGCCTAGGCTCGACGACAACGCCCAGGTGCGTGCGAGCTGGCTCGACGTGGCCGCGCATATCGGCGGCGACTACGAGCGCAGCCGCACTCTGCGCGCGCTCGTGGCACGCCGCGACCTGAGCGACGCCGAGCTCGCAAATCTGCTGCAGGCGAGCGCGAAGATGAGCGGCGACTACGAGCACAGCCAGGTGTTGATCGCCATCGCCCTGCGCGCGCAGAACCCGGACGCGATCGCTCCGGCCTATGCGCAATCGGCTGTGAAAATCGGCGGCGACTACGAACGGGCCCAGGCGCTGCTCGCCCTGATCCACACCGGCAAGCTCGGCGCCGCCGGCGCCAATGCGGTGCTCGATGCCGCGGCGAAAGTTGGCGGCGACTACGAGCGCAGCCAGGTACTCGTTGCGCTGGCGCAGTCGATGCCGAGCGACGCTGCCCTCGTGGCGCACTATCGCGAGGTCGCTTCGCACCTTGCCGAGTACGAGCGCGGCCAGGCGGAGAATGCGCTGCGGCGTTGAACGGAAGCCGGTGCGCGACTGCGCGATTCATCGCGCACGTTTGGGTTCTGCAAGATCAAGAGCCGGGCGCCATAAATGGCGCCCCTACAAAAAGCTGTGGCGCAATGCTCGAAAAAGAATGGCTCGCACTGAGCGCCTGGAATCTATGTGAGCAACGAGTTGTGCGATCGCCCCGTAAGGGCGCGATTCATCGCGCCCTGCTTTTGCTCTTGAAAGCCGAACATCAAGGGCTGGAGTGGTTTTGTCTCATTGGGGTCGAGTCTGCTCTAGCCTTGCCGCAACACCGCAATCGGCGGCGTGCGCGCAATGCGCCGCGTGCCGAACCAGCCGGCAAGCGCGACGAGCGCGGCGGCGCCGAAGACGACGAGAGCCAGCGCCGCAAACGGCGGTGCGTAGCGGCCGAAATGAAAGACGCGTTGCGCCAGGGCGATGCCGATCCCGCTCGCCCCGATCGCCGCGATGGCACCCGCGATCAAGCCGAGTGCCGCAAACTCGCCGAGCACGGCAAGGCTCAACTGGCGTGAATGCGCGCCGAGCGTGCGCAGCAGCGCGGATTCGAAACGCCGCTCGTCGGCCGTCGCGGCAAGCGCCGCAAGCAGCACGAGGACGCCCGCGGCAAGGCTGAAACCGAGCACCCAGGTCACCGCGCTGCTGACGCGGCCGACGATGTCGCGCACGCGGTCGAGCACCTGGTTCAGATCGATCAACGAGATGTTCGGAAAGTCGCGCGACAGCGCGGCGAGTTTCGTGCCCGCCGGGGCATGGAAACTGGCGACGTAACTGTGCGCGAGCTCGCCGCCGGTTTGCGGGTCGAGCATCAGGAAGAAATTGGCGCGGAACGAGTCCCAGCGCACGCCGCGGATCGAGGTGATCGTCGCCACGATCTCGCGCTCGCCGACGCGCAGGGTCAGCGTGTCGCCGAGCTTCAGGTGAAACATATCGACCCACATCTTGTCGACCGACACCGCGGGGCCGGCGTCGTGCGCGTCCGCGGAGTCGAACCAGCGTCCTTCGAGCAACCGGTTCGCCTCGGGCAGGGCCGCGCTCCAGGACAGGCGCGTTTCGCCGTTGATCCAGCTCGCCGCGCGCCGGTCGGGGTAGTCCTCCGCCTTCGGCGCCTTGCCGTTGATCGCAACGAACTTGCCGACGGCGAGCGGCAGCGTATTGATGTTGGTCGCGCCGAGCGCGACGAGACGTTCCTGCATCGCAACGCGCTGCTCGTCCTGCAGATTGATCAGGAAATAGTTCGGCGTATCGGCCGGCAATTCGGCGCGCCAGTTCGCGAGCAGCGACGGGCCGACCACGGCGAGCACGGCGAACGCGGTCAAGCTCAGTGCCAGCGCACCGGCTTGCAGCAGGGTCAGGCTGCGCCGCCGAGCCAGGTTGGCAAGGCCAAAACGCAGCGCGCCCGGCAACAGCGCGCCGCCGCTGCGCACGAGTCGAAGCATCGCCATGCCGAGTACGACGCTGACCGCGGCGACGCCGGCAAAACCCAACGACAAGGTCAGTGCGAGCTGCGCATCGCCCGCACCGATGGCGATCAAGGCGGCGGCGACGGCGATGGGCAGCAGATAGAGCGCGTCGAAACGACCGGCGCGTCGCGTGTCGTCGCGGCGGAAGACGCGCATCGGCTCGACGTCGCGCAGGCGCAGCAGCGGCGGCAGGGCGAAACCGAACAGCACGGCGACGCCCACGGCAAACGCGGCCAGCGCGGGCTGCCAGGGAATCGGCGGCGCCACGCCCGGCAGCAGGTCGCCGGCGAACGCGAACACGATCTGCTGCAAGCCCAGCCCCGTCGCGACCCCGAGCACGCAGGCCGGCAACGCCAGCAGAACGAGTTCGAGCAGCAGCGCGGCGAGAATCTCGCCGCGGCTCGAACCCAGGCAGCGCAACAGGGCGACTTCCTCGCGCTTGCGCCGCGCGAAACGTTGCGCGGCGAGGGCGATGGCGATGCCGGAAAGCAGGGCCGCGAGCAGCGCCGCCAGACGCAGGAAGCTGCTGCCGCGCTCGAACGCGCCGGAGAGATTCTGCTGGGCTTCGGCGATCGTCACCACCTCGGCGCCGTCGGGCAATTGCGATTTCGCCGCGCGCGCGAAATCGGCCACCGCGTCTTCCGCGCCGGCGACGAGCAGGCGATAACGCGCACGGCTGCCCGCACCGAGCAGCCCGATCGATTGCGCATCGCCGAGCGACATCATCACGCGCGGCGCGAGGCGAAACAGACTTCCGCTGTCGGGCGAGCGCGTGATCTCGCCGGCAATCAGGAGATCGCGCCCGCCGACCTGGATCTTCTCGCCGACCTTCACCGACAGCGCGGCGAGCACCGCGGGCTCGACATAGACCGAACCCGGCGGCGGCGAATGCACGCTGCGCTCGGCGCCGCCTGCTTCGCGCACGGCGAGCACGCCGCGCAGCGGAAACGCCTCGTCGCTGGCGCGTACGTCGGCCAGCCGGCTCGCTTCGCCGGCGAACACCACGCTCGGAAAATCGGCGACGCGGCTCGTCTGCAACCGGCGCTTGCCGGCGTCGTCGACCAAGGCCGGCGGCAAGGCGCGGCTGGCGTTGATCGAAAGATCGCCGCCGATCAACTCGGCCGCGGAGGCGAGCAGGGCATGCTCGACGCGGCTGGCGAGCGTCGCCACCGCGGTCAGCGCGGCGACCGCGAGCACGAGCGCCAGCGCCAGCGTGGCGAGCTCGGCGTGGAGGAACTCACGGCGCAGATTGCGCGCGGCGAAGGTCAGCGGTTTCATCTGCTTTTTCCTTCTTCCATCGGAAGAAGAACTCGTCCCCGAAACGCGTCTGATCGGGGATGGCGTGAGCAATAAACGCCGGATGAAGGTTCGGCCGAGAGGCGAGGCCATCCGTGCCCGGGACCCTCACCCGCCCCTTCGGGGCACCCTCGCCCGATGGGAGAGGGGAAGCCGATGCCGCTCACTTCGCGACCTCCGCGTCGACGATGCATCCGCTGCTCAAGGTGAGCCGGCGCGCGCAACGCGCGGCCAGCGCCGCATCGTGGGTGACGAGCACCAGCGTCGTGCCGTGCTCGCGGTTGAGTTCGAACAGCAGATCGCTGATCGCCGCGCCGGTGTGCCCGTCGAGATTGCCGGTCGGCTCGTCGGCGAACAGGATTTCCGGCGCGTGCACGAAGGCGCGCGCGAGCGCCACGCGCTGCTGCTCGCCGCCGGACAACTGCGCAGGGTAGTGGTGCCTGCGTGCCTCGAGCCCCACACGCGTCAGCGCCTCTCCCGCACGTGCGCGCGCGTCGCCGCGGCCTTCGAGTTCGAGCGGCAGCATCACGTTCTCTTCGGCGTTGAGCGCCGGCAGCAGATGAAAACTCTGGAACACGAAGCCGACGCGGCGGCGGCGCAGCCGCGCGCGCGCTTCCTCGTCGAGCGCGCCGAGCCGCTCGCCTGCGAGCACGATCTCGCCCGAGCTCGGACGATCGAGCCCGGCAAGCAGGCCGAGCAAGGTGGTCTTGCCCGAGCCCGACGCGCCGACGATGGCGAGGCTGTCGCCGCGCGCCAGCGTGAAACCGACGCCGTCGAGGATGGTCAACGTACCGTCTGGGCCGTCGACGCTTTTGCTAACCTTGTCCGCTCGGATCACGATCTCGTCGATTTGCCGGGCCATGCCATCACTCATGTTCAAGTCATTCCTCGCCGCATTCTTGTCGATCGCCGCCGCGGTTGCCTTCGCCGCACCGCCGGCCGCCTCGGCCGCGCCGGTACTCGTGCTCGGTGATTCGTTGTCGTCCGCCCATCGCATCGCGCCCGAAGCGGGCTGGGTCCATCTGCTCGAACAGCGCCTGCGCCAACAGGGATCGCAACGCGAAGTCGTCAACGCCAGCATCAGCGGCGAAACCACCTCGGGCGGGCTCGCGCGCCTGCCCAAGCTGCTCGACCAGTATCGGCCCGGGCTCGTGATCGTCGAGCTCGGCGCCAACGACGGGCTGCGCGGACTGCCGCTCGCCGAAATCCGCACCAATCTGAAAAACATCCTCGCCGCCGTGCGCGCTTCCGGCGCGCGCTCCGCGCTGCTCGGCATCGAACTGCCGATCAACTACGGGCCGCAATACCGCGACGGCCTAAGGGAGATGTATCGGGGTCTCGCCCAGGAATTCAATGTGCCGTTGGTCCCGTTCCTGCTCGACGGCGTGGCGCTGAATCCGGAGCTGATGCAGGACGATGGCCTGCATCCGAAGGCGGAGGGCGAGCCGCGGGTGCTCGACAATGTGTGGAAGGTATTGAAGCCGGAACTGGAATCCCGACGCTGACGTTGCTGCCGCTCGTCATTCCGGCGAAAGTGGGGTCAACCTTCGGTTGATGCCATAGCTCGTTATTCCCGCGTGCTTTTGGCGGGGCTCTCAACAGCCGGGGGGCTGGTCATCCAGCGCCTTGTTGTTGTTGCTCGGTCGGAATCTCGAAAGCAAAGACACTGGATTCCCGCCAGAAGCATGCGGGAATGACAGCCAAGAGCGAGAGCCGCGGTGAGCTTCGACGCCAATCAGGCGCAAAAAAAACCCGCCTCGCGGCGGGTTCCTTTCGTGCCTGTGACCTTAAGGCACTGAGTTCCGGCTTCGCCGCTCCGCGGCGTCCGGAATGACGTTTTTTTGCGACCCGTGTGCGGGCGGCACACGGATCAAAACGTCACTTGATCTTCGCTTCCTTGTAAGCGACGTGCTTGCGCACGACCGGATCGTACTTCTTGATTTCCATCTTGTCCGGCGTGGTCTTCTTGTTCTTGTCGGTCGTGTAGAAGTGACCGGTGCCCGCGGAAGACACGAGGCGGATTTTGTCGCGCTTGGATGCCATTGCGTGTTCTCCTTAGATCTTTTCGCCGCGGCCGCGCAGTTCGGCGAGCACGGTTTCAATGCCGTTCTTGTCGATCGTACGCAGGGCCTGGGTGGAAACGCGCAGTTTCACCCAACGGTTTTCGCTCGGCACCCAGAAACGGCGCTCGTGCAGGTTCGGCAGCCAGCGGCGCCGGGTTTTGTTGTTGGCATGCGACACATTGTTGCCGGATTGCGCGCGCTTGCCGGTGACTTGGCA
>CBJLOV010000212.1:0-6997 GCA_966424745.1 uncultured bacterium
GGATACTCGGGCTTGCGTTCGCGCGCGAGCAGTTCGCGCATGCCCTCGGTCGGCGTGATTTCCTCGTGCAGCACGCGCTGCACGCCGCGCGAGATCGGCAGCTCGATGCCGTGCCGGTTGGCAAGGCGCATCACCGTGTCGACGGTCTCGATGCTCTCGACGACCTGGCCGATCTGTGCGACGGCGTCCTTCAGGCTCGTGCCGCGTCCGAGCGCGAGGCCGAGGCGACGGTTGCGCGAAAGATCGCCGGTGCAGGTGAGCACGAGGTCGCCGAGGCCGGCGAGGCCCATCAGCGTTTCCGCGCGCGCGCCGATCGCCGCGCCGAGGCGCAGCATTTCGTTGAGGCCGCGCGTGATCAGGCCGGCGCGTGCGTTGAGGCCGAGCTGCATGCCGTCGGCCACGCCGGTCGCGACGGCGAGCACGTTCTTCATCGCGCCGCCGAGTTCGGCGCCGACCACGTCGCTGCCGGTGTAGGCGCGGAAGTGCGTGCCGTGCAGCAGCTGCGCGACAGTGTGGGCGAAGGCTTCGCTCGTCGAATGCACGGTCACTGCCGTGGGCAGGCCTTGTGCGACTTCGCGCGCAAACGAAGGACCGGTGACGATCGCGGCGGGCACGCCGGGCAGACGTTCGCCGACGATCTCGTGGAGGAAGCGGCCGGAACGCGGGTCGAAGCCTTTGGTCGCCCAGGCGATGCCGGTGCCGGGCGCGACGTCGTGCGCGATGTGTTCGATCAGCTCGGCGAACGCGTGGCTCGGAGTCACGATCAGCAGAACCTGTGCGCCGCGTACCGCGGTGGCGAGGTCGACTTCGTAATTCAGCGCCGCCGGCAATTCCATTTCCGGCAGATAGCACGCGTTGCGTCGCGTCGAGCGCATCGCTTCGAGCGCTTCCGCATCGCGGCCCCACAGCGTGGTCGGCACGCCGTTGCGCGCGAGCACGGCGGCGAGCGCCGTGCCCCACGAGCCCGCCCCGAGTACGGCGACGGTGGGTTTGTTATCGCTCATCGAGAAACGCGGCCGCGGTCGGCCGCTTTTCCATCGTTGCGATCAGGGCTGTGCGCAAGCGCGGGTTTTACGCGTTGCCGGACAAGCCCTGGCCTTCGACCATGCGGCGCTGCTGCTCGGCGTAGAGCGCGTCGAAGTTGATCGGCTGCAGCAGGAACGGAGGGAAGCCGCCGTTCTGGATCAGATCGGAGATGATCTGGCGCGCGTAGGGGAACAGCACGTTCGGGCAATACGTGGCGAGCACGGCGTCGCGCGAAGGATCGTCGAAGCCGATCACGTTGAACACGCCGGCCTGCTGCACTTCGGCGAGGTAGGCGGTCTTCTCTTC
This sequence comes from uncultured bacterium, assembly GCA_966424745.1. Classification (GTDB taxonomy): domain Bacteria; phylum Pseudomonadota; class Gammaproteobacteria; order Xanthomonadales; family Rhodanobacteraceae; genus Rudaea. The sequence goes on from CBJLOV010000212.1 coordinate 1,333, forward strand.
GAGCTTGCAGGTCACCGTCACCGTGAGCACCACCTCGTACACGTCCTGGGCCAGCGAGCCGACCTTGTGCTCGAGGTTGAGCTGCACCTGCGGCTGGCCCTGCTCCTGGAAGATCTGCGGGGCGGACGGCACTTCGAACGAAGCGTCCTTGATGTAGACCTTCTGCAGTTGCAGTTGCGCGCCGACCTCGGCGTTGCCGTTGCCGTTGTTGGGGGTGTTCTCTGCCATCTTGATTGCTCCGAAAAAGAAGATTGAAAAGTGTTGCCGGGGCGGCCGCTTCGATCTTCACGACCGGCGACGGTCGCGACCGATGTCTGAAAGCCAAAGGGGCCGGATTATCCCACGCGCGGCGTGCGCGTGCACTGGCGAGCTGCGGCGCCGGATCAGCGCCCCTTGGCGACCGGCAGATTGGCTTCGCGCCACGCGGCCAGGCCGCCGCCGAGCCAGAACACCTGCTTGAATCCGGCCTTGACCAGCTTGGCCGCGGCCTGCGCCGAAGTCGTGCCGGCGCGGCAGTAGACCGCGACCGGGCGATCCTTTACCGGCGCCAAGTCCTTGTTTTCGGGATCGAACTGGCTCATCTGCACGTTGCGCGCGCCGGGGATGTGCGCTTTCTCGAAATCGCCCGGGATTGAAAGATCCACGAGCAGCGGGCTTTCCCGATTGATGAGCTGGGTCAGCGCGGCCGGTGTCAATTCGCGGTAGCCGCGGAACAGGCGCGTGAACTCGTTGCCGATCAAGGTCGCCAACAGGACCAGGAACAGCATCGCGAGGACGAGATGATTGCCGACGAATTCCGGCAAGCGATGGAGGATTTCGGACATTGGAATGGGGCGCGGCGTGCGCCGATGGGGACCTGCGGGCGCGGATTATCCGTCAGAGCGCGCCCTCAAGGCAAAGTCAGGGCGACCGATAGAGGGGAGTCAGCGGCAGGAGGTCGCGCGTCCAGTCTCCCCAGATCGCTTCCGGCAGGAACAGATTCGTGGATACCCGCATCGCGCTGCCGTCGACGGCGTAGATCAGGCTGCCGGCGTTGCGCTTGCCCGCGTTGGGGTCGAGCCAGACACAGCCGGGACAGGTCGGGCGCGGCGCGATCGCGCCGATGGCCGCGCCGTCGGCGTAACCGGAGTTGTTGCCGACCGTCCATCGAGGCGTGCCGGCGGCATCGTAAAAATACGTCAGATTGAACATCAGCGGCGGCGCGGGCGGCGCGGCAAGCTGCACGACCTGATCGTACAGACCCCAGCCGCTTTGGCCCGGGTTGAACCAAAGGCGAATCTCGGACGGGGCGGAGGTCACCGGCACGAACAGCGTGCCGCCGGTCTTGCCGCCGAGATTCCAGCTATAGAGGAACTTGTTCGCGTCGAGGAGCGTGATTTGCACGCCGCCGACCACGCTCGGCCGCGCCGGCAAGCCTCCCTGCGCGCCGGGCTGCCCCACGTACAGCGGCGCGCTGAACTGATTGGCCTGCAGCATCGCCTGCGTCACGTACCAGGTCGGCTGGCGCGCGGTGTCGCCGGTGAACCAGACGCCGAAGAAAATCGGGTCGCCCGCGGCCTGGGGAATGACCGCGACGGTCATGCCGTTGCCGCCGCGCAAGGGATCGTAGTAGCTGCCCGAATCGAGGCGCTGCGGCGACGTCTGTGCGGGGCAGGCGGTCACGGCCTGGCACTCGGCGGCGACGGCGCCGTCGACCACGACGGTCGACGACGCGGTGAAACTGCGTCCGTCGGTGGCGCCGATCAGGTCGATCTTCACCGGCGCGCCGCACGCGGCCGTCGGGTCGATCGCGTAATCGAGATGAATCGCGAAGCTTTCCCCCGGCGCGAGCGCGGGCACAGCGACGGCCGGGGTTTCGAGTGTGAGCTTCGCCAAGTCGGCCGTCTGCGGATCCTGGCCGAAAACGGCATAGCCCGGCAGCGAAGCGATGCTGCCGCTGTTGGTCAACGACACCGGCACGCGCCAGCGCTGGCCGGGGTTGATCGCTGCGGAGGATCCGCCGCAGAGCAATTGCGCCGGCGGCACGAAGCTCGCTCCCGGCCCGATCCGGGGCGCCTGCACGATCAGCGCTTTCGACGCGGTGCCCGTGCAGCCGGCGCTGTCGGTGGCCCACACTCTGACGTTGCCGGACCACGCGCCCGGATAAACCGCGGGAATCGCGGCCTGGGTCGGATCGGTGCTGTCCGGGTTGCCGTCGCCGTCGACGTCGAAGGCATAGGTATACGGTGGGCTGCCGCCGCTCGCGTTTGCCGTCAGCATGATCTTGTCGCCGGCGCGAGCGGGGTTGGCGCTGACGTCCAGGGTGACGTCGGACAGCGTGCAAGCGCCGAGACCGTCGATGCGGGTGGCGCCGGTTGCGGCGGGGCCGAGCCAGTCGGCCATCCGCGTCGCCGGCGTGCCGCCGCCCTGCCACGCGGTGCCGAGCCGGCCGTAGTCGTCGCCGCCGCTCGGGTCGGAGCAGGAGGCGTCTCCGTTGGAGAGCACGCCGCGCAGGCGATGGCTGCCGTCGAGCAGGCCCGACCCGGATGAGCCGTCCTCGGTCGTGCCGAGGCCGTAGCGATTCACGTGCCAGTGGTAGGTGCCTTGGGCCGTGGGAGCGTCGTTCACGGTGACAGAGTCTGCGGCGAAGCTGATCCGCTTGGCGTCGGCCTGCGGGTGATGGATGACGACCGCACCGGCGAATGCCGATTCGTCGCGATCCCAGCCGTTGAAGTAGACGTTGGCGCTCGCCGGCGGCGGGGCGTTAAGGCGCAGCAGGGCGAAGTCCGAATCCGCGTGCACCGCAAGCAGCTGCGCCCCTCCGGTCTGCGCGATGGTGTTGTTGGTCGGCACCGCCAATCCGCTGGCGTCGCTACCGGGCGGGCGGCAGACCGGACTTTCGTATTTCCAGTAGACCACGAGGTTCGACGCCGCCGTCTGCGTGCCGAAGCAATGCGCTGCGGTGGCGAGGAGGGGGGTCTGATCGGCGCGCGTATTGTTGACGAGCTGACCGCTGCAGTAGACGACGCCGGAGACGAGCACCGAAGCCGCGTTGATCTCGCGCCGCCAGGCATCGCCCTGCGGGCAGATCGTGTCGACGTTGCAGGCGCCGCTGCCGGTTCCCGGATTGCGCACGGAGGCGGGGGCGAGAATGTCGCGATAGCCCGCGTGTACGCTCGCGAGTTCGAGTTCAAGGAACGACTTCATCGACTGCGGCAACAGCACTTCGATCGTCGCGTGATCGCCGCGGATCAGCGGCGTGGCGAATCGGCGCGACGGCGGGTTGTCGGCATCCGTATACGGCCCGAGCATTTGCGTCTCGTTGCGCACGTACATCTGCGCGCCGGGCGGCAGGAAGAAGCGGTCGAAAGCAAACGCGAGGCTGACCGCGTTGTCCGCGCCGACCGGGATGCGCCACAGGGCCATGCCGTCGGCGAGCTCGCGCCATTCGCCGGCGAGCCCTTCGCCGTGGACGTAACGGGCATGGATTGGGCGTTCCACCGCATAGCGCGGCGCTTGCGAGCGCGGCCGGACGGAGTCGGCGGCGAGTTCCGCCGCTCGGTCCACGGCTTGAGCGCGCAGGAGGTATTGCGCGGCCGGAGCAGCCAGCGCATAGCGCGTGCTCGGCGCGCCGATACCGGTATTCTCCGGTGGGTTTGCCGCAATCGGAACGACAGGGGCGGGCAGCGAGAAAACGCAGACCACACAGAAAAACAGACGGAGCGGGCGGAGGCGCATGCGGCTGCGCAACCGATCAGTGCTGGGTGATGTCGGGCAGGCCCGTCGCCAGCCACCAGCGCTTGTTCTTCTCGTCGTAGCGCCAGCGCTGGCGGTCGAGCAGGCTGCGCACCGACTGTGTGTTGTTGTTGACCAGCACGATTTCGGCGACCTGACCGACTTCGTTGTCGCCGAGCGGCCGCGGCGGCTGCGCGTTGTAGCCGCTGACGCGCACTTGCCGGTAGCGCTGCAGATCGAGGCCGGTCAGCGGATGCTCCTTCAGCACGTCGGGATCGATGAACGCGGCCGCGTCCTCGAAATTGCCCCAGCGGATCGTCGCCGCGTAGCTCTCCAGCGTGGCGTTGAGCAGGTCGTTCTTGGAGTTCGGCGTCGCGCAGCCGCCGAGGAGGCACAGCGAAATCAGCAGGGCAACCATGCGCAGCATGACGATCTCCGGCATAAGACGGCGGCCATTGTAATGCGGCCGCCCGGCAAGATTCGTTGGCGCAGTCAGCGCTTGCCGCCGATCGCCACGAATCGCGCGGCGAGCGTGCAGGCGTCGCCGCCGTCGGCCAGCGGCACGCGGCAGTCGATGCGCAGACGGCCGCGGCCGCGCGTGGTCAGCGCGGCGAGAAAGGTGTCCCAGGAATCCGTCTCGGCCAGGGTGGCGGTGGCGACGAGTTCGCCCCAGACCGGCGCGAGATAGCGGATCGTCGAATCCTGCACGTAGATCTCGCAGTCCAGGCCCAGCGATTTGAGCTTCAACGCGATCAATCCCCAGCCGGCGAGCGTGGTCACGCTGGCGAGGCTGCCGCCGAACGCGCAGCCTTTGTCGTTGACGTTCGGTTCCAGCGGCGCAGCGAGCGTGAGCGAGTCGCCGTCGTAGTCGCGCAGTGCGATTTGCATCGTGCGCGTCAGCGGAATCGCGGCGAGCAGGGAGTCGAGATGGGTGTGCGCGAACGCGAGATCGAGAACGGGTTTCATTGTTGCGGTAGTACGTGACGGGCGCGTAGTGTGCGCAGGTGCGCTACGGCGATCAAGCATGTCTCCGAAGTCGAGGCAAGACCAAGGACGTCGACACGCAGGACACGAAAGAAAAGCAAAATCTCTGATCTATTTATCCGCACGGCTTTTCTCCGTGCTCTTCGTGGTTCCGTCGTCAATCCGGTTGCTTTTCCGGGAAAATCGATCGTCCTGGTTCCGTAATCCTCAGTAGAGTACGAACGATGACAGACACGCGACGGAATCACGACTCTTCTTTGCCGCCGCTGGCGGGGGCGACGGTGGTGGTCACGCGGCCGTCGGCTTCGGCCGCGCCGCTCAAGCGGCGGATCGCAGCGCTCGGCGGCGTTGCTCTGTCGCTGCCCGGCGTCGGCGTGCGTGCGACGGAAAATGCGGCCGCCACCCGTGCCGCGCTGCGCGAGGCGCGCGCGGCCGACATCGCGATCTTCATCAGTCCAAACGCCGTGCGTTACGCATTCACCGTACTGCCGACGCTGCGTTTCGCGCGGTCGACGCTGGTCGGCAGCGTCGGCCGCGCCACGGCGCGGGCTTTGGCGCGCCGCGGCGTTCGCGATGCGATCTGGCCGCATGAGCGCCAGGACAGCGAAGGTCTGCTCGCCATGCCGCAGCTGACGCGCGTCTCCCGACGCCGCATCGTCCTGATCGGTGCGCCGGGCGGGCGCGACGCGCTGGCGACGACCTTGCGCGCGCGCGGCGCGCGCGTGCAACCCATCCACGTATATCGGCGCACGCCGCCGAACTGGAGCCGGCGCCATTTCGCCGCGCTCGCGAACGCGCCGGCGCCGCTGCTGACCCTGTTGTCCAGCGCGGAGGTTCTCGCCAATCTGCAGCGCGGTCTGCCGACGTCGTTGTTTGCGCGGCTCGTTGCGGGCGAATGCATCGTCAGCAGCTTGCGCCTCGCCGAAGCCGCGCGCACGGCGGGATTCGCGCGCGTGCACGTCGCTGC
>CBJLOV010000213.1:0-6890 GCA_966424745.1 uncultured bacterium
CAGGATCGAGTCTTCGAAGTTGTAGCCGTTCCACGGCATGAACGCGACCAGCATGGTCTGGCCGAGCGCGAGCTCGCCGAGGTCCGTGGACGAGCCGTCGGCCAGCACGTCGCCCTTCGCGACGATGTCGCCGACGTTGACGAGCGGACGCTGGTTGAGGTTCGTGTTCTGGTTCGAGCGCGTGTACTTGGTCAGCGTGTAGATGTCGACGCCGGCGTCGTTCTCGCCGATCTCGTCTTCATGCACGCGCACGACGATACGGCCCGCGTCGACCTGGTCGATCACGCCGCCGCGGCGCGCAGCCGCGGTGACGCCCGAGTCGCGCGCGACCGGGCGTTCGATGCCCGTGCCGACCACCGGCGTCTGCGAACGCAGCGTCGGCACGGCCTGGCGCTGCATGTTCGCGCCCATCAGCGCGCGGTTCGCGTCGTCGTGCTCGAGGAACGGCACCAGCGCGGCCGCGACCGACACGGTCTGCATCGGCGAGACGTCCATGTACTGGATGTCGGCGCCGTGGTGCATTTCGGATTCGCCCTTGTAGCGGCAGGCGACGAAGTCCTCGGCGAACGAAGCATCCTTGTTGAGGATCGAGTTCGCCTGCGCGATCACGTATTCGCCTTCCTCGATCGCCGACAGGTATTCGGTCTTGTCGGTGACCTTGCCGTTGACGACCTTGCGATACGGCGTTTCGAGGAAGCCGTACGAGTTGGTGCGGGCGTAGACGGCGAGCGAGTTGATCAGGCCGATGTTCGGACCTTCCGGCGTCTCGATCGTGCAGACGCGACCATAATGGGTCGGATGCACGTCGCGCACTTCGAAGCCCGCGCGCTCGCGCGTCAGGCCGCCCGGACCGAGCGCCGAGACGCGGCGCTTGTGGGTGACCTCGGACAGCGGATTGTTCTGGTCCATGAACTGCGACAGCTGCGAGGAGCCGAAGAATTCCTTCACCGCCGCCGCGACCGGCTTGGCGTTGATCAGATCCTGCGGCGTCAGGCCGTCGGCCTCGGCCAGCGACAGGCGCTCGCGCACGGCGCGCTCCACGCGCACCAGACCGATGCGGAAGGTGTTTTCCGCCATTTCGCCGACCGAACGCACGCGGCGGTTGCCGAGATGGTCGATGTCGTCCACCGTGCCGTGGCCGTTCTTGATGTCGATCAGCACCTTCAGCACGTCGAGGATGTCGGACTGCTCACCCTGCGAGGCGACCAGCGCCTGCGCCTCTTCGCTCTTCAGTTCGCCGAAGTACTTCTGGTCGAACAGCACGCCAGGGCCGAGGATTTCCTTGCGGCCGACGCGACGGTTGAACTTCATGCGACCCACGGCCGACAGGTCGTAGCGGTCGAAGGTGAAGAACAGGTTGAAGAACAGGTTCTGCGCCGCTTCCTTGGTCGGCGGCTCGCCCGGACGCATCATGCGGTAGATTTCGACCAGCGCCTCGAGCGGGGTCTTGGTCGCGTCGATGCGCAGCGTGTTCGAGATGTACGGACCGCGGTCGAGATCGTTCACGTAGAGCGTGCCGATCTTGTCGATGCCGGCCTTGCGGAAATTGGCCAGATGCGCGGCGTCGATCTCGGCGTTGGCCGCGGCGAGCAGCTCGCCCGTCTTCGCGTCGACGATGTCGTGCGCGAGGATGCGGCCGATCAGGTACTCGTCCGGCACTTCGAGCGATTTGATCTTGGCTTCCTGCAGCAGGCGCACGTGACGCGCGGTGATGCGCTTGCCGGCCTCGACGATGACCTTGTCGCCGGCCTTGACGTCGAAGTTCAGCGTTTCGCCGCGCAGGCGTTCGGCGACGAGCTCGAGCTTGGCGCCTTCCTTCTTGTCGAGGTGGAAGACGTTCTTCTCGAAGAAGATGTCGAGGATTTCCTCGTTGTTGTAGCCGAGCGCGCGCAGCAGCTGCGTCACCGGCAGCTTGCGGCGACGGTCGATACGCGTGAACAGCGCGTCCTTCGGGTCGAACTCGAAGTCGAGCCACGAGCCGCGGTAGGGAATGATGCGCGCCGAATAGAGCAGCTTGCCCGAGCTGTGCGTCTTGCCGCGGTCGTGGTCGAAGAACACGCCCGGCGAACGGTGCAGCTGCGAGACGATGACGCGCTCGGTGCCGTTGATGATGAAGGTGCCGGTGTCGGTCATGAGCGGCAATTCGCCCATGTAGACTTCCTGCTCCTTGACGTACTTGATCGCCTTGTTCGACGCCGGCGAATCCTTGTCGTAGATGACCAGGCGCACGAGCACGCGCAGCGGCGCACCGTAGCTCATACCGCGCGAACGGCACTCGCGCTCGTCGAACGCCGGCTCGCCGAGGCGGTAGCTGACGTATTCGAGCGCCGCGTTGCCCGAGTAGCTGACGATCGGGAACACCGATTTGAGCGCGGCGTGCAGGCCGTGGTCCGCGCGCGCCTTGACGTCAACGCCCTCTTGCAGGAATTCGCGATAAGAGTCGGTCTGGATCGCGAGCAGCGGCGGCACGCCGAGCACGACCGGCAATTTGCCGAAGCCCTTGCGGATGCGCTTCTTTTCGGTGAAGGAGTAGGTTGTCGACATGGCGGGCACCACCTTGGATAGTCATGGGCCGGGGGGAAGACCGGCCGGGGAGGAAACTTCGGAATCGCCGACCAAGCAGCGGCACACGGCTGCCCGCGCGCTTGCTCGGCGATTCTTTGAAGGCGTCAGACAGAAGACGTGAAGCGAAGCCGAAACACAGGTCTTTCGGTGAATCGTCCCGGACTTCAAAACATCACATCTTCTGTCTGCCGTCTCGCGGCACATCAACGCATAAAGCCCGGGGGCTTGCGCCCCCAGGCTAATGCTCGTCATTCCCGCCAAAGCGGGAATCCAGTTTTTGCTTGTTGTCTGTTTGAACTCATCAATAACTGGATCCCGGAGCAACGCACTTCCTGTGCCGTCCGGGATGACTTCATCCAGAAGTCACTTGATTTCGACGGTCGCGCCGGCGGCTTCGAGTTCCTTCTTGAACTTCGCGGAGTCGTCCTTGTTCACGCCGTCCTTCACGGTGGCGGGAGCGGACTCGACGAGGTCCTTGGCTTCCTTCAGACCCAGGCCCGTGATCGTGCGGACAGCCTTGATCACTTCGACCTTCTTCTCGCCGGCGGCCTTCAGCACGACGGTGAACTCGGTCTTCTCTTCCACCGGAGCGGCGGCGGCGGCGGCACCGCCGACGGCGGCGACGGCCACCGGGGCAGCGGCGGACACGCCGAACTTCTCTTCCATCATCTTCACCAGATCGGTGACATCGATCAGGGAGAGATTGGCAATTGCTTCAACGATTTCTTCTTTCGTAACGGCCATTGTGATTTACCTCGATAAATGAAACAGGGATGTTGATATCCCGGACAGCACATGGATGTGCGTCGATCCGGGATCCATTCCGTGAATGCCTTGTGGCAAAGTGTGTGATCAGCCGGCAGCCTTCTGGTCGCGCACCGCGGCAACCACGCGCGCGACCTGCGCGGCGGGTTCGGCCAACGTGCGGACCAGCTTGGTGATCGGCGCTTGAATCACGCCGAGCAACATCGACAGGGCCTGCTCGCGGGTCGGCAGCGACGCGAGCTTCTCGACATGAGAGCCCGGGAACATCTGCCCGCCGATCGCGACGACCTTGGGGACCAGCTTTTCATTCGCCTTGGAGAACTCCTTGACCAGCCGGCCGGCAGCGCCCGGGTCTTCCTCGGAGAAGGCATACAGCATCGGGCCGACCAGCGCGTCCTTGACGACGGCGTAGTCGGTACCTTCCACTGCGCGCCGCACCAGGGTGTTCTTCGCGACTTTCACGAAGACCTTGGCTTGGCGAGCCTTCTTGCGCAGCTCGGTGAGCTGCTCCACGGTAAGACCTGCGTACTCAGCGGCGACCAACGAGTGCGCCTTGGCGGCCACATTCGCCAGTTCGGCAACGACGACTTTCTTTTGCTCCAGATTGAGCGCCATTGCTTTACCTTTCTTCAGTGGAACGGGTTTCGCATCGTCGCGAGCGCCGCTCCGCCATTCACTCAAGTCCGCATCCGTGTGGACTTGCTGGCATCTTGCGATGCCGAACTGGTGGCCGTTCGAGATTCCTCACGGGCAGCACCATCTACGCAGGCTGTCTTCCTTTTCGATTAAGGTCCGATGCCGCTCGCCGTGAACCGCACATCCTGTGCCCGGCGAGTACTTCCCTGCGGCGACACCGCAACCACCTGCGGTCTTTGACGGCTCCGGCTCGCTTGCGCGAATCGGCGCCCTCAAATTCCGTAAATCGTTTTGTCCGCCGACAAACGCGGTTGGACGCAGACAAAAATCCGAGCTTTTTGCTCTTATCCGCGTTTATCTGCGTTCATCGGCCGACAATATTTCTTCAATCAACCCGACAGCGAAGCCTGATCGACCGGGATGCCGAGGCCCATCGTGCTCGACACGTAGACCTTCTGCAGATACACGCCCTTGGCGGTAGCCGGCTTCGACTTGTTGAGGTCGGCGATCAGCGCGTTGAGGTTGTCCTTCAGCGCGTTGACTTCGAAGTTCACCTTGCCGATCGAGGCGTGGACGATGCCCGCCTTGTCGTTGCGGTACTTGACCTGGCCGGCCTTCGCGTTCTTCACCGCGGTGACGACGTCGGCGGTGACCGAGCCGTCCTTCGGGTTCGGCATCAGGCCGCGCGGACCGAGCAACTGACCCAACTTACCGACGACGCGCATGGCATCCGGAGTGGCGATGACGCGGCCGAAATTCAAGTCCCCGCCCTGCATCTTCTCGGCGAGGTCGTCCATGCCGACCGCGTCGGCGCCTGCGGCCTTGGCCGCTTCCGCCTTCTCGCCGGCCGGGCAGAACACCGCAACGCGCACGGTCTTGCCGGTGCCGTGCGGCAGCAGCGTCGAGCCGCGCACGCCCTGGTCGGACTTCTTCGCATCGATGCCGAGGCGGATCGCCACGTCGACCGATTCGACGAACTTGGTCTTCGAGCTGTCCTTCAAGATCTTGAAGGCCTCGTCGATCGGATACAGCTTGCCTTCGGCAACCTTGCCCTGCATCGCCTTGATGCGTTTAGTAATCTTTGCCATGGTCAGATCTCCGTGTTGAGGCCCATGCTGCGCGCGCTGCCCGCGATGGTGCGCACGGCGGCATCCAGATCGGCGGCGGTAAGGTCCGCCTGCTTGATCTTCACGATTTCCTCGAGCTGCTTGCGCGTCACCTTGCCCACCTTTTCGGTGTTGGGGCGCTTGCTGCCCGAAGTAATGCCTGCGGCCTTCTTCAACAGGATCGACGCCGGCGGCGACTTCATGACGAAGGTGAAGCTGCGGTCCGAATACGCGGTGATGATCACCGGGATCGGCAGACCGGGCTCCATCTTCTGCGTCGCGGCGTTGAACGCCTTGCAGAATTCCATGATGTTCAGACCGCGCTGACCGAGCGCGGGACCGACCGGCGGCGAGGGATTGGCCTGACCGGCCTTCACCTGCAGCTTGATATAGCCAACTACTTTCTTTGCCATTGTTTTGCTCCGCGAGTCCAAACGCCTGTTGTCAGGCTCCCCGCTTTGGTTGAACCGAGGGCTGAGGGCCAAGGGCCGAGGGCTGAAGATCGAAAGCGTTGCGCGCTTTTTTTCCTTTCAGCCCTCGGCCCTCAGCCCTCGACCCTGCCAATCAGGCCTTCTCCACCTGGCCGAACTCGAGCTCGACCGGCGTGGAACGCCCGAAAATCAGTACCGCCACGCGCAGGCGGCTCTTTTCGTAATTCACTTCCTCGACCACGCCGTTGAAGTCGTTGAACGGGCCTTCGGTGACGCGCACCATCTCGCCCGGTTCGAACAGCACCTTCGGCCGCGGCTTTTCGACGCCTTCCTGCACGCGTTGCAGGATCGCGTCGGCTTCCGAATCCTTGATCGGCAGCGGGCGATCGGCAGTGCCGCCGATGAAGCCCATCACCTTCGGCGTTTCCTTGATCAGATGCCAGGATTCGTCATCGATCTTGACCGCCTTGTTGTCCATGCTCGTCTCGATCTGCACGAGCACATAGCCGGGAAAGAACTTGCGCTCGCTCTTGCGCTTCTGGCCGCCGCGCATCTCGATCACTTCTTCGGTCGGCACGAGCACTTCGCCGAACTTGTCCTGCATGCCGGCGCGCGCGACCCGCTCTTTCAGCGTGCGCGCAACCTGATGCTCGAAGCCCGAGTAGGCGTGAACCACATACCATCGTTTCGTCATGGTTCTCAGCCTCCCTTCAGCAGACCATCGAGGATCGCCCACTTCAACAACAGGTCGATCAGGCCGAGAATCAGGCTGAGCACGATGACCACGACGAAGATCACGACCGTCGTCTGGATCGTTTCCTGCCGGGTCGGCCAAACGACCTTGCGCAGCTCGAACAGCGATTCGCTGAAGAAATCGCGCGCCGCGCGACCCGAGTGCGTGAAGAACGCGATCGCGCCGGAAACGACGAAGCCGCCGAGCAGGATCAACAGACGCTGCCAGGACTGGAATTCGTTGTACCAGTAATACGCAAAAATCGCCGCGCCCAGAATCAGCAGCGCAACGACGAGCTTCGCGATGTCGGCGGTGGAATTCCCACCTACCTGTTCAACTTTCGTATTCATAATTTCCGGCGAGGCCCGAAGCCGTCACACCATCTCGCTCAACCTGCATTTCCATCGCCGCACCCGGCGTCGGAAATCAAAAACCAGCCATCCGGCTGGGCTGTTCAACACTGGCACGCCAGGAGGGACTCGAACCCCCAACCTGCGGTTTTGGAGACCGCTGCTCTGCCAATTGAGCTACTGGCGTGTGGTCGTTTATTCCTCAAGGCGACTTCGACTGCCTTGTTTTTAAGCTTGTCATTCCCGCGAAAGCGGGAATCCAGTGCCTTTGTAAGCCGGCAACTTAGAAACCTAAGTCGCTGGA
>CBJLOV010000214.1:0-6843 GCA_966424745.1 uncultured bacterium
TAGCGCCAGATCAGCAGCGCGGCGATGCCGATCACGTTGAGAAACTGCGTATTGTCGGCGTAATAGACGTTGGTGACGATCACGCGCGTGAACGCGAGCATGTCGTGCACGGCGCCGGCGATGTGCAGCACCGCGATCGCCGAAAGGATGCGCGGTTCGAGCGCCTTGCCGCGCCAGGCGAGCACGATCAGCAGCAGGTTGACCGCGGTGCCGAACAGCGCCGAGGTCATGACGAACTGGATGCGATAGGCGTCGTTCAGCGGCGACGGGAGGCCGATCTGCAGCGCGACGCCGATGCCGATCGCGACCCACATCGCCGTCTCGAAGCGCGGCCAGCGGCGGCCGCAGAAACGCAGCACGAACATCGTGAACGTGCCGGCGAACAAGGCGAGGCAGGCCGCGCTGAACACGGCCCACTCGTAGTGGTACTTGAATGGCCAGACGTCGGTGGCGATGTAGTTCGCGACGTAGCCGAACCAGAGCAGCTGGCTCGCTCCATACCATCCGAACGCCGATTCGCTGCGGCGCAGAAACCACAACAGCAGGAAGAACGCGCCCAGCGTCGCCTCGATCAGCAAGGTGAAACGGAACAGATCCTGGCGCGAGAAGCGGTAGTCCTCGTAGCGCGCATGCGCCGCCGCGATCGGACCGACCGCCACCGCGCCGATCCCCGGACCGAATTCGGCGACGGCGGAAACGCGCACGAGCAGCTCGTTGCGCCCGGCCTTCAACAGCGGCGCCTCGACGACGAAGAAACGCGGCGTCTTCCATGAGCGCGATATCGGTGCGGCAAGGTCTGCGTCGCGCCCGAGCAAGGCGCCGTTGAGATACACAGCACCGGCCATGTTGAGATATTCGAAGACGATCGCGCGCGGCTGCGCCGCATCACCCTGGTCCCAGGCCATGCGGTACCAGACGACGCCGTCGAATGCCGGCCAGCGCTCGTTGACGAAATCGGGTATCGCGACCGCCTGCCAGCCGTCGTCGGGCGGCTGCATCGACTGCGCATCGCCGCGCGCGGCTTCGGCGGAAGCGATCTCCTGCAGCGCGGGCCGCGCGCCGTCGGCCTGCGCCGTTGCCGCGCGGGCGCACAGCAGAAACAGGAAAAGAATGAAACGCATGCCGCCCCCGCATCGGCACGGATCGATCCGCATAGACTAGCCCAAGAGTCCGAGTATCCGCGCCTGATGCACTGCCTGCATGCGCGTCGAGACTTGCAGTTTCACGAAGATGTTCTTGACGTGGCTCTCCACGGTCGAGGTCGAGCGCGACAGTTCCGCGGCGATCTCGCGGCTGGTCAGTCCGCGCGCGACGTGCTGCAGGATCTCTTCCTCGCGCGGGGTCAACGGTTCGGCCAGCGCCTCGGCCTTGCCCGGTGCGGGCGCGGGCGGCTGGGCGACAAGACGCAGGATATGTTTGGCCACGAACGGATCGATCGGCGCACCACCGCCGCGGATGCTGCGCAAGGCAGCCGCAAGCTCATCGTCATCGCGTTCCTTGAGCAGGTAGCCGACCGCACCCGCCTGCAATGCGGCGAGAATCAGATCCTGGGTCGCGAATGTCGACACGATCACCGCGACCGGCGCGCCTTCGCGTCCGTGCCAGGCGCGGATCAGGTCGATGCCGCTGCCGTCGGGCAGTTCGATGTCGATCAGCGCGAGCGCGAAACGCCGTTCGCGCAGGCGCCGCTCCGCCTCGGCGAGGTCCGCCGCGAACGCCAGCTCGAGCTCGTCGGCGCCGAGTGCGCGCAGCATCCGTGCGAGCCGCAGCCGCGCGGGCGCGTCGTCGTCGACCACGAGTGCCGGAGCCAATGCCAGAGAGGTCGTATCGGAATTCAAGCTTAAGCCGTCGAAGAACTGCCGTCGATCGCGCGCCACGGCGCCATTGTAAAGCAACGGCGTCGGCAAACCGCGGCCCCGCGACGCCGGCCGCGCCGGAAAATTTCGACTCCGTGCGATAATTCGCGCATCCCCCTCGGAACCGCTGTACATGTCACGCAAACTCCTCGTCACCCACGCCCTGCCCTATGCGAACGGCCCGCTGCACATCGGCCATCTGCTGGGCTATCTCCAGTGCGACATCTGGGTGCGCGCGCAGCGCATGGCCGGCGACAAGGTCGTCTTCGTCAGCGCCGACGATGCGCACGGCACGCCGATCATGCTCGCGGCCGAGAAGGCCGGCCTCGCCCCCGAGGAGTTCATCAAGGGCATCCAGGCCTCGCACGAGCGCGACTTCGCCGATTTCGGCGTGGTCTACGACAACTACTACACCACGCATTCGCCGGAAAACCAGGAACTCGCCGGCCTGATCTACACGCGCCTGCGCGACGCCGGCCACATCGAGAAGCGTTCGATCCGCCAGCTCTACGATCCGGTCAAGGCGATGTTCCTGCCCGACCGCTACATCAAGGGCACCTGCCCGAACTGCGGCACGCCCGACCAGTACGGCGACAACTGCGAGAACTGCGGCGCCACCTACGCGCCGACCGACCTGATCGATCCGCGCTCGGTAGTGTCGGGCGCAACGCCGGAGCTGCGCGACTCGGAGCATTACTTCTTCAAGGTCGGCGATTTCACCACCCTGCTGCGCGGCTGGCTCGCCGGCAAGCTGACCAACAGCAAGCCCGTCGTGCATTCGTCGGTCGCGGCCAAGCTCAAGGAATGGCTCGACGCCGAAGGCGGCGTGCGCGACTGGGACATCTCGCGCGACGCGCCGTACTTCGGTTTTCCGATTCCCGACGCGCCGGGCAAGTTCTTCTACGTCTGGCTCGATGCGCCGATCGGCTACCTGGCCAGCTTCAAGAACTGGTGCACGAAAACCGGCGCCGACTTCGACGCCTGGCTTGCCGCGAACAGCACGGCCGAGATGCACCATTTCATCGGCAAGGACATCGTCAACTTCCACGGCCTGTTCTGGCCGGCGATGCTGCACGGCGCGAAGCTGCGCACGCCGACCGCACTGCACGTCAACGGCTATCTGACCGTCAACGGCGCAAAAATGTCGAAGTCGCGCGGCACCTTCATCGAGGCGCGCACTTATCTCGACGCGGGCCTCGACGCGGACTATCTGCGCTACTACTTCGCGACGATCCTCGGCCCGGCGCCGGTCGACGTCGATCTCGACCTCAAGGCGTTCGAGGAGCGGGTCAATTCGCACCTCGTCGGCAAGTGGGTCAATATCGCCAGCCGCACCGCCGGCTTCGTGCACAAGCACTTCGACGGCAAGCTCGCCGCGGAACTGCCGGCGGACGAAACCGCGCGCTACGCCGATGCCGCGGCGAAGCTTGCGCACTGCGCGGCGCAGTTCGCCGCGGGCGAATTCGCCGCGGCGACGCGCGCGATCATGGACGCGGCCGACGAGGCGAACGCCTACGTCGCCGAGAACGCGCCGTGGAATCTGGCCAAGGACGAGTCCAAGCGCGCACGCCTGCACACGGTCTGCACGCTCGCCCTCAACTACTTCCGCCTGCTCAGCGCCTACCTCGCGCCGATCGTGCCGGCCACGGCGACGCGCGCCCTGGCCCTGTTCAACGAAACGCCGACGCGCTTCGACAGCGTGGACAGACCGCTGCTCGGCACGGCGATCAACGAGTTCGCCCCGCTCGCCACACGCATCGACGCGAAGAAAATCGAAACGATGATCGAAGCTTCGAAAGCCTCGCTGCAGACCGGCGCACCGGCATCGCCCACGGCGGCCGCAAAGAAGCCGGCGAAAGCGGCGAAAAGTGCCGCCGCGCCCGCGGCCAAGAGCAACGATCCCGCCGCGGCGGGCGACGGCCTCGTCTCGATCGACGACTTCGCCAGGCTCGACCTGCGCGTCGGCAAAGTCCTCCAGTGCGGCTTCGTCGACGGCTCGGACAAACTGCTGCGCTTCGAACTCGACGCCGGCGAACTCGGCAAGCGGCAGATTTTCTCCGGCATCCGTGCCGCCTACGGCGAGCCGGAGAAGCTGGTCGGCCGCAACGTCGTTTTCATCGCCAACCTTGCCCCGCGCAAGATGCGCTTCGGCGTGTCCGAAGGCATGATCCTGTCCGCGGGCACGGGCGATGCCGACCTGTTCCTGCTCGATGCGGATCAAGGCGCGCTGCCGGGAGCGCAGGTCAAGTGACCGCAGAACGCGGTGACCCCTTCCCCTTGTATGAGGCTGATTCGTAACCAGCTGATCAAAGCGGATTGAGAGCGGATCGCGCGGAGAAAAATGGAATTTCGATCTCCGCTCTATCTGCGTAAATCGTTCTTTTATCCGCTTTTATCCGCGTTGAGCGCTCTCCTATGCCGACCATCGACTTCGACCATTCCATCACCGCAATCGACACCGGCTTTTTCCGCCCGCAGTTCGACGCCAGCCATCTGATCGTGCACGACGGCCGTGCGGCTTTCATCGACGTCGGCACGAACCACTCGATTCCGCGCCTGCTCGACGCGCTCAAGGCCAAGCATCTCGGCGTCGACGCGGTCGACTGGGTGATCCTCACCCACGTGCATCTCGACCACGCCGGCGGCGCGGGGCTGGCGATGCAGCAGTTTCCGAATGCGAAACTCGTCGTGCATCCGCGCGGCGCGCGCCACATGATCGATCCGTCTGCGCTGGTCGCCGGCGCGACGGCGGTGTATGGCGCGGAGGAGATCGCGCGCAGCTACGGCACGCTCGTGCCGGTGCCTGCCGAGCGCGTCGTCGAGGCGCCCGACGGCCACGTCGTCGACCTCGCCGGGCGCGAGCTGCTCTGCCTCGACACGCCCGGGCACGCGCGCCACCACATCAGCATCTACGACGCGGCGAGCCGCGCATTCTTCACCGGCGACACGTTCGGCCTGTCCTATCGCGAATTCGATACGGACAAGGGCGCCTTCATCCTGCCGACCTCGACGCCGGTGCAGTTCGAGCCGGACGCGCTCAAGGCGTCGATCGCGCGCATGCTCGAACGCGAGCCGCAACAGATGTTCCTGACCCACTACAGCCGCGTGACCGACGTGCCGCGCCTCGCGCAAGACCTGTATGCGCAAATCGATGCGATGGTCGCGATCGCACGGACACGTGCGGCCGACGCCGACCGTCACGCGCGCATCGCCGACGACCTCGCCTCGCTCTACACCGCGCGCGCGCAGGCGCACGGCTGCGCGCTCGACGCGGCGCAGGTGCGCGAGCTGCTGGCGATGGACATCGAGCTGAATACGCAGGGCTTGGAAGTGTGGCTGGACAAGCCGGCCAAGCAATGAATAGTCTCGTCCTTGCCGCATAGGCGGGAATGACGGCCAGAGTCACACAGCGCTTACATGTTCACGAGTCGCACACCGCCTCCCTTATCCGAACTGTCGCGCCGCATCGACGCCCTGCTGCCGCAGACGCAGTGCACGCGCTGCGGCTATCCGGCCTGTCTCGCCTATGCCGAGGCGATCGCCGCCGGCGAGGCCGACATCAACCAGTGCCCACCGGGCGGCGCACAGGGCATCCGCGAACTCGCCGCGCTGCTCGGCCGCGAAGAAAAGCCGCTCAATCCCGCGAACGGTGTCGAGAAAGCGGCTGAGGTCGCCGTCATCGACGAGGACGCCTGCATCGGCTGCACCAAGTGCATCCAGGTCTGCCCGGTCGATGCGATCGTCGGTGCGAACAAACTCATGCATACGATCCTGAGCGGTGAATGCAACGGCTGCGAGCTGTGCCTCCCCGCCTGCCCGGTCGACTGCATCGCGATGACCGCCGGCGCGCCGACGGAATCCGCGCGCGAGGCACGCGCGGCCCACTATCGGCGCCGCTACGAAGCGCGCAACGTCCGCCTCGCGCGCGACCGCGCCGAACACGAACGCGTCATCGCCGCGCGCAAGGCCGAAGTGCGCGACGGTGCGCGCAGCGCCGTGCTCGAAGCGATCGCGCGCGCCAAAGCGAAAAAATTCACCGCAAAGGATGCGAAGGACACCAAGGGAGATCGGGAGCGCAGTTGAGCGGAACCTGCGTATCTGAAAATCTTCCTTCGCTTTTCCTTCGTGTCCTTTTCGCCCTCAGTGGTAAAACACGACTCATGGAACATCAGACGCAATGAATGTGGAAAAACGGGCGGAGATCTTCCGCCGCCTGCGCGAAATCAATCCCAAGCCGCGCAGCGAACTCGAATATGCCACGCCGTTCCAATTGCTGATCTCGGTGATCCTGTCCGCGCAGGCGACCGACGTCGGCGTGAACAAGGCCACGCGCAAGCTTTACCCGGTCGCCGGCACCGCACAGGCGATCCTCGATCTCGGCGAGGAGAAGCTGAAGAGCTACATCTCCACGATCGGGCTGTTCAACGCCAAGGCGAAGAACGTCATCGCCACCTGCCGGATTCTCGTCGAACAATACGACGGCGAGGTGCCGCGGACGCGCGAAGCGCTGGAAAAACTGCCCGGCGTCGGCCGCAAAACGGCGAACGTCGTGCTCAACACCGCCTTCGGCGAGCCGACCATCGCGGTCGACACGCACATCTTCCGCGTCGCCAACCGCACCGGCATCGCCCCCGGCAAGACCGTGCGCGCGGTCGAGGACAAGCTCGAGAAGGTCGTGCCCGCGGAGTTCAAGCTCGACGCGCACCACTGGCTGATCCTGCACGGCCGCTACGTGTGCAAGGCGCGCAAACCGGATTGCCCGCAATGCGCGATTCGCGACCTGTGCGAGTACAAGCACAAGACGGCAGCCGCGTAGGGGCGCGATTCATCGCGCCCGCTCCCATCCTTCCCGCGCCTCGAGAATCGCCTAATTCAAGACGATCAATTGGTTGCTTTCATGCAAGCCATCGTCGCCTCTGGCTCGTCACTCCCGCGAAGGCGGGAGTCCAGTTCTTGCCTTTGCGGTACGTTTTCGGAAGCAGGAACC
>CBJLOV010000215.1:0-6818 GCA_966424745.1 uncultured bacterium
CGTTCTACATCTCCGGGCAGTTGCTGACCGAGGACTACTACGTCTTCAACAAGCTCGCAAAGGGCCTGGTCGGCACGAACAACATCGACACGAATTCGCGCCTGTGCATGAGCTCGGCCGTCGCCGGCTACAAGCAGACGCTGGGCGCCGACGCGCCGCCGTGCTGCTACGAGGATCTCGACCACGCGCGCTGCGTGGTGATCGCCGGCGCAAATCCGGCGTTCGCACACCCGATCCTGTTCCGCCGCCTGGAGGCGGCGAAGGCGCGCAATCCGGACCTGCGCATCGTCGTCGTCGATCCGCGCCGTACCGACAGCGCGGAAAGTGCCGACCTGCACCTGCGCGTAGCACCGGGCACCGATGTCGTGCTGTTTCTCGGCATGCTGCACGTGCTGATCGTCGAGGGCTTGATCGACGAAGCTTACGTCGCCGCGCATACCGACGGCTTCGACGCTGCGCGTGCGTCGGCTCTCGATTATCCGCCCGAACGTGCAAGCGGGATTTGCGGCGTGGCGGTTGCCGATCTCGTCATCGCGGCGCGCTGGTTCGCGGCGGGACCCACCCTGTCGCTCTACTGCCAGGGTCTCAATCAATCGACCTCGGGCACGGCGAAGAACGCTGCGCTGATTCACCTGCACCTGGCGACCGCGCAGATCGGCAGGCCCGGCGCCGGTCCGTTTTCGTTGACCGGCCAGCCGAACGCGATGGGCGGGCGCGAGGTCGGCGGCATGGCGAATCTGCTCAGCGCGCATCGCGACCTCGGCAACGCGCAGCATCGCGCCGAGGTGGCCCGGCTCTGGGGCGTCGACGCGGTGCCGGCTGCGCCGGGCAAGACCGCGGTGGACATGTTCGATGCGGTCGAACGCGGCGAGATCAAGGCGCTGTGGATCGCTTGCACGAATCCGGCGCAGTCGCTGCCCGACCAGCGCGCCGTGCGCCGCGCGCTCGAAAAGTGCGAGTTCGTCGTGCTGCAGGAAGCCTATGCCCATACCGCGACGTCAGCGTACGCCGACGTACTGCTGCCCGCGTCGACATGGGGCGAGAAGGAGGGCACGGTGACCAATTCCGAACGCCGCATCTCGCGCGTGCGCGCCGCGGTGCCGGCGCCGGGCGAGGCGCGCGCGGACTGGCGCATCGCACGCGACGTTGCACGACGCGCCGAAGCGATCCTGCGTCCCGGCAAGCCTAGCTTGTTCGACTATGCAACGCCCGAAGCCGTGTGGAACGAGCACCGCGCGACGACGGTCGGCCGCGATCTCGACATCGGCGGCTTGAGCTACGCCCTGATCGACACGCAGGGTCCGCAGCAGTGGCCGTATCGCACGAGCGACTCCGCGGGTGCCGCACGCTTGTATACGGACGGCCGCTTCGCCACGGCGGACGGTCGTGCGCGCTTCGCCCCGATCGAAGTGCGTCCACCCGCCGAAACGACCGACTGGCACTACCCCTATACGCTGACCACCGGGCGCCTGCGCGACCACTGGCACGGCATGAGCCGTACCGGCACGCTGCCGCAGCTCTTCGGCCATGCCGGCGGGCCCGAGATCGAGATCCATCCGACCGATGCGTCGCGCATCGGCGTCGAGTCCGGCGACTTCGTCTATGTGACGTCGCGCCGCGCCAGTATCGTGCTGCCGATCCGGTCCAGCGACGCGGTCGCGCCGGGTCAGACCTTCGTCGCGATGCACTGGGGAGAGGAGTTCGTTTCCGGGCTGCCGACGACGGCGGTCTCACACGGCATCAACGCGCTGCTGCCGCAGGCGTGCGATCCGGTCTCAAAACAGCCGGAGCTGAAGCACGCCGCGGTCGCGGTGCGCAAGGCCGAGTTGCCCTGGCAATGGGTCGCCTGCGCCGAGTTTTCGTCGGCACGCTGGTTCGCCGTACACACGCAGCTGCGCGGCTACTTCGCGCGGTTCCCGTACGCGAGCTGCATTCCGTTCGGACGCGAGCGCAACGGACTGCTTTGGCACGTCGCCGCGCACGATCCGTGCACGGCCGAGCTGAAGCAGGAGATCGAAACGCTGTTCAGCCTCGGTGCCGGCGAGGCGGTGCTGAGCTACAGCGATGCGCGGCGCGCGAGCGCCCGACGCCTGCGCCTCGACGGCGAGCGCCTCGTCGCATTCTCGCTTGCCGGCGACGTGGCCGCGGCAAGCTGGCTGCGCGAATATCTCGAAGGCGGCGTCGCCATTTCGACGCTCGGCCGCCTGCTGCTGCTCCCGTCGCGCACTCCGCCGAAGTCGCTCGTGTCGAAGGGCCGCACGGTCTGTACCTGCATCGGCGTGTACGAAACCGACATCGCGGAGAAGGTGCGGAAGTCCACCCGGTCCGGTCTCGATGCACTGCTCGACGAGCTCAAGACGACGCTGCGCTGCGGCACCGGCTGCGGCGCGTGCGTGCCCGAACTCAAGCGTCTCATCGCAGCGAATGCGCCGGCGAAAACGGTGACGGCATGAAAGAGCACAGCGCATTTTCGACGCGGATGAACGCGGATCATTCCTTTTTCCCAAAGTGCTTCTGTTTTATCCGCGTCCATCCGCGCTCATCCGCGTCAAAAGCCGCTCCTGCTTCGGCGAGGGGAAACCCATGAGCGCACTCGACCTGCCCAACCTGATCCACGAACTCGGCCGCGGGGCGCGCGGTTCGCGGCCGCTGTCGCGCGACGACACGCGCGACCTGTTCGCGGCGATGCTGGCGGGCGAGGGCGATCCCGATCGCATCGCCGATCTCGAACTCGGCGGCATTCTGATCGCCTACCGGATCAAGGGCGAAACCGCCGACGAGCTGGCCGGCATGCTCGAAGCCTGCCAGGCCCGGCTGCAGCGCGTCGTCGCCCCGGAAGGCGCGCCGATGCCGGTCGTGATCCCGAGCTACAACGGTGCGCGCAAGCTGCCGAACCTCACGCCGCTGCTCGCCCTGGAGCTCGCGCGGCGCGACATTCCCGTGCTCGTGCACGGCGACGCAGCGGACGGCTGGGGACGCGTCGTGAGCGCATCGGTATTCGCCGCCCTCGGTATTGGGGCATGCAGCGATACGGCCGAGATCGAGCTCGCGCTACAGACGCGCCGGCTCGCGTTCGCCCCGACCAAAGTGTTGTCTGCAGGGCTTGCGCGCCTGCTCGCGCTGCGCGATCGCCTCGGCGTGCGCGGTCCCGCGCATACCCTGGTCAAGCTGATCCAGCCCTTCTCGGCGCCTGCGCTGCGCCTGGTCAACTACACCCATCCGCAGTATCGCGACGAGATGACGAAACTGTTTCTCGAAGCGCGCATTGCCGGCGAAGCAGGCGTGCTGCTCGCACGCGGCA
Source organism: uncultured bacterium (assembly GCA_966424745.1). GTDB lineage: Bacteria > Pseudomonadota > Gammaproteobacteria > Xanthomonadales > Rhodanobacteraceae > Rudaea. Next base: position 3,302 of record CBJLOV010000215.1, read on the forward strand.
GCGAAGGCGAGGCAGTCGCCGATCCGCGCCGCCAGGTCGCGCTCGAATGGCTGCAGGGCGGCAAGGCGGTGACCCTGAGCGAAGCGGCCTCCGGCGACGGCAGCTTGCCCGAGCTGCCCGGCTCGCGCGAGGCGGAGCCCACCGCACGCTGGATCGAGCGCGCGTATGCCGGAGAAGTCGCGCTGCCGGCGCCGCTCGCAAGGCAGATCGAAACTATTGCGGGAATTTGCATGAAAAAAATCAGAACGTGCGCGGCGACGATCGCGCACAAGGGCGCCGCTTAGCGGTCTTCGCGACTTCGGCTCGGTTTGCTTGCGCGAAGGCCGCAAGCGAAAGCGGACGCAAAACGTCCCGCACCGCAGCCGTCGACTTCGCAGAGCACGGCGCCGTCGAGGGGAGGACAGGGCCGCGCTGTACGCGGTGAGCCTTCGGAGGGTGTATGAAAAACCTGATCGTTTCACTCAAGAGCGGCGACTGGCGTGCGCTGCTGGCGAGCTTTCTCTATTTTGATACCGGCTTCACCGTCTGGGTGATGTACGGTCCGCTCGCGCCGGCGATCGCCAAGGACTACGCGCTCAACGACGCACAGAAAGGTTTTCTCGTCGCCGTGCCGGTGCTGGCGGCGGCGATCCTGCGCGTGACTTTCGGCAACATGTACCAAGCCATCGACGGGCGGCGCCTCGCTCTGGTCGGCATTCTGCTGTCGGCGTTACCGCCGGCGGTGCTGCTGCTGATGCCCACCGCGCCTTCGCTGCCGTTGCTGCTCGCGCTCGGCGTGCTGCTCGGCATGGGCGGAGCGAGCTTCGCGGTCGCCCTGCCGATGGCCGGCAGCAACTATCCGCGCGAAGTGCAGGGGCTCGTGCTCGGCCTCGCCGCCGCCGGCAACATCGGCGCGGTGCTCGACGGCTTCCTGTTCCCCAGCCTCGCCGAACACTTCGGCTGGCAACGTGCGACCGCCGCGTCGCTGCCCCTGCTCGCTTTGACCGCTGCGGCCGTGACCGCCTGGTCGCGCGACCGCACGCCGAAGTCGGGCGACGCACGTGGAGCGATCTTCGCGTTCGCGACCAGCCTCGCGTTTCTCATTGTCCTCGTTCTCGCCGTCAACGCCGGCCTGTTCGGCCTCGGCGGCAAGACCGGACTGATGCTGCTGCCCCTGCTCGGCTCGCTGCTCGCGATCGCCGTGCTGCCGACGCGCTACCGCGCCGTGTTTGCCGAACGCGACACCTGGGCGATGATGTTGATCTATTCGATCACCTTCGGCGGCTTCGTCGGCATGTCGTCCTACGTCACCTTGCTGCTGACCAATCTGTACGGCATGAGCAAGATCGACGCGGGGCTGTGGATGGCCGCGCTCGCCTTCACCGGCGCGATGGTCCGTCCGGTCGGCGGCGCGCTCGCCGACCGTATCAGCGGCGTGCGCGCATTGAGCGTGCTGCTTGCGCTGATCGCGCTCAGCGATCTGGCGTTTGCGCTGTGGCAGCCCTCGCTCGCCGGCGGCATCGCCCTGTTGTTCGTGCTGTACTTGTGTTTCGGCCTCGGCAATGGCGCAACGTTTCAGCTCGTACCGCTGCGCTGGCCGGATAAGACCGGCACGATGGCCGGCATTATCGGCGCGGCCGGCGGCATAGGCGGCTTCTACCTGCCGGTCGTGCTCGGCATCGCGCGCGATACGACCGGCGGCTACGGATCGGGCTTCCTGTTCCTCGGCATCGCCGCCGCGCTCGCCTTCGTCAGCCTGCTGCTGTTGCGCGGCCAGTGGCTGGTCTGGGCACAGCCGCAGCGCGAGAAGGCGCTCGCGGTTGGCGAACTGGTACACGCGGAGTAGCGTCTGCGTCGCTTCCGGCTCCGCGCAAGCGGCCCGAAGCACGGGTGAGGGAGAGCACCGCACGGTTCAATGCCGCTGCTTACCGCGAAGCCTTCCCTCAAGCGGCTCGCTGCACCTCGTCCCCCTCTGCCGGTGGGAGAGGCGGCGATGTCATCGGATCGGCACGCGGCCGAACCAGTGTTGGCGCGCGGCAAGCTCGGCGACCTCGCCGACGATCAGCAAGGCCGGTGCGTGGACGAGGTGCGCCTGCACGCGTTCGACGAGTTCGGCCAGCGTGCCGAGGACGACGCGCTGCTCCGGCCGCGTGCCGTTCTCGACGATCGCGAACGGCGTGTCCGCGGCCCAGCCGTCGGCGATCAGGCGGTCGCGCAGCGGCGCGGCTTCGGCAACGCCCATGTAGACGGCAAGCGTTTCGCCGGCGGCGGTCAACGCATCCGCGCTGCTGTCGCTGCGGCGCCGGTGCGCGGTGGCGAAGCGCACGCTCTGCGCGTGGTCGCGATGGGTCAGCGGAATGCCGGCGTAGGCGGCGCAGGCGATTGCCGCGGTGATGCCGGGCACGATCGAGTAAGCGATGCCATGCTCGCGCAGGAATTCGATCTCCTCGCCGCCGCGGCCGAAGATGAAGGCGTCGCCGCCCTTCACGCGCACGACGCGCCTGCCCTTGCGCGCTTCGGAGAGCATCAGTTCGTTGATCTGCGCCTGCGGCGTATGGTGCTTGCCGACGTCGATGCGCTCGGCGTCGCGGCGCGCGAGGTCGAGCACCTCGGCGCTGACCAGGCGGTCGTGCTGGATCACGTCGGCCTCGTTCAGCACGCGCAGCCCGTTGAGCGTGATCAGGCCCGGATCACCGGGTCCGGCACCGACGAGCGTGACTGAGCCGTTCTCGGACGATGCCGCGCCGGCGGCGCGCGCGGCGGAATCCTCCAGCGCGGCGTCCAGGGCAGCGCCCGCCTCGTCCAGGCGCTGTGCCGCGGCGAGCCGCATGACCGGCCCGCGCAACAGGGTTTCGTAGAAGCGCCACCGCGTGGGAAGATGGCCGTAGCGTTCGCGGATGCGCGACCGCTCGCGTTCGAGCAGGCCGGCGAGCACACCCCAACTGCGGTCGAACAGCGTCTCGATGCGCTCGCGCGCGAGCCGCGCGAGCATCGGCGTGGCGCCGCCGCTGGAAATCGCGACAGTCAGCGGCGCGCGGTCGACGATCGACGGCACCTGGAACGTGCACAGCGGCGGATCGTCGACGACGTTGACGAGAACGCGTCGCGCCGTCGCCGCGGCCGCAACGCGCGCGTTCAAGGCGCCATCGTCGGTCGCCGCGACGGCGAGCCAGCAGCCGTCGAGCTGCGCGTCGTCGAACGTGTCGGCGGGCCGCCAGGCTTTGCCTTCGGCGATCCACTGCCCGAAGAGCCAGGTCACCTCGGTCGCGACGACCTCAAGCCGCGCGCCTGCGCCCAGCAGCAAGGCGGCTTTTCGTTCCGCCACCGCACCGCCGCCGACGATCAGCACGCGGCGGCCGGCAAGATCGGCAAAGATCGGAAAAAGATTCATCGGCGCTCGAAAAGCTTCTCGAGCGCCGATTTTGGCACGGACTGCGGACATTCCACGGGGCTCGTCTGCAAAAACGGCCCTACGAAGATTCAATCCCGAGGAGAATCCGTTCTTGAGCTGCATCGCCGAACTCGTAGGGTACTCAGT
>CBJLOV010000216.1:0-6808 GCA_966424745.1 uncultured bacterium
TCCGCTCTCTCTGGTTTTATCCGCGTAAATCCGCGTTAATCCGCGGCAAAAAAATCGCTCTTTGCAACGACCGAAAACGATGCGCTACACCGTTCATCACGAAACCGAATACCGTTACGCCAGCGTCGTGTCGGTGTCGCAACAGACGTTGCACCTGACGCCGCGGACCGTGCCGCACCAGCGCTGCCACCGCCACGAACTGCGTATCGAACCCGCTCCGTCGCACCGCGTCGACGAGCACGACTGCTTCGACAATCCGTTGACCCGGCTCGAAATCGACACACCGCACCGTGCCCTGCTCGTCGCCGCCGAGATGGACATCGAAGTCGGATCGCACCCGGCCGAACTCGATCTCGACGGCTCCGCATCCTGGGAAAAAGCGGCTTCCGGCCTCGCCTTTCTCGGCGGCCATCCGCCGGGCGCCGCTGCGATCGAGGCAAACCGCTACCGCTTCGAGTCGCCCTACGTGCGCCACGACGCCGACGTTGCCGGGTTCGCGCGTGTCAGCTTCGCGCCCGGCACGCCGCTGCTGCGCGGCTGCGCCAACCTGATGCGGCGCATCCATCGCGAGTTCCGTTTCGACGCGCACGCCACTCAGGTGGCCACCCCGATCTCCGAAGTGCTCGAAAAACGCCGCGGCGTCTGCCAGGACTTCGCCCATTTGATGATCGGCGCGCTGCGCTCGCTGGGCCTCGCCGCACGCTACGTCTCGGGCTACCTGCTGACCGCGCCGCCGCCGGGCCGCCCGCGCCTGGTCGGCGCCGACGCCTCGCATGCCTGGGTGTCCGTATATTGCCCACAGCACGGTTGGGTCGATTTCGATCCGACCAACGACGTCCGCCCGGACTTCGGCCATATCACGCTCGCCCACGGCCGCGACTTCGGCGACGTCTCGCCCTTGCGCGGCATCATCCTCGGCGGCGGCAAGCACGAACTCAGCGTGCGCGTGACCGTGACACCGTCTGCGAGTTAGTTTGTCGAGGTCGGCTCGAAAGAGCCGAAGATCAAAAGACGTCGACACGCAGAAGCAGACAAAGAACCTGGAAAGGTCGATGCCCACTCTTTTTCCTGTTTTTGCAGCTTCTCTGCGCGTTCTCCGCGGTTCAATCTTGTGCTCTTCACACAGTCGCAGAACAAACCGCAGATCGCGATGCAGGGCTCGCGCTCTTACATCGCGTCGATGTCCCCGAGCGCGATGATCAGACGCCGCGCGCGCTTGTCCGGCTTGGTCGGCGGTTTTGCATAGCCCGTGCGTTCGAGACGGCGGCGTTCGGCCGCCTCCGCGCGCGCCGCGCGGCTGGCCTCGGTTTCGCGGAACAGGGCTTGGGCGATCGCGGCGGGTCCGCGCTGCTCGCTGACCGCGACGATTTCGATTTCGAAGCGCTCCTCCAGACGCGCGATGCTCAGCCGGTCGCCCGCATGGACGGCCTTCGACGGTTTGCCCGCGGCGCCGTTGATCTCCACTTTGCCGCCCTCGATCGCCTTCTTCGCCAATGCCCGCGTCTTGAAGAAGCGAGCCGCCCAAAGCCATACGTCCAGGCGCACGCTCGCCGCGTTCGCATCGACGGGGTTCGATGCTTGGATCTTCACGACTTGTCCTCCAGTTCGATACTGCGCGGCGCGGCCAGGCCGCCGTAACGCTCGTCGAGCGCTTGCAACCGGTCCCGCGCGTCGCGCGTCTTGCCCGCGCCGATCAGGGCGTCGATCTCGCGCAATTGCGCGTCGATCTCCTGCGTACGCCGCTCGCGGCATGCGGCGAGTTCTGGATCGATCCGGCGCGGCGCGGACAATTCCGTCAATGCACGATCGAGCGTGGCCGCGTCGAGCAGCTCATGGCCGCGGCCGCGCATTTCCTCCGTGCGCGTATCGGTGATGCACAACTTGTGCGCGGACTCGCGGCTGTGCGCATCGGCCGCGAGCCGCTCTTCGTCGCGGCTGCCGGTGACGTAGATCAGGCGCGTGCCTTCTTCGAACTGCCGTAACAGGTCTGGCTTCGGCGGCGGCAAAAGCGCCGTGCCGAACGAATCGCTGCCGGCATTGAGCACCGCGCCATGAAATACGTCGGGAAAAGCCAGCGCAATCCGCAGGGCGATGCGCGAGCCGCCGGAAAAGCCGCCGATGTACGTGCGCACGGGATCGGTCGCATAGGCTTTCGCAACGTTGGCGTAGCCGAGCAGCGCCAACGGAATCCGCCGCGAAAACACGTTGGCGGAGTTGCCCGCCCGCGCAGCCACCACGCAGATCACGCCCTGGCGATCCAGCACCGGCAGCCACGCTTCGGGAATCACCGCTTCTTCCGTCGGCGATATCCATACGAGCAAGCCGAATTTGCCCGATGCCGGCGCGAGGGCGGGCACGTACAGGCTGAAGTGCTCGCGAGCGAGATCGACGCTCTGCCCGCCCCCTGCCTGGCCGGCCGCGGCCAGTTTCTCGCGCAGGCGCCGGGCCAACAGGGGCCGAAAGAGACGGTCGGCCAATTCGGCATTCGCCGCAAGCGGCGAATAACCCTGGAACACGACGTCTTTCTGCACGTCCGCGGACGCGGCGGCAAAACTCGCCGACGCCCAGAGAATCGCCGCCGGCACCGCCGCCATCCGCATCCGGGAGCAAAGTCGGCGAAAGAGGATTTTGTGCAACTCGGTCATCACGATGGGGGACTGCCTCGGGCAATTATCGCCCCATGCAGCGCGCGAAGGAAACGAATCCGCCATCCACATCGACTGCGCCACACTTTCCCGTCTTCGACGAACGCGATTCAGCGGCCAGCCATCTCGCCGCCGCGACGGTCACTAGACTACCCGTTCCACCACTTCGCTCAACCAAGGGATGAACATGTCCGCTCTGCGTTGCACGGTCCGTTCCGCATTGGCCTGCGCCCTGCTCCTGGTCGAAGCGGCGGTCGCCGCCGACGGCCGGCCGCAACCGTCGCCCGATCCCGCGCTCGATATCTACGCCAAGCCCGGCAAGCTCGTCGACGTCGGCCGTGGCCGCCGCCTGAATCTGCGTTGCAGCGGCAACGGCGCACCGACCGTGATGCTCGAAGCCGGAGCGACGGCCGATTCGATGACCTGGCATCGCGTGCAGCCGCAATTGGCGAAGATTTCCAGCGTCTGCTCCTACGACCGCGCGGGCCTCGGCTTCAGCGACGAAGGCCCGATGCCGCGCAATCTCGATGCGGAAGCGGACGATCTGCACGCCCTCGTCGCCGCCGCGCGGATCAAGACGCCGCTGGTGCTCGTCGGCCATTCGCGCGGCAGCAACATCGCACGGCGCTATGCCGACAAGCACGCAGCCGATCTGGCCGCGCTCGTTCTGGTCGACCCGCCCGAGCAGCACGTCGCCGAATTCGCCCCCGCATGGGCGAAAGCCAACGACGAAGGCAGGGCCGCAGCCATGGCCTTCATGGGTCAATGCACGAAAGCGGCCGAGAGCGGCCAGCTCGCTCAGCCGCCGGCCGAACTCTCGCGCTGCCTGCGCGGTGCCGATCCGCAATTCAGCGATGCCCTGAACGCCGCACAGCGTCAGAACAAATTGCGTCCCGCGTTCTGGCACACGATGCTATCCACCTACGAAACTAGCTCTCTGTTCAACGAACCGGTATCGGCCGGCGAGCGCCACGGAGCGCTGCCGACTCTGATCCTGGTGGCGGATTCTACGTACGCGGAATTGCCGCCGAACGAACGCAAAGCCCTCGAGGCGGCGCGCGAGAAAACGGACAAGGCGATCGCGGCAACGTCGACGCACAGCGAAATCATTCCGGTCGCGCATTCCTCGCACGAGGTGGAACTCGACCGCCCGGACGCCGTCGTCGACGCCGTGGGCAAGGCGATCCGGCTCGCCGCGGCAAAATCATCGGCCGCCTCTCAATGAGGCAAACGCACGCCGCCATGCTTTCGCCACATGCGGCCCGCGCAAGTCCATACCGGTCGAACATACTGCGCCCCCCAATCGAACAGGGCGAAAAATCGATGAAACTCGTACCACACTCGGCGCTGCTCCTGACCTTCGTGCTGTCGGCCGCACATGCCGCCGACAGCCCGGATCCGCTGACCAAACCGATGATGTACGGCGACGCGGCGAACTGGAACCGTCCGCAAGAACCGCAGCGCATCCACGGCGACACCTACTACGTCGGCGTCGCCGGCTTGAGTTCGGTATTGATCCGTAGCGATGAGGGCCTGATCCTGATCGACGGAGACCTGCCGCAGTCCGCCGCGCTGATCGAAGCGAACATCGCCAAGCTCGGCTTCCGACTCAAGGACGTCAAATACGTACTCAACTCGCACGCGCATTTCGACCATGCCGGCGGCATCGCCGCGATCGTGCGCGACAGCGGTGCGACGGCGATCGCGAGTCCGTCCGGGGCGAAGGCGTTACGCGAAGGACACGTCGTCGCCGACGACCCGCAGGCCTCGGACGTACAGGGGGCGAGCTTCCCCGCCGTGGCCAGGGTGCGCGACATCCACGACGGCGAAGCGGTGCGCCTCGGCAAGCTCGCCGTGACCGCGCATCTCACTCCCGGTCATACCCCGGGCAGCACGAGCTGGACCTGGTCCTCGTGCGAGAACGGCAAGTGCGTCAACATCGTCTACGCGGACAGCCTCACCGCCATTTCCTCGGACGGATTCCATTTCCTGGCCGACGCGACGCACGGCGATCTGACCGAGCAGTTCCGCAAGAGCATCCGCACCGTCGCGGACCTGCCTTGCGACATCCTGATAACGGCGCATCCCAACGCATCGGATGCCGACCAACGCCTGGCCAAGCTCGCAACGCAGCGCGAGCCGAACCCGATGATCGACCCGCAGTCCTGCCGCCGCTTCGCCGCCCAGTACGACAAGATGCTCGACGCGCGCATCGCCAAGGAACAAGCGGCACAGGCGCATTGACCCCGCCGTCCGGCGAAAGCATCGCGCTCAGGATTTGGGCGCGAATTCGTCGGGCACCGGAATGCTGGCGAAGGCGCGCTTCAGGCCTTCGTTCCAGAGCGTGCCGAGTTCGCGGAAATACGGATCGGTCTCTTCGATGCGGTGCTGGCCGCCGGCATCGAGGCTGTCGACCGGATAGACGAGCAAATCGATCGGCAGGCCGACCGAGATGTTCGAGCGCATCGTCGAATCGAACGAGACCAGGATCAGCTTGATCGCGTCGGCGAGCCCGAGGTGCGGCGAAATCACGCGGTCGATGACCGGCTTGCCGTACTTGATCTCGCCGTTCTGGAAGAACGGCGCCTCGCTCGAGGACTCGATGAAATTGCCTTCCGAATAGATCAGGAACAGGCGCGGCGCCTCGCCGGCGATCTGGCCGCCGACGATGAAACTCGCCGAAGAATCGATATTCTGCTGGCGCAGGTACTCGCCTTCGCGCTGGCGCACATCGCGCAGCGTGCTGCCGATCAGTTCGGCGGCGTCGTACAGCGACGTCACCGAGTAGATGTTCGGCGCGTTCGGCGTTTCCTTTGCCGTACGCTCGATCTGGTTGATCGCATTCTGCGTGATCGACAGATTGCCCGCCGACAGGGCGACGATGACGCGGTCGCCCTGCTTGCTGAACACGTGCATCTTGTCGACGCGGGAAATATTGTCGACGCCGGCGTTGGTGCGCGTATCGGACGCGAACACCATGCCGGCATCGAGCTTCATCGCAACGCAGTAAGTCATCGGCCTATCGGGTAAAAAACACTCGGGCGCGGAGTTTACCAGCGCAGCCCGGCACGCGACGCCCGAGTTCAAAGAAACGCACAATAATCAAGGGAAAACAACTTGAACCGTGGAGGATACGGAGCCGGCGAGATTGCAGTCACCCTAGTTCTGCGTGGTTCAATCTCTCTCGCTCGTCTCGGCTACATCACCGCTTCCGGGGTCAGCAAGAAGTGCTTGTCGATCTGCGCCGACAACGCAAACAGACGCATCATCACCCGCTGCAGCCAGCCCTCCATGCCCTGCGCGAGCACGTCGTCGATGCGGCCGTAGCGCGTTTCCGCCATCAGCGTACCGGCCTGGCGCACGACCTCGTGATTGCCGGGACCGGCCAGTTCGACCAAGGTTTTGTGCACGACCTGCGTACAGGTGGCCAGCGAGCGCGGCGAATCGTGGTTGAGGATCATCAACTCGGCAACCCGCTCCGGCGTGATCGTTTCGCGATAATGGCGGCGATAGGTTTCCATCGCCGACAGTCCATGCAGGAGCGCGCTCCACTGGTAATAGCCGACCGCCGAACGCGCGTCGCCGGCCTCGGCCGTCGACGGTTCCGAATATTTCACGTCCATCAGGCGCACGCCCCAATCGGCGCGTTCGAGAAACGTGCCGAGCTGCATGAAGTGGTAGGCCGCGTCGCGCCCCATCGTACCGACGGTCATGCCGCGGAACGAGGCCGAGCGCGTCTTCACCCACTCGATGAAGTGCGGCAGTCCTTCGTCCTCGAAGCGCTCGGCGCTGAGCTTGCGCATTTCCAGCCAGGACGTATTGAGGTCCTCGTACATCTCCACGGTGATCGCGCCGCGCTGCGCGCGCGCGGATTCGCGCGCGGCGCGGATGCAGGAATAGATCGACGAAGGATTGCCGCCGTCGAGGCATAGATAGCGCAGCACCTTCGGCGCGTCGATCGTCCCATGCCGGTTCGAGTACTCCTGCACGAGCCCGAGCGCGTCGAGCGCGCGCCGCCAAGTGCCCGCATCGTGGCGGCGCGGATCCAGGCGCTCGGGCAGCAGCGCGATGCGATGGGTGACATCGATCAGGCGCGCGGTGTTCTCGGCGCGCTCGATATGGCGCGAGGTCCAGTACAGATCATTTGCCGTTCTACAAAGCAT
>CBJLOV010000217.1:0-6710 GCA_966424745.1 uncultured bacterium
GAACCAGCGGTCCACCGCCTTGATCGTGGTGCGGAGCGCCTGCGCCTGCGCGCCCACGGTGGCCAGATCGTAGACGTAGGCGGGCGTCACCTGTTCCGCGATCTTCAGCAGCTCGTCCCGGCGCGTGCGCCACCACGGCGACTGCTGCGCCTGCGGCTGCTTGTACAGGTCCATCCAGCTCGGGCCGAATACGGCGGCATCTTCCACGCGCATCGCCTCGGCCTTGATCAGCAGATCGTGCAACTGCGGCACCAGGTTGGAGGCGACGCTCTCGTCGACGACGAAGGTGAGGTTCAGATTGTTCGACGACTGCGAGATCAGGTGCACGCGCAAGCTGCCGAATTCGGCGAGCACCGAAGAGAACTTGTGCAGCATCGAACGCATGCCGCGGCCGACCAGGGTGATCGCCGCGCACGGCGCGATCACCTTGACCCGGCAGATTTCGGCGAGGTCCGTGCACAGCGCGGACAGCACGTCGGTGTTGACCAGGTTTTCGGTCGGATCGAGCGACACGGTGACGTTCGTCTCCGCCGTGCCGACGAGGTCGATCGACAGGCCGTGGCGCTTGAAGATCTCGAACACGTCGGCGAGAAAGCCGACCTGCTGCCACATGCCGATCGATTCCATCGAGATCAGGGTGATGCCGCTGCGCGAAGAAATCGCCTTGACGCTCGGCAGCGCGTCGGCGATCGCCGCGGAAATCTCGGTGCCGGCAAGCTCGGGATAGTTCGTGTCCTTGATCGCCAGCGGCACGCCGGCCTCGCGCACCGGATTGATGCAGCGCGGATGCAGCACCTTGGCGCCGGTCGTGGCGATTTCCTGCGCTTCCTCGTAGTCCAGGCGCGAAAGCAGGCGCGCGTTCGGCACGCTGCGCGGATTGGCGCTGAACATGCCGGCCACGTCGGTCCAGATCTCCACGATCTCGGCGTCGAGCAGGGCGCCGAAATAGCTCGCCGACGTATCCGAGCCGCCGCGGCCGAGGATCACCGTCTCGCCCGCCGCGTTGCGCGCCATGAAGCCCTGGGTGATGAAGGTTTCGCCGAGCCCCGGCAGCTTGGCGATCAGCGCGTCGTCGCGCACGGTCGGCACCTGGGCCGACAGATAGCGGCCCCAGGCGCTCTGGTTCGGCATCGGTTCGCTGAGCAGGTGTTCGCGGGCATCGAGCCACTGCGTGGTGAGCTTCGATGCGGTCAGATACTGCGCGCCCAGGGTCGACGACATCATTTCGCCGAGTGCAAGCACTTCGGCCTGCCAGCCGAGCGCACCGTCGGCACGCCGCGGATCGGCCAGCAACCGTTCGAGCCTGGTCAGCCAGGCATCGAGCCCGCTTGCGTCCTTCAGTTCCAGCTCGGCGAACATCGCCCGGTGGCGCGCGATGATCTCGTCCGCCACGGCCCGGCATTTGCCCGCGTCGGCATGACCGTCGCAGATCGCCTTGAGTTTGTCGGTCGTGCCGGACAGCGCCGAAACCACGATCAGAACGTGTTTGCCTTGCGCCCGTTTGCCTTCGGCGATCGCCGCGATCTTATCCCAGCGCGGTCGCGTCGAAACGCTGGTACCGCCGAACTTGAGCACAACCCACTTGGCGCCGGACACGGGCGCGGCATTCACACTCACGATGGTTCCCGTAGTTGATTGAAGGAGAAAGTAAAACCGCCCGTGCTCAGAAGACCGCACCGGGCTGGCAATAGTAAGGCGAAATGCTGCGCCCGCACAGATTGCCGCCGAAATCGGCGGCCCGGTGACGACTGGCGCGGCGAAATGACGCTTCGGGGTGCCTTCCGGCACTGCAACATATTCGCTTCGCACTGTAACAATTGTAAAATAGACTTAACGATTGTCTTCAAACAGAGGATCCCCGATGCTCGTATCCCTTCGCGCCAAAGCCCTTCCTGTCGCCATCGCCGCGCTATTGGCGGTAACTTCGGCGAACGCCCAGAACATCACGACTTCCGGCATCAACGGCCGCGTCCTCGACGCAGGCGGCAAGCCGGTCGCCGGCGCGACGGTGACGATCGTCCACGTCCCCTCCGGCACCTCGAAGGAAGTGACGACCGACGCCGAAGGCCGCTACTCGGCTCAGGGCCTGCGCGTCGGCGGTCCGTTCGACGTGCGCGCGAACGAGGCCGGCAAGACGGTCGCCGAACAGCACGACGTCTACCTGCAACTCGGCCAGCCGTCCTCGATCAATCTGGCCGCCGGCACCGCGCCGGCCGCGGGCGCCGCGCAGCTCGAAGGCGTCACCGTGACCGCCTCGGCCCTGGCGACGACGTTCGCCGCGGAGAACAAGGGTCTGTCCACGAACATTTCCCAGCAGCAATTGCAGGCGACGCCGCAGGGCAACCGTTCGATCGACGACGTCGTGCGCCTGGATCCGCGCGTCAACGTCATGGATCAGGGCACCGGCGCGATGTCGGCGCTCGGCATGAACAACCGCTACAACAACATCGCCGTCGACGGCGTGACCCAGGGCGACCCGTTTGGCCTCAACGCCAACGGCCTGCCCTACCTGAAGTCGCCGATCTCGCCGGAAACGATCGCCGAATACAACATCTCGACCGCGAACTACGACGTGATCAGCGACGCCGTCGGCGCCGACGTCAACGCGGTGACCAAGTCCGGCACCAACGATTTCCACGGCTCGGCCTACTATTCGTACCGCAACGCCAGCCACCTGGTCGGCGACGCGGGCTGGCTGCCGTCGAGCAACCCGGGCTACCAGTACAAAGGCTACAAGGTCGATTCGACCTACGGCTTCACCCTCGGCGGCCCGATTCTCCAGGACAAGCTGTTCTTCTTCCTCTCCGCGGAAAAGGAAAAGACCACCGGTATCGGCGCCGATTCGGCCAACGGCCTCGACTACAGTCTCGGCGACGGCTCGTCGACGAGCACCAAGATCTCCCCCGGGGACGTGCAGAAGGTGATCGACGCGGCGACCAAGCTCGGCCTCAAGCCCGGCTCGTTCGGCGGTTCCTCCGCGCTCGTCTATGACGACAAGCGCTATCTGGCCAAGGTCGACTGGAACATCTCCGACCGCCATCGCGCGAGCTTCACCTACCAGCGCAGCAAGGAATCCCAGCCCGCGGTCGGCGGCAACACCCCGACCAGCATCGGCCTGTCGAGCTACGTCTGGACCAAGGCGATCACGACCGACAACTACGTCGGCCACCTGTTCGACGACTGGACCGACAACTTCTCGACCGAGCTGAAGGTCGGCTACCAGAAGTTCGTGCAGGACACGAACGCGCCGTACCAGCAGCCGTCGGTCGCGGTGAACCTCGATCCGGCCGGCAAGGGGCCGGTGATCAATCTCGGCGAGGAGCAGTTCCGCCACTACAACCACATCGACACGAAGAAGACCTCGGTGTTCTTCGCCGGCACCTACACGATCGGCGAGCACGCGATCAAGGCCGGTATCGATTACTCGCAGAACAAGATCAACAACCTGTTCGGCCAGTCCGAATTCGGCGTCTACACGTTCTGGGGCATCGACAACTTCGCCAAGGGCCTCTACAACAAGTACAGCCTGTTCCACCCGGCGCCCGGCTACACCCTGCCCGACATCGCCGGTCAGTGGACGTACACGCAGTACAGCCCGTTCATCCAGGACACCTGGCAGGCGACCGACGCGCTGTCGCTGCAGGCCGGCCTGCGCTGGGACATCCCCGACGCGAACAAACCGCCGGTGTACAACGCCAACTTTGCCGCGGCGTTCGGCTATCCGAACAACTACACGGTCGGCTCGCGCAACGGCGTGCTCGAACCGCGCGTGTCGTTCAACTACAACTTCGCCACCGAGTACAAGACCCAACTGCGCGGCGGCGTCGGCGTGTTCCAGACTTCGCCGCCCACGGTGTGGATGACCAATCCGTACCAGAACAACGGCGTGACGCTGCTCTCGTACACGAGCTTCGATCCGTCCAAGGCGCCGTTCAGCGCCGACCCGTTCAATCAGCCGATCCCGGCCGGCGGCGGCGCGGGCTCGGTCGACACGATCGCCAAGGACTTCAAGCTGCCGACCGTGCTCAAGACCAGCATCGCGCTCGACCGCGAGCTGCCGTGGTGGGGCCTCGTCGGTTCGGCCGAGTACGCCCACATCCAGGTGCAGAACGGCATCCTCTATCAGGCGATCAACTACGGCGCGCCGACCGGCACCCTGCCCGACGGCCGCCTGCAGTTCTGGAAGATCCCGGGCGAAGCGCCGAAAACCGCCGACCAGCTCGCCAACCAGAACCGTGCGTTCGCGACCTCCTCGACCCTGCTCACGAACACCCACGAGGGCAAGTCGGACAGCTTCACGCTGGCCGTGTCCAAGCCGTTCACCGACGGCCTGTCGGGCGACGTCGCGATCACGCTCAACCATGCCACGGACGTGGACCCCGGCACCGACACGATCGCCTACAACGGCTATCAGCGCATCGCGCGCCTGAATCCGAACAGCAACGTCCCGGCGACGTCGAACTACAGCGTCGCGCGCAGCCTCAAGGCCGCGCTGAACTGGCAGCACGCGTTCTTCAGCGACTACAAGTCGCAGGTGTCGATGTTCTACAACGGCCGCACCGGCAACCCGTACACCTGGGTGTTCTCCAACGATGCGAACGGCGACAGCGTCTCCGGCTGGGATCCGGTCTACATTCCCTCGGCGAACGATCCGAAGGTCGCGTTCGCGCCCGGCACGAGCCCGGCGGTCGTCCAGCAGTTCTACGACTACCTCTCGCACGACAAGTACCTGCGCGACCATCGCGGCCAGATCGCCGGCCGCAACGGTGCGCGCACGCCGTGGATCAGCACGCTCGACCTGAGCATGCAGCAGGAAATCCCCGGCATCTTCGCCGGCAACAAGGGCATCGTGCGCCTGGACATCTTCAATTTCCTCAACCTGCTCAACAAGGATTGGGGACAGGTGCGCAACACCGGCATCTATCCGACCCGCACGCTCGCCGCGTACTCGGGCGTCAACGCCCAGGGCCAGTACGTCTATACGCTGCCGACCGACAAGAACGGCAACTACGCTCCGCAGGCGCTGCAGGTGTACGACGGCGGCTTCTACGATCCGAGCCGCGTGGTCTCGCGTTGGTCGATGATGGCGACGGTGAAGTACACCTTCTGATTTTCCGCAGCCTCTGCAGGAATTTGCAGGACCGGCGCCTCGTGCGCCGGTTTTTTTTTGCGCCGGCGTTCGCCGTTCGCGAAAGCCGACTCGACAGACGCGCTCGAACTCGCCATGCTCCGCGTCCTCGACCTGGGAATCGCGCGCATGTCCGACCAAGCCGTGACCGCCTCCGCTCCAGCCTCCGCACCGGGCTATCTGCGCCGGCTCGGTGTCTGGGACGCCAGCATGATCGTCGTCGGCGGGGTGATCGGCTCCGGCATCTTCCGCGTCCCCGCCGCGGTCGCGAAGCAGACAGGCTCGGCGAGCGAACAATTGATCGCCTGGGCGATCGGCGGCGTCATCGCGCTGATCGGCGCACTCTCGTACGCCGAACTCGGTTCGCGCCGCCCGAACGCCGGCGGCGGCTACGTTTACCTGCGCGAGGCATTCGGGCTCATCGTCGCCTTCGTCTATGGTTGGAACCTGCTCATCGTCAACCATTCCGGCGCGATTGCGGCGGTGTCGACCGTGTTCGTCGAATATTTCGGCGCGGCGCTCGGCGTGAAGGTCGCCAATCCCGCGCCATGGGCCGTCGGCACGATCGTGTTCCTCACTGGCATCAACTGGTTCGGCATCCGCGCAGGTGCGCTCGCACAGAACATCCTCACCGTGCTCAAGCTGCTCGCGCTGGCGATCCTGATCGCCGTCGGCCTGTCGTTCGGCGGCGCGCCCGCGCCCGCCGTGCCGCCGCCGTTCCAGCCGTTCACGTTCATCGGCGCGCTGATGCCGGTATTGTTCTCCTACGGCGGCTGGTACTACGTCAACGACATCGCCGGCGAGATTCACGATCCGCAGCGCAACCTGCCGCGCTCGCTGCTGCTCGGCATGCTCCTCGTCGCCACCTGCTACGTGCTCGCGAACGCCGCGTATCTCGCCGTACTCGGCCATGCCGGCCTCGCCGCAAGCCAGGCGCCGGCCGCCGACGTGATGCGCCAGGTGTTCGGCGAACCCGGCGCAAGATTGATCGCGCTCGGCATCGCCATCTCGACGCTCGGCTTCGTCAACATCTCGCTGATCGGCGCCGCACGCGTGTTCCAGGTCATGGCGGCGGACGGCGTGTTCTTCCGCTCCGCGGCCAAGCTCGACGAGCGCTGGCATTCGCCGAACGTCGCCCTGCTGATGCTCGCCGGATGGGCCTGTGTGCTGGCACTGACCGGCACGTTCGAGCAACTCCTCAACTACTCCACCGTTGGCGACTGGATCGGCATCGCCGCGGTCATCGCCACGCTGTTCTGGTACCGCCGCGCGCGCGCCGACGACACCGCGCTGGCGTTTCGCATGCCGCTCTATCCGCTGCTGCCGATCCTGTTCCTGATCGTCGTGGCCTGGGTGGTCGCCACCACGGTGTGGCAGAACCCGGGGGACGCGGGCATGGGCGTGCTGATCACGCTCGCGGGAATTCCGGTGTATTGGTATTGGACGCGGCAGCGGCGCGGCGCTTCCGCACCTTGATTGCTCGTCATTCCGGCGAAAGCCGAAATCCAGCTTGTTTGCTTTTTGTTGTTTGGGCTTTTTAAGAGCAAGAACTTCCACTCGCCTGTCAGGCGAGCGGGTCACT
>CBJLOV010000218.1:0-6598 GCA_966424745.1 uncultured bacterium
CACGCTGCTCACGATATCCGCCATCGGTCGGACACCTCTTTTGGTCGAGCGGCAACAGCGCGTCGAGGCATGAAGTGCAGAAACGAATCGGCATGGCGGTTTCGAACGACGCAAGCGTGCTCGCCACCGGCGAAACGGGAACCGGAAAAGAATTGGTCGCACGCCTGCTGCATCGGGCGAGCGATCGCTCCGACGGGCCGTTCGTCGCCGTCAACTGCGGGGCGATCGAAAGCGGGCGTGAAGTATTTCGAGGCGGCCACGGAGGAGTATTTCGGGCGACCATCCGGGCCCGGCATATTCGCGAAGGCATCAATAGCTCTTTCCCCGCGCCGACACCGGCCAGACCACTTCGACCTTGCCGTTGCGCACGCCGACGTACCAGTCGTGCAGATTGCAGGTCGGGTCGCAATGGCCGGGAACGAGTTTCAGTTTTTCGTTGATGCGGAGAACGCCGCGCGGGTCTTCGATCACGCCGTGCTCGTCGGAGGCGCTGACGTATCTCACGTCGTCGCGGCCGTAAACGACGGGAAGGCCGCTGTCGAGCGACTGGACCTTGAGCCCCGCATCGCAGACCGCCTGGCCCGGTTTGGCGTGGCTCATCACCGAGGTCAGGATGAAGAGCGCGTTTTCCCACTCGCCGCGATCGATGCGCTTGTCGTGCCGGTCCTTGATGCGACCGTAGTCCGCGTCCATGAAGGCGTAGCTGCCGCACTGCAGCTCGTTGTAAACGCCTGAGTTCGACTCGAAGTAGTAGGAGCCCGTGCCGCCGCCCGAGACGAGTTCGGGGTTCAGACCGGCGGCGCGCAAAGCCTCGACGACGGATCGGGTCACCGCGACGGCCGTGTCGAGCTTGGCTTTGCGGTCGGCGTAATTTTCCAGATGCTGCATGGCGCCCTGGTAAGCCTGGATGCCGGCGAACTTCAAGCCGGGCGTCTTATCGATCGCCCGGGCGATCTCGATCGCTGCGCCGGCCGTGCCGACGCCGCAGCGGCCCTGGCCGCAATCGATCTCGACGAGGCATTCCAACATGGTGCCGTGCTTCTGCGCCGCGGCCGCAAGCTCCGCCACGTTCGCCGGATCGTCGATGCAGACGCTGATGCGCGCGCCCCGCTTCGGCAGGCGCGCGAGGCGGTCGATCTTGACCGGGTCGCGCACTTCGTTCGAAACGAGAATGTCCTTGATGCCGCCGCGCGCAAACACTTCCGCTTCGGAAACCTTCTGGCAGCACACGCCGATCGCGCCGCCCAGGCGTTCCTGCAGTTTCTGCACGTCGACCGACTTGTGCATCTTGCCGTGGCTGCGCAGGCGCATGCCGTGCGCTTTCGCGTACTCGCCCATCTTGCCGACGTTGCGCTCCAGCGCGTCGAGGTCGAGGATCAGGCAAGGCGTCTGGACGTCGGCCGCGTCCATGCCCGGCAGGGCGGGAATGTCGTAGCCGACTTCAAGGCCGGCAAAATCCGTCTTCGGGCTCATGGGAATCTCCAGCGCTCCGGCTCGCATCGACGGGCATGGCGCGCGGCAACGGCGGCGCCGATGTGCCCCTCACCGCTCCAGGAACAGTTCGCCGATGGTAAGCGCCAGCGGATAAGGCTGGTAGTCGTTGCGATTGCTGAGCAGGATGACGGCGAGGTGCTGTTTCGGCCAGCGGATGATGACGTTGCGGAAGCCGATGCTTTCGCCGGAGTGCCACACGGTGTCGCCGCTGAGGCGCCAGCCGAATCCGTAGTCGACGTCGGGGTCCTCGATGGGGTCGGTGGGCGTGAGCGCCAGCTTGCGCGAGTCGGCGTTGAGCAGTTTGTCGGTGTACCACGCCGCATCCCACTTGGCCAGGTCGTCGACGGACGAGTAGATGCCGCCGTCGCCGCGCGTGGCGCTGGTGACGCTTTGATCGGTGCGCGTCCACTTGGCATCTTTCTCGGTATAGCCGTAGGCGCGATGGGCCACTTCGGGACCGCGGCCGTGTTCGTACATCAGCGTGTGGTGCATGCCGAGCGGTTCGAAGATGCGTTTCTTCATGAAGTCGGCCAGGCCCATGCCCGAAACGCGCTGGACGATCAGGCCGAGCAGGACGAAGCCGCCGTTGCTGTAGCGGTGCGCGCTGCCGGGCTCGAAGTAGAGCCGGTGCTGCGAGGCGACCATGCGCAAGACGTCGTTGTCGTCGATCTGGGCGGTGCGGTCGGGCGGAATCAGGTCTTCGTAGTCGATCAGCCCGCTGCTGTGGGTCAGCAGGTGGTGGAGCGTGATCTTGTCGTCGTCGGCCGGCAGTTCGGGCAGCCACTTCCGCACCGGGTCTTCGAGCCGCAGCTTGCCGTCCTGTTTCAGCAGCAGGATGCAGGCCGCGGTGAACTGCTTCGTCACCGAAGCAAGGCGGTAGTTGGTTTCGGGGCCGGCCTTGGTGCGTTCTTCCAGGTTCGCATAGCCGAAGCCGCGGCGGACGATCGCCTTGCCGTCCTTGACCACGATCAGCGAAGCGCCGGCGACGTCGCCGTTGTAGCGGCTCATCAAGGCGTCGATGCCGGTGCGATTCGCCGACATCGTGGATTGCGCGTGGGCGCAGACGATGCCGGCCAGCCATGCCAATGCGACAAGCGCAAACCGTCTGTAGATCATGAACAGCGTTCCCCTAGTCACAGCCATGCTCGCGGGTGAAGGCCAGATCCTCGAAATCGGAGCTGAAGTCGGCACCGGGATCGACCTTGGCCATATGCAGCGTGCCGCCGGCTTGCTCGGGAAAACGCAGCCAGGCCTCGGCGTTGTCGTCGTTCCAGTGCACGAGATAACCGTCGCCGACGCGCATGACCTGCCCGGTCAGCCGCGGCGACTTCAGCGCGGCGAAACGCACGCCCTCGCCCTGCGCGCAAATGCGCGCCTGGCCGAGCCATGGGTCGCGCCACACACCGAGCTGGGCTTTCAGGTCCGCAGCCGTCGCAGGCTTGCGCGAGGATGTGTCGGGAACGCGCGCGGCATGCTGCCGCTTTTCCTCGCGCTCCAATTCGTCGGCGTAGCCGGCCACGCTGCGCGCCTTGTCCGGAGCGGTGAAATGCTTGGCCAGCGTCTCGATGAGAACGCTGCGCGCCGCATCGGCATCGGCATTGATGAGGAAGACGAAACCGCTCTTGCGAAACGGCAGCAGCAGCATCGCGGAGTACATGCCCGACAGGGTGCCGGTGTGCGACACCGTCATCTGCCCGTCGACGTCGGCGATGCGCCAGCCGTAGCCATAGCCGTAGAAGAGCGTGCCGTCCCACTCGCGGCGGCGCCTGGAAATCGGCATGGGCGTGTAGCTCGTCCATTCCTTGCGCCGCTGTTCGGACGACAGCCATTCCAGTTGCTTGGGCGTCGGCACGAGCCAGTTCTTTGCCCAGGTCAGCATGTCGTTCAAGCTGCAGCGCACGCCGCCGGCGGAGTCCATCGCTTCAGGCCGCACCACCGCGTCGTTGGCCGCCTCGAGCACGTAACCGCCGTCCTGCCAGATGTACCGGTCGGCGACGTTGCCGACTTCGTTGCGATTCCATGTGCCGATCCGGCAGCGGGTCATGCCCATCGGCTGGAATATTTCGCGGCGCATCAGTTCCGCATACGGCGCGCCGCCGGCCGCGGCGGCCAACTGGCCGGCGACGATGTACAGCGTGTTGTCGTAGGCATAGCCCGAACGGAAGCTGTAGGCGGGCTTGAGATACTGCAGCCCGGCGACGACGTCGTCCGGGGTGAATTGATTCGGCGTCGGCCACAGCATCAGGTCGCCGGCGCCTTCGGGCAGTCCGCTGCGATGGACCAGCAGATCGCCGACCTCCATGTTCGCCGTGACCCACGGATCGTACATGCGGAACGACGGCAGGTATTTCGTGACCGGGTCTTCCCAGCGCAGCTTGCCCTGCTGCACGAGCCGCGCCAGCAGCGTGGCGGTCATGGCCTTGGTGTTGGAGGCGATCCCGAACAGTGTATCCGCGTCCATCGGCTTGCCGGAGGCGAGCTTGCCGAGCGCGCGCGTATAGACCACCTTGCCGTCGTCGATGACGCCGACGGCGATACCGGGCAAGTGATAACGCGCGACCACGGCGTCGATCAGCTGGTCGTACTCGGACTGCGGATTCGCGTTCGCGGCGCAGACGCGCGGCACGGCGGTGCACGCCGCCAGCGCCGATGCCGTCAGGATGAATTTGGCCACGCAATTCATGCGCTCTCCCAATTCCGCACCGGCTGCTCGCCGGCGAGCAGGTCCTCGAACGTCTGCCGCTGCCGCACCACGGCATAGCGGCCCCGATCGAGCAACACTTCGGCCGCCAGCGGCCGCGAATTGTAGTTCGACGCCATCGAGGCACCGTAGGCGCCGGTGGTCTTGATCATCAGCAGATCTCCGGCCTCGCACTGCGGCAATTCGCGATCGACGGCGAACGTGTCGCCGGTTTCGCAGACCGGCCCGACGACATCGTAAACCTGCAGCGGACGCGCCTCCTGCGTCACCGGCACGATCTCGTGCCAGGCATCGTACAGGCTCGGGCGCAGCAGTTCGGTCATCGCCGCATCGACCACGAGGAAGCGCCGTTGCCGGCCCTGCTTGATGCGGATCACGCGCGTCAGCAGAACCCCGGCTTCGGCCACCAGCCAGCGCCCCGGCTCGAGCAGGATGCGACCGTCGAAGCCGGCCAATTCGCGCCGAATGACGTCGACGTAGTCGCCCACCGCGATCGGCTGATCGCGGCCGGGCCGATAGCACACGCCGAGACCGCCGCCGACGTCGATGCTGGCGACCGCGTGGCCGGCGGCGACCAGCTCGCGCCGGAAAGCGGCCACGCGCTGCAAGGCCGTGCGGATCGGATCGAGGGTCAGCATCTGCGAGCCGATGTGCACGTGCAAACCGTCGAGACGCACGTTCGCGAATTGCGCGCTGTGGGAAAACCATCGACGCGCCTCGTCGATGCCGACGCCGAATTTGTTCTCGGACTTGCCGGTGGAAATCTTGGCGTGGGTCAGCGCATCGACGTCGGGGTTGACGCGCACCGCGGCGCGCGCGACCACGTTCTGCGCCGCCGCCTGATCCTGCAGCAGATGCAGCTCGTCCTCGGATTCGACATTGAAACGGGCGACGCCGGCGGCCAGCGCTTCGGCGATCTCGTCGGCGCTTTTGCCGACGCCGGAAAACACGATGCGCTCCGCCGCAATGCCGGCACGCAGACAGCGCCGCATTTCGCCGACCGAGACGATGTCGGCGCCGAATCCCGCTTCCGCCATCAACTGCAGAATCGCGACATTGCTGTTGGCCTTGGCCGCGTAGCACACCAGCGCATCGAGTCCTTGCAACGCCGTCTGCAACATGCCGATGCGCTCGCGGATCAGCGAAGCGGAATACGCGTGGCACGGCGTTCCGATGCGCCGGGCCAGGGCCGGCAGGTCGACGCCGTCGAGAAACGTGCCGGCGGCGATCAGGGTTTCCGTGTTTGTCGGCGCAAGATTCATGGTCTTCAGCAAGTCCCCGGTTTGCGTTCAGTCAATTGCCGGCCGCCGGCTCCGCCGGCCGCACAGCTTTTATCCGCCCCAGAATCCCGGCGATGGCGGCAGCAACCTGCCGTCCTGCAGGCTCACGCCGTCGGGATAGTCGTTCGCCAGCCACAGCGGCCCGTCCAGATCGACGAAGTCGGCCTCGCGCGCGATCTCCAGCGCCGGCGCAATGCCCAGCGACGAGCAGACCATGCAGCCGACCATGATGCCGAAACCCGCGCTTTTCGCCGCATGCAGCAGGCGCCAGGCTTCGGTCAGGCCGCCGGTCTTGTCCAGCTTGATGTTGACCGCCTGATAGCGATTTGCCAGCGACGGCAGGTCCGCCGTGGTGTGGCAGGCCTCGTCGGCGCAGATCGGAATGCGGCTCGAGAATCCGGCGAGCGCATCGTCTGCGTCCGCAGGCAGCGGCTGTTCGAGCAGGCTCACCGACAAGCGTTCGAGCGCGGACTGAACCTCGCGCAGAATGTCGATCGTCCAGCTTTCGTTGGGGTCGACGATGAGCCTGGCCGACGGCGCCGCACGCCGCACCGCTTCGATCCGCGCCACCGGATCATCGCCATCGACCTTGACCTTGATCAGCTCCGCATCCGCGATGCGCGCGGCCGCCTTCTCCATTTCCTGCGGTGTATCGATGACGACCGTCAGCGCGGTCGCCAGCGGCGAGTGCGGCGGCCGCGCCAGCCGGTTCCGCACCGGCACTTGGCTGAGTTGCGATTCCAGGTCCCACAGCGCGGCGTCCAGCGCGTTGCGCGCCGCGCCGGGGCCGAGGCGCAACTGCAGTTCGTCCCGGCCCATGCCGGCGCAGAGGTCGCGCCGCAGCGCCTCCATTTCGTCGATCACCGCGGTCACGGATTCGCCGTAGCGGGCGTAGGGAACGGACTCGCCGCGGCCGACGCGGCCCGCCTGTTCGAGCTCGACCGTCACCACGTCCGCCGCGTGCTTGACTCCGCGTGCGATGCGGAACGGCGCGCGCAGCGGCAGGGTGCGATGGCGGATGCTCAGTCCGCGAAGCATGAAAGCAGATTGTCCACGATCACTTCGACGCCCATGGTGACCGGGTCCTGGCAAGGCAGGCCGAGCCGGTCGCTGATCTCGCGGC
>CBJLOV010000219.1:0-6529 GCA_966424745.1 uncultured bacterium
GCGTAGGGCGGGAGAAGCCGCGCGGCGGCGTATCCCGCCGTTGCCGTATCGGTCAAGAAGGCGGGATGCGCTTCGCTTCTCCCGCCCTACGCGGGCGTAGGGGAAGCTCTTACTCTCCAAAAGACCACAAAAGCAAACCTCGACAACTTCCCGACTCTTGACCGACGTCAATAACGGAACGCGCGACCGGGATCATGATGTCGAATACGAACAGCACCCGGGAAACGGCCATGCACGACATACTGGTTTACGCGAGCAATTACCGCACCTTCACGCCGAGCATGCATTACGCCGCGGGATTGGCGAAGCTGTTCGGCGCCAGGTTGAACGCGATCTACGTGCAGGAGCCGGTCACGATCGTGCCCTCGTATGCCGCCCTGGAGCTCGTCGCCGAAATCCAGAAGTTCACCGACGAACAGATCGCCGCGGCGGGCGAGCAGCGCGCGAAGTTTCACGCCTGGGCCTCGGGCCTCGGCGTCGTCGAGCACGACTGGTTGATCGCCGAAGGCCGCGTGCGGCAGACGATGGCGGAGGCGTGCAACTGGCATGATCTTCTCGTCCTCGGCCTGCGCGGCGAAAGCGAATGGGGCGGCGTGGCCCAGGCGGGTGAAATCCTGCTGACCTGCGGCACGCCCTGCATCGTCGTTCCGGAAGACTGCCCGCATGCGGCCGACCTCAAATCGATCGCGGTGGCATGGAACGGCACGCCGGAATCGGTGCGCGCCATGCATGCGGCGTTGCCGCTGCTGAAGCGCGCGGAGCGGGTCACCCTGCTGCACGGCGAGTTCGTCGATCCGTTCGTCACGTTCACTCAGATTCCGCCGATGGACGTCGATGCCTATCTCGGCCGGCACGGCGTCAAGTTCGAAAAACGCAAGCTCGAGGCCAGCGACGATCGGGCCGGAGAAGCGTTGCTCTCCATGGCCGGCCAGGCGCATGCCGACCTGCTGGTCATGGGCGCTTACGGCAGAACCCGCTTCAGCGAGTGGTTCTTCGGCGGCGCGACGCGGCACGTTCTGGAGCACGCGGCGATACCGTTGTTCATGCGGCACTGAGCGCCGCTGCGATCTTCGCGCAGCGGGCGCGGGGGTACGGCCGCAGGCCCGCCGCAGCGCCGCACGGCGCAGGCATGTGTGCGCCAGGGCACAGTCGGTGCCGCGTCTTTGCGCGAAACTTTCGCGGTCACAAGGCGTTGTGGCGCGCGCTTGTCGGGCAGCATGAAGTCTCTACCGCGAAGCCGAGTCGAACATGGGCGGAATACGCAGAAGCCTCCGACGCGCCGGCGGTAAGCATTTCCGATATAAAACCCGTTCTGTGTTCCCGGCCATGCCGACGCGGCGAGCGGGTTTTCCGCGGCGCGCGTGACAGTTGCCGAGTGCATTGTTGGTACCGAGGAAAAAATGGCAGCACCGGCCCCGATCCCGAACAACGAAGTACAGCGCCTGAAGCGCCTGCTCGAGCTGGGCGTGCTCGATTCGGACGCGGAGGCGGTCTTCGACGCCTTGACCCGGGCGGCGTCCCTGCTTACCGGAGCGCCCATCGCCCTGATCTCGCTGGTGGACAGCGAGCGTCAGTGGTTCAAGTCGAACGTCGGCCTGGAGGGAACGACGCAGACTTCGCGCGACGTGGCCTTCTGTGCCTACACGATACTCGACGACCAGCCCTTCGTCGTCGCCGACGCGTTGAAGGATCCGCGTTTCGCCGATAACCCGCTCGTCGCCGGCGCGCCGCATATCCGCTTCTACGCCGGTGCACCGATCACGCTGCAAGACGGGCTGCGCATGGGCTCCCTGTGCGTGATCGACCGCGAGCCGCGGGAGTTGCCGGCGGACCACGCGGCGATCCTGAAGCAACTGGCGCGCGCCGCCGCCGAAGCCCTCGACCTGCGCGCGGCGGCGCTGGAGCGCAGCGCGGCGCTGCACCGCGAAGCGCAGCTGCAAAAGCTGCTCGAGGAGGACCGCAGGCGGCTGGCCGCGATACTCGAAGCCTCGCAGGCCGGTACTTGGGAATGGAACGTCCAGACCGGCGAAATGCGCTTCAACGAGCAGTGGTCGCGGCTGCTGGGCTATTCCTCGGAGGACCTCGATGCGTTGTCGGTGGTGACCTTGCAGGACCTGGACAGCCGCATCGACGGAATCTGCTATGGCGCGTTGAGATGCCTGGTCCATCCGGACGACTGGGAAACGGTGGATCAGGGGCTGCGCCAGTACCTGCGCGGACAACGCGAGCTGTTCGACTGCGAGGCGCGCATGCTGCACCAGGACGGGCACTGGGTCTGGATGGAAACCAAGGGACAGGTCATCAGCCATTACAAGGACGGCCGCCCGATGTGGATGTACGGCACCGCCGCGGACGTGTCCGAACGCAAGAACATGGAAAGGCGCCTGCAGGAGAGCGAAGCCTTTCTCGACCGCACCGGCCGCGTCGCCGGCGTCGGCGGGTGGCAGGTCGATCTGGAAACCAATCTGATCACCTGGTCGGACCAGACCTGCGCGATCCACGATCTTCCCGCCGGACACGTGCCGACCTTGACCGAAGCGATCGAATACTACGAGCCGGAAGCGCGCGAGCGCATGCAGCAGGCGTTCGTCCGCGGAATCAAGGACGGCAGCGGATGGGATCTGGAACTGCCGATGGTCACCGCCAAGGGGCGCCACATCTGGGTGCGCGCGGTGGGCGCGGTCGAAGCGGCGAAAGGCAAGCCGCGCATGCTGATCGGCGCGATCCAGGACATCACCTACCGCAAGCGGGCGACCGAGGCGATGCAGCGCAGCGAGCGGCGGTTTCGCAAGCTGTTCGAGGAAAGCCTGGGGCTGATGTGCACGCACGACCTCAAAGGCATCCTGCTCTCGGTGAACCCGGCCGCGGCCAACCTGCTCGGCTACTCGATCGCGGAGATGCTCGGCCGTCCGTTCAAGGACATCATGGATCCGCGGATGCATTCCCATTTCGACGAATACATCGAGCGCGTCGTCCGTACCGGCAGCGACCGCGGCCTGCTCCAGGTGTTGACCAAGGACGGTCGTCAGCTCACCTGGCAGTATCACAATACGCTGGACGCCGAGGGCGACGAGCCGTACGTGCTCGGCCACGCCCAGGACGTCACCGAACGGCTCAGGTACGAGAACCAGCTGCGCGACCAGAGCGTTCGCGACGCGCTCACGGGACTGTTCAACCGGCGCTACCTGCAGCAGATCGCCGAGCATCTCGGCGACAAGGACTCCTGGGGCTGCATCGTGATCGACCTCGACGGGTTCAAGCGGGTCAACGACACTTACGGCCACCAGCGCGGCGACGAGGTGCTGGTCGGCATGGGACGGTTCCTGATCGACTACGTACGGCCCGGCGACGTGGTCATCCGTTCCGGCGGCGACGAGTTCATCGTCCTGCTTCCGCACGCGCGCGAGGCCGACGTGATGTCGGTCGTGCGGCGCCTGGACGAAAACCGCCGGGGAGCGCCGATCGGATTCACCCTCGGTCACTCCCTGTGCACGGCAGGGGCTTCGCTGGACGCCGCTATCGAGGCGGCCGATCAGCGTCTGTACAGTGCCCGCCGCGACCGCGGCTACCTCAGCCGTTCGGCTTGATGCGCCGAGCGGCCCGGCGCAGGGCCGCGCCGCCTCAACCGACGGCGCGGGTGACGATGATGGCCATCCCCACGGCCCAGCACAGGCCGACGAAGATCGCGCCGGCCCAGCCGCGGGCGAAGCCTCCGTGGTTTCTCAGCAGCCAGTTGAGCAGGGCGACGATCGCCATCGGCAGGCCGAGGGCGACACCGACGATCAGATAAGTCTGGTCGGAAAGATTCATGGACGCCTCCCCTTGTTTCCGGTTCCGCACCTGCTTAGACGTTGCGACGCGGCTCGACCTTGCGGTCGCGGCCTTGCGTCTCTCCGCCGTCGGCGTGCGGTTCCGGCGTGGTTTCGTACAGCGCCGAGGCCAGCATCGCGCCCTCGTCGCCGAAGTCGGAAAGCAGGTCGCCCGCGAACTTCGCCTGCGCGTCGACCACGTCTGCGAAACTGCGGCAGCGGGCGAAGCGGGCCGCGGCTTCGAGGTAGCGATCGAGGCAGGCGCCGGTGAAGTGGAGGGTCTCTTCCTGCACACGGCCCATGTACTGGGTCCAGCTTGCCGAAGTTCGCGAAAGGGCCTGTTCCAGGTCGGCGCCGGGGTTCGCGATGGCGCCGGCCGCCCGGCGCGTGCGTGATGTCGACTTGTTCATTCGCCTGCTCCGTGTGATCTCAATGCGCCTTGACGCCGAGTTCGGCGAATTTTTCCCGCGCCTGCTGGGCGGCGTCGCCGAGCAGGCCTGCGATCTTCACGCTTTCCTTGGCGTAGTCGGAGTACAGATCGGCGACGAACTGCGCCTGCGCTTCGACGTAGTCCTCGGGCTTGCGGCAGCGGGCAAAGCGTTCCAGCGCCTCGACGTCGCGGCGGAAGCGCGCCTGGACGAAGCCGATCGCTTCGTTCTGCAGATAGCCGACGTAGCGCATCCAGCCGAAGAACGCGGCATTCGAGTTCTCGAAAGGATTCTTCGCCGCACCGGCGAACGGAAAGCCGGCAAAGGGATCGGAAGCATGCAGGTTTGGCTTGTTCATCGAAGTTCTCCGCTAGGTCTGTCGTGGGCACGTTCGCGCCGGCCGCCGGCGCGGGACGTCAAGCGATGGAAATTCTGCGCGCTTGCGCGTGCAATTTCTTCGGCAGGGTGACGCTGAGCACGCCGTTCTCGTAGCTCGCCTGCGCCTTGGCACCGTCGACCTCGGCCGGCAGCGAGAAGGTGCGGCTGAGTTCGCCGCCGTGGCGCTCGCTGCAGATCTCCTTGGCGTTTTCCTTTTGCGGCGATCCGCGCTTGATCCGGGCACGGATGGAAATCGTATTGCCGTCGACACTGAGTTCGATGTCCTCGCGCGCGGCGCCCGGGACGTCCGCCTCGATGCGATAGGTCGCATCGTCTTCGCGGACGTCGAGGCGGATGCCCGGCGTTCCCGCCTGGACGTCGGTCCAGACGACGTGCGGGCCGAAGCCGCGCAGATATCCTTCGACGTCGGCGTGAAGCGGAACGCGCAGGAGCGTCTTGAACGGGTTCCAATGGCTCGGGCTCGACATGGCGGTTTCCTCGTTGAAAGGCCGGCGCTGCGAGGGCGGGCGCGATTCCGGCCGGTGTTCCGGCCGTCGTGCGACTCCTCGACTGCCGATGAGCATAGGCCGGTGCTCCCGCGGCGACATTGACTTCGGTCAAGAATGCCGCTTCCGGCGCAAACGCCGGCAGCGCCGAATTTGACCGGGATCAACACCCGCATCCGCGATCGGGCGAACATTCCGACGCGATGCGGGATTCCGCCGGCCGCGCAAAAAATCCGCTGCCGTGTTCTACCCCGGAATCTTCGCTCCATCGTCCGACTCCATCGACCGCGAGGTATCCGTCATGATCGCCAGTACGCACGACCCGTCGAATCGCCCGGCCACCGCCGACGCCGCTACGGCGCCGGAATGGAAGGAGAAGCTGCGCGACGGCACCACGGTGCTCATCCGCCCCATCACCGGCGCCGACATCGAGATAGAGCGCAGGTTCATCGAGCGTCTGTCGCCGCAATCGCGGCGCTATCGCTTCCTCGGCGAAATCGCCGCGCCGAGCCCGGCGCTGCTCGATCGGCTCACCCATCCCGATCCGGCGCACGACGCCGCCTTCGTCGCCCTGATCGCCGACGGCGCGGAAAAACGCGAGATCGGCGTCGCCCGTTTTTGCGCCGACGCCAACGAGCGCAATTGCGAATGCGCGGTCGCCGTCGCCGACGATTGGCAGGGCAAGGGGCTGGCGACGATGCTGATGCGGCACCTGATCGAGATTGCGCGGCAGCGCGGCTTCGAGCGGATGTATTCGATCGACGCGAGCGACAACGAAAACATGCGCGAGCTGGCCGAGTACCTGGGTTTCGAACGCAAGCCGGATCCGAAGGACAGCACGCAAGTGCTGCATTGGCTGAATCTGAACGCGGTCGCGGCCTGACGCCGCGATCGATTCGCAGCGCCCGGCAACTGCCGGGCGGGTGGGGCGCGCACGCCCGCA
This sequence comes from uncultured bacterium, assembly GCA_966424745.1. GTDB lineage: Bacteria > Pseudomonadota > Gammaproteobacteria > Xanthomonadales > Rhodanobacteraceae > Rudaea. Next base: position 6,065 of record CBJLOV010000219.1, read on the forward strand.
AGCGCAGAGAATGTCATCCGGTTCGCGTCGGGTTCATCCTTTGAAAACCGAACGGCAGAGGCAAGGCCGAACTCGCGCTTGTGCGGACCGCCCGGAGATGAACCGCGGAATCCACGATGCATACGCCCGCTTTGCGTGCGAGCTGTACTGTTCGACGCGCAGCCTGTGCCGAACTTTGTTCAACGGGCGCGGCCTCGACGAACCAAAAAGGGGCGTTTGCTACGCCCTTGTTTTCGGCCTGATAACCCGCCGCCCCGGTCTTGCGACGATTGCCGGGAAGAGCGGGCGGCTCGTCGTCACGAATGGCGGCTAACCGAGTCAGGCTGCGTGGGAAATTCGCTTGACCCGCAACAGACGTGAATCGAATATCCGTGCAACGCCCCGCTCGCGGGGACAGTTTGCAGTCAGCGCTCAATGCGTCGGATCCTTTCGATTTTCGTTCCGGTCATGCTATGTATTTCGAGT
>CBJLOV010000220.1:0-6506 GCA_966424745.1 uncultured bacterium
AACGACCCCGGCGATTGGGAGCATGTCTACGCTCCGCTCGAACATGCGCAATGGCACGGCTGCCCGCCGACCGACCTGATCTTTCCGTTCTTCCTGTTCGTGATGGGCGTGTCCGCCGGACTCGGCATCGTGCCGCGCGTCGAACAGGGCGGCGACACGGCCGCGCTGTTCCGCGCGGCATCGATGCGCGCGCTGCGCATCGTCGCGCTCGGGCTGGCGATCAACCTGCTCGCCGCCTGGCTGTTGCCCGGCGCGCATCTGCGCCTGCCCGGCGTACTGCAGCGCATCGGCCTGTGCTTCGCCGCCACCGCGGCGTTCGCGATCTGGCTGCGGCCGCGGGCCTGGTGGAGCGCGATTGCGATCCTGCTGCTCGGCTACTGGGGCATCCTGGCCGCGGGCGGCACGCTCGAACCGTGGGACAACCTCGCCAGCCGCATCGACAGCCTGATCTTCGGTCCGACCGTCTATGCGATCGATGCGGCGAGCGGACGCGGCCACGATCCCGAGGGCCTGATCGGCACCCTGCCCTCGCTGGCGACGAGCCTGTTCGGCCTGTGCGCCTCGCTCTGGCTGCGCCGCGAACGGCGCATCCGCCTGCTGACCGCCGGTATCGCCGCCGTAGCGCTCTCCGTGCTCTGGTCGGCGTGGCTGCCGTTCAACAAGAATCTGTGGACGCCCTCGTTCGCGCTGTGGTGCGCAGGCTGGTCGATGCTGGCCCTGCTCGCCTTCCATATCGCGATCGATCTACGCCACTGGCCTGCGCCGGGACGGCGCTTCGGCGTCAACGCGATCGCCGCCTACGCCGGTTCCGAGCTGATGCAGATTCTGCTGCCCGCGTTCGGCTGGCAGCAGCCGATCTACGACCGCCTGTTCGCCGCCTGGCTGACGCCGATGGCCGGACCCTACGTCGCTTCGCTGGGCTATGCGATCGCGTTCGTTCTGCTGTGGTGGCTGATCGTCTTCGCGATGGATCGCCGGGGCGTCTATCTCAATCTCTGACCGGCTCCGGAAAACGCGCCGCTCCCGTCCTCGTCAATCGAGATCGGACTTCCGTTGGTGCCGGATCGAATCCGCGACGCGTCCTCCGCAGCGGAAAGCGAAAATCCCGAACCGACGCGGCATCGCATGACTTCCTGCCCACACGGAATCCGCCCGGCGCGGTTATCCTCGAACGTTGACCACGCCGCAGGGGAGTTCCCGCATGTCACGTCCGCTTCGCCTCGCTGTCTCGACCCTGGCCTGCGCCATTGCGACCGGCGCCTTCGCCGGCACCTATGACCGGGACCCGCAGCAGACCGTCGACCAGGGCTATACGGACAAGATCGCGCAATACACGACCGGGCCGCAGTTCAATTCGCCGCTGACGAACTATCTGCCCGCGTCGAGCACGGTGCCGACGCCGGCCAAGGTGCTCGGCGACGTCTCCGGCGCGCCGAACACGCTGCCCTACACCAAGGACGTGGTGCGCTATTTCGACCTGCTCGCCGCTTCGACTCCGCGGGTGAAAGTGTTCCGCATCGGCAAGAGCGAGGAAGGCCGCGAGATGATCGCCGTCGCGGTCGCCGACGAAGCCCTGCTCGCGAATCTCAAGGACAATGACGCGCGCCTGGCCCAGCTCGCCGACCCGCGCGCAATCGCGCTCGACGATGCCAAGGCCGACGCGCTGGTCGCGCAGACCACGCCGGTCTACTACATCACCGGCACGATCCATTCGCCCGAGACCGGTTCGCCGACGGCGCTGATGGAACTCGCCTACCGCCTCGCCGTCGACGATGCGCCGTACATCAAGAAAATCCGCTCCAAGGTCATCACCCTGATCACCCCGGTCGTCGAGACCGACGGCCGCGACCGCATGGTCGACCTGTACAACTGGCATCGCGCCAATCCGGGCAAGACGCCGCCGCCGCTGATGTACTGGGGCCATTACGTCGCCCACGACAACAACCGCGATGCGATGGGCCTGACCCTCGCCCTGTCGCGCAACGTGCTCGACACCTATCTGGGTTGGCATGCGCAGGTGCTGCACGACCTGCACGAGTCGGTGCCGTTCCTCTACGACAACACCGTCGGCGACGGCCCGTACAACGCCTGGGTCGATCCGATCCTCGTCGGCGAATGGCAGCAGCTCGGCTGGAGCAACGTGCAGGAGCTGACCAAGTTCGGCATGCCCGGCGTATTCACCCACGGCGACTTCGACACCTGGAGCCCAGGCTATCTGATGTTCATGGCGGCGATGCACAACGGCATCAGCCGGCTCTACGAGACCTTCGGCAACTCCGGCGCCGACACGGTCGAGCGCATCCTCGATCCGTCCGACTACGCGCGCACCTGGTACAAGCCGAATCCGCCGCTGCCGAAGGTGCTCTGGTCGCAGCGCAACAACAACAATTACCAGCAGAGCGCGCTGCTGAGCACGCTGAATTATTTCGCCGACAACGAAAAGGCCTTTCTGCGCAACTTCTATCTCAAGAGCAAGCGCTCGATCGAGAAGCCGGCCGCCGCCGGCCCCGCCGCCTACGTGCTGTCCGCCGAGGACGTGCATCGCGATGCGCAGCGCCAGCTGTTGCGCGTGCTCCAGCTGCAGCACGCCGAAGTCAGCCGCGCCACCGCGGCGTTCACCGTGCAGGTACCGGCGCCGGCGAAAGACGACGGCAAGGACGAGGCGAAGAAGGACGAAAAGCCGGCCAAGGAGAGCAAGCCGAAAACGGTCGCCCGCACCTTTCCGGCGGGCAGCTACGTGGTGCGCATGGACCAACCGTATTCGCGCATCGCCGACACCCTGCTCGACCGCCAGTACTGGTCGCCGGACGATCCGCAGAAGCATCCCTACGACGACACCGCCTGGTCGCTCGGCGACATGTTCGGCGCCGAAGTCGTGCGCGTCGCCGACGGCGCGGTCCTCAAGGCGCCGATGGAGACCTTGCGCGAACCCGTGCCCGCGCGCGGCGGCGTGCAGGGCAGCGGCGGCATCTATCTGATCGAAAACCACGCCGACACCTCGCTGATGACCTTGCGCTACGCGCTCAGGGGCGCCGACGTGTCCGTCGCGGAAAAACCGTTCGAGGCCGCCGGCCGCCGCTTCTCCGCGGGCGCCTGGATCGTGAGCAAGGCGGAGCGCAACGCACTCTCCGCCAAGCTCGGCGAACTCAGCCTGGACGCCTACGCCGTCGCCGATGCGCCGGCCGTCGCCGCGCATCGCATCGGCGCGCCGCGCATCGCCCTCATGCACACCTGGCTGTCGACCCAGACCGAAGGCTGGTGGCGCCAGGCCCTCGACAAACTCGGCGTGCCCTACGACTACATCTCCACCCAGACCGCGGCGCGCACCGACAATCTGCGCGGCAAGTACGACGTGATCCTGTTCGCGCCGATCGGCGCCGACAACTCGCAGCTCGTGCTCAACGGCCTGCCGCTGTGGGACAACCCGATGCCGTGGAAGAAGACCGCGCTGACCCCGAACATGGGCATCGACGAAACCGACGACATCCGCCCCGGCCTCGGTGCGTCCGGCCTCGCCCACCTGCAGCGCTTCGTCGAGCAGGGCGGCCTGCTGCTCGCCGCCGGCGACGCGGCGAAGTTCGCGATCGACGTCGGCCTCGCCCCCGGCGTCTCGGTGACCCAGGCCAAGGACTTGAAGGTCGTCGGCAGCATCCTGCAAGGCGTGAGCGTCGACGACACGCATCCCGTCACTTACGGCTACGCCAAGGAATTCGCGCTGTACAGCCCCGACGGCCTGTCGTTCAAGCTCAGCAACCTGCTCACCGGCGACGACGGCCTGCCGACCGCGAAGGACTTCAAGCGCCCGACCGGCCGCGGCGGCCCCCACGACACCGACACCCCCGAAGCACGCACCGCCGCGACCGCCGCCGAACTGCCCGCGCCGAAACCCTGGGAAGCCACGCCGCTCAACGCCGACCAGGCGCGGCCCGGCCCCTTCTTTCCGCACACGGTGATTCCGCAAGGCCAGCGCCCGCGCGCCGTCGTCCGCTTCGGCGACGCCGACGACCTGCTCATCGCCGGCCTGCTGCAAGGCGCCGGCTCGATCGCCGAGCGCGCCGCGGTGGTCGATGCGCGCTACGGACGCGGCCACGTCGTGCTGTTCGCGACCAATCCGATCTGGCGCGGCCAGACGCTCGGCAACTACGGCCTCGTGTTCAACGCGATCTTGAACTACGACAAGCTGTAGCCGACGCGCTCGGGCTGCGCCGGTCCGCTCTCGAGCAGCAGCGGCGAGGGCAGCCTGCAGTCCGGGTGCATGCGGTTGAGGCCGTGGACGCCGCCGGCGATGCCGGTCATCAGACCGGGCGTGAACGCGGAGCGCGTCCTGCCGCTGACGATGCCGCGGTGCTCTTCGATCGACGAGACGATCTGCGCCGCCGACTCGGTCAAGTCGAACGCGTGCGTTCCGGGATCGAGCGCCGCGGCGCGCCTCTGCAACTCCCACAGCGAGAAGTCGCCGTGGCAGAGGGTGTGGCTGATGCCCCACTTGTCGCGCGAAGCCGCCACCGCGCGGCGCATCATGTCGAGCCGCTTCGGATCGCGCGTGCGCGCATACAGGTCGGCCGCGGCAAGACCGATGCCGACGCTGCCGTTGCACCAGGTGTCGTGGATCGATTCGAGATCGCGATAGCGCTGATCGACCCAATTGCCGCGGGCGAGGTCGAACAAGGTGTCCTGGAAGGAGAACGCGCCGTCGGCCAGAGCGCGCCAGTGCGCCCGTTCGCCCTCTTCGCCGGCCCGGGTGAGCGCCAGCCGTGCGAGCGCCCAGCCGATGCCGGCCGCGCCGTGGGAAAAGCCGCCGATCGGCTGCGCGAATCCGCCGCTCCAATGCGCGCCGCGCGCGTCGACGACCGCGGCCGCCGCGAGATGCCGCCCCGCGCGTGCCGCCAGCGCCAGCCAACGCTCGTCGCCGGTGACTTCGGCCAGCCCGATCAGCGGCACGATGGCGCCGGAAGATCCGTCGATCAGATCGAGACCGGCGTCGGCGTCGAAGCCCACGCGCTCCAACGTTTCGGCGGCGCCGATCGCGCGCGCGATCAGATCGGGACGCTGCAACAGATCGTGCAACGTCAGCCACGTCCAGATCAGCGCGCCATAACCGGAGAAGGCGCCGGAATCGACCGGCGGATCCGCCGCCTCGACCGCAAACAGGGCCTGCAGCGCACCATCCAGCGCCGCCGCCGCGCCCGTCACGGCATCGGCGCGGCCGTGCTCCACCTCGCGCTGGTAACCCGCCAGCGCGATCACCACGCCGGCAAGGCCGAAGTAGAGATCGCTCTGCAGGGGCTGGATCAACCAGCCGCGGCTCGTGGTTTCCGGCGTGATCCAGGTCAGCGAACCGTCGTCTCCCGGCACGCTCAGCCCGAGCAGGCGCTCGAGCATCGCGGCGGCGAGTTTGCGCCGGCGCGATTCGAGTTGCGCCGCATGCGGACGGCGCGCGCGGCAAAGGCGGCGATCCGAGTCGTCGTCGGACAGATGGCCGCGCACGTTGAGTTCGATCGCGACCAGCGCGCTGCGGATCGTCAGTTCTTCCAGATCGATGCGCATGCCGCGCCAGCCGGCGAACGTCGCCTCGATGCGCGAGCGCGCCAGCGGTCCGACGAAAACGGGTATGTCGCCGTCCAGCAGCGCGCCGATCCCGGCGTCGATTTCCTCCGGCGTGGACGCGGCGAGCAGCGAAACCTTGGCGTTGCTCGCGAACAGTTGGCGCGCGCGTTCGATCGCCCTGGCTTCGTTGTGCAACGAGGCCGGATGCCAGAGCATGCGGCCGATTTCCGCGTAGATCTGCGTCGGCAGACGGATGTCGCGAATCGCGCAGCCGGCGAATGCGCCGAGCAGCGGCTCGAGCTCGCCGCGGGAATCCAGCCCGCGCAGGGTTTCGGAGGCGCAGAGAAATCCTTCGCTGATCCGATCCCAGTACGGCTCGACGTTCGGCTGCGGGCTCGGGTGGTTCTGCGCCCGGCCGACGTCGACTTCGATCATCTTCAGGCGCGCCGTCGTCGTGCCCGCGCCGTCGATGACGGGCATGCCCATCTTGGGCTGCTGCTCGGGCAGCGCTCCGGCCGCGGAAAGGTCCGCGCCGTCGAACCCCGCGCCCGAACCGCGGTACGGCACGATGCCGGTGCGCACGACCGAATTGGAGATCAGGGCCTGGGCGGCGTCGTACGCCTGCCCATAGCCCGAAGCGACGCGCTTCGGGATGACCGCGAACAGGCTTTCGACATCGATCACGACCGGCACGGCGCCTTCGGCGATGAGGTTCTCGTGGTGGATGTCGGTGCCGCCGAGCAGGCGCAGCACGGCCAGCCAGTGTCCAAGCCGCAGATAAAATGCCTGCAGTTCTTCTTCGTCGCGGCAATAGCGGTGGACGACGAAGGCCGTCCATCCGTAATCGCCGCGGTCGATCACCTCCGGCACGCGGATGCGCTCGGAGGCGTCGCCGAAAATACGGGCGAGAAACGCATCGAGGGCCATGTCGATGCGCAGCGAGCGCGGCTTGTACATGA
>CBJLOV010000221.1:0-6502 GCA_966424745.1 uncultured bacterium
GCGATGGCGAAGACGTTCATTTCGCGCGGCTACAAGATCGTGTCGGGCGGCACCGACAACCACCTGATGCTGGTCGACCTGATCGGCCGCGGCGTCACCGGCAAAGACGCGGAAGCGGCGCTCGGCAAGGCGCACATCACGGTCAACAAGAACGCCGTGCCGAACGATCCGCAGAAGCCGTTCGTCACTTCGGGCCTGCGCATCGGCACGCCGGCGGTGACCACGCGCGGCTACAAAGAGCCGGAGTGCGTGGCGCTGGCGAACTGGATCTGCGACGTGCTCGACGCGCCGACCGACGAGCGCGTGATCGAGGGCGTGCGCGGCAACGTCGAGAAGCAGTGCAAGGCGTTTCCGGTATATGGCTAAGAGCAGGGCCGAGGGCAAAGGGCTGAGGGCTGAGAAGCCTTTGTGCCGCACCTCTTTGCTCTTCGGCCCTCAGCCCTCAGCCCTCAGTCCTGGCTTCTGATGCACTGCCCTTTCTGCCAGCACAACGACACGCGCGTGATCGACTCGCGCGAGGTGGACGACGGCGCGACGATCCGCCGCCGCCGCGAGTGTCCGCAGTGCGGCGAGCGCTTCAACACCTTCGAGACCGCGGAAATCAAACTCCCGGCCGTGGTCAAGAGCAACGGCCGCCGCGAGGCTTTCGACGAACGCAAGCTGCGTTTCGGCATCGAGCGCGCGCTGCACCATCGGCCCGTCGCGAGCGACGCGCTCGACGACGTCGTGCGCAACGTCGTCCGCCAGCTGCGTCAGGTCAACGAGCGCGAAGTCGTCTCGCGCCTGATCGGCGAATGGGTGATGAACGAATTGAAGCGCATCGACCAGGTCGCGTACGTACGCTTCGCCTCGGTCTATCGGCGCTTCGAGGACGTGCAGGCCTTCCGCGAGGAAATCGAGAAGCTCGAACGCGATCTGCCGGCGATCGAGGGGCTGCAGTTGCCGCTGCTCGGTGAAGTCGTCACGCGGATCGAGAAGAACAAGAAGGGTTAGCGGAGGTGACGACCGCGCGGCCTTCCTTGCCCATCGTTGCGGCCGGCCGGATCGGAAGCGCTGCTCCGGCAATATTCCTTCCATGAATTTTTCGGCTATTGACCACGCGCACATGGCGCGCGCCCTGCGCCTCGCCGAACGCGGCCTGTATACGACGCAGCCGAATCCGCGCGTCGGTTGCGTGCTCGCCCACGGCGAGGAAACGGTCGGCGAGGGCTGGCACCGATGGGCGGGCGAACCGCATGCCGAGGTGTTCGCCCTGCGCGCCGCAGGCGAACGCGCCCGCGGAGCAACCGCCTACGTCACCCTGGAGCCGTGCGGCCTGCATGGGCGCACACCGCCGTGTGCGGATGCCCTGATCTCGGCCGGGGTCGCGCGCGTGGTGATCGCCAGCGAGGACGCATTCCAACACAAGGGCGGGGCGGTCGATCGGATGCGCGCCGCGGGCATCGCCGTCGAATCCGGATTGATGCGCGAAGCCGCCCGGGAGCTCAACCGCGGCTTTTTCTCGCGCGTCGAACGCGGGCAGCCGTGGCTGCGGGTGAAACTGGCGATGAGCCTCGACGGACGCACGGCGCTGTCGAACGGCGAATCGAAATGGATCACGGGCGAGGCGGCGCGCGCGGACGTGCAGCGCTGGCGTGCGCGTTCGTCGGCGATCCTGACCGGCAGCGGCACAGTGCTCGCCGACGATCCGCGCCTGACGGTGCGCTGGGAGGCTCAAGTCGGCGCCACGGAAAAGACGAATGCCGCACCGTTGCGCGTGGTGCTCGATCGTGGCCTGCGTACGCCCAGGGACGCCAACATTCTCGACGGCACTGCGCCGACATTGATCTTCCATGCCGTCGGCGCAACGCCCGCGCACAGTGGTTTCGACAGCGTTGAACTGATTCCCGTGGCGGTCCGCAGCGACCGACTGGATGTCGCCGAAGTGCTGAAGATACTGGCTGCGCGGGGCGTGAACGAGGTACAGGTCGAGGCCGGCCCGACCCTGTGCGGGGCGTTGCTGCAAGATGGATGGATAGACGAACTGCTCGTGTATGTCGCGCCGGTTCTGCTCGGCGACAAGGCGCGGCCCTTGCTGACCCTGCCCGATCTCGCCGGAATGACGCAGGCGCCGCGGCTGCGCGTGGTCGACCGGCGTCAGGTCGGCGACGACTTGCGCCTGCTGTATCGAAACCGTCATCCGTGACGGCGAAGCAAAAACAAGCGGCCGTCCGCGGCCGTACTCTGCGAAGAAGGAACGAAAGATGTTCAGCGGAATCATTCAGGCGGTCGGCAAAGTCGCCGCTCTTCAGGCGCACGGCGGCGACGTGCGGCTTACGGTCGACGTCGGCGATTTCGAGATCGCCGGCGTTGCCGTCGGCGACAGCGTCTCGGTATCGGGCGTGTGCTTGACCGTGGTCGGGATCGCCGGGACGCAACTCGCGTTCGATGTGTCGAACGAGACCTTGTCGCGCACCACGCTTGGGGCGCTGGGGCAGGGTGGCGCCGTGAATCTGGAGAAGGCGCTGCGCCTGGCCGACCGACTCGACGGACACCTGGTTTCGGGCCACGTCGACGGCGTCGGCCGCGTGGTCGCCGTCGAACCCGATGCACGTTCGCAGCGCTGGACGTTCGAGGTGCCGCCGGAATTGGCGAAGTACATCGCCGAAAAGGGTTCGGTCTGCATCGACGGCACCAGCCTCACCGTCAACGAAACCGATGCTGCGCGCTTCGGCGTCAACCTGATTCCGCACACGATCGAGGCGACGACGTTCAAGTACAAACGCGTGGGCGATGCGGTCAATATCGAGGTCGATCTGATCGCGCGCTACGTCGAACGGCTCCTGCGCGGCTGATATGCGCTGGTTGCGTCACCCGCTCGGCGCATTGGTCGCGGAACTCGCCGTTCTCGCGGTTCCCCTCAACGCCGCTTACGGCTTCGCCGTTCAAATCGCCTATCGGCTCGACCCGGCCTGGGGCGTTCTGTTCGCCATCGTGGCCGCGGTCGTCGCCTGCAATGCCTACAACCTTTACGCGCGCTTCGTTGCCCGGCGCAATGCGGACGAGCTGTCGCCGCGCCTCGCACGCGGGGCGCTGTACGGCGCCGGGCTCGGCGCTCTCCTGGTCTGTCTGATCGTGGCGATTCTCGCGCTCGGCGGCGGCGCGCGATCCGGCGTCGGCGGAACGTTCGCCCTGGCCGGTCTGCCCGGCGTGGCCGTCGTTTCCGGTGCGTTCGAAGAACTGATCGCGCGCGGCGTCGTACTGCGCAACCTGGAGAACACGTTCGGCAGCTTTGCGGCGATCGCGTTGTCGGCGATCCTGTTCGCCGCCTTGCACATCGGCAATCCGAACTGGACGCCGTTGTCGATCGCCGCGATCGGCATCGAGGGCGGGGTCATGCTCGGCGCGGTTTATGTCGCTACACGCTCGCTGTGGTGGACCTTCGGCATCCATACCGCCTGGAATTTCACCCAGACCGGCCTGTTCGGCATCGCCGATTCGGGCCATTCCGGCCGGGGTTTGCTGCATATCGAACTCGGCGGCCCGGCCTGGCTCAGCGGCGGCGCGTTCGGCATCGAAGCCTCTGCCGTCAGCGTGGCGCTTTGCGCTATCGTGGCGGCTGGATTCCTCTTTCACGCGCACCGGCACGGTCGCTTCGTGCCGCCATTCTGGAAAAAACCCCATGCAGTTTGACTCGATCGAAGACGTCGTGGCCGACATCCGCGCCGGGCGCATGGTCATCGTCGCCGACGACGAAGACCGCGAGAACGAAGGCGATCTGATCATGGCTGCGCAGGCGGTCACGGAAGAGTCGATCGCCTTCATCGTGCGCCATTCCAGCGGCATCATCTGTCAGCCGATGCTGCGCGCGCGGCTCGAAGAACTGCAACTGCCGCAAATGGTGACCGAGAACAGCGAGAGTCATCGCACGGCGTTCACGATCTCGGTGGACTATCGCCACGGCACGACGACGGGCATCTCCGCGCACGACCGCGCGCGCACGATCCGTGCACTCGCCGACCCGACCTCGCAGCCCGGCGATTTCGCCCGGCCCGGCCATATTTTCCCGCTGCGCTACAGCGAAGGCGGCGTGCTCACGCGCGCCGGGCACACCGAGGCGACGATCGATCTGGTACGCCTGGCCGGCTTGCCGATGCTCTCCGGCATCCTCGTCGAGATCGTCAACGACGACGGCACGATGAAGCGCGGAGCCCAGCTCATCGAGTTCGCGCGCGAACACGGGCTCAGGGTCGGCACGATCGCCGACCTGATCCGCCATCGCCTGCAGACCGAAAAGACGGTGGCGCGCGTATTCGAGCGCGAAGTCGAGACCGAGTACGGCCCCTTCCGCCTGATCGGTTACCGCGACACGCTTTCGCCGCTGCCGCACTTCGCCCTCGTGCGCGGCGAGGTCGACGACGGTGCGCCGGTGCTGGCGCGCGTGCATGTGCGGGATACGTTGACCGACGTGCTCCATCTCACCGGCACGCCCTGCGGCCTGACCGTCAGCGCCGCCCTGCGCCGGGTCGCCGCCGAAGGCCGCGGCGTCGTCGTCGTGCTCGCGGATGCGAAAGAAGCGGCGAGCGCGCTCGACCGGCTCGAAGCGAATCCCGGCCGCGAAGGCGAAGCTTCCTACGACGGCCGCCAGCACGGTCTCGGTGCGCAGATCCTCGCCGACCTTGGCGTGCGCCGCCTGACCGTGCTCGGCACGCCGCGGCGGTTCCTGGCTTTGAGCGGGTTCGGGCTCGAGATCGCCGGATATGAAGAACTCGCGCCGGCCGGGTAGGGGATCGAGGCGCCGTCACTCTCGAGGGCGATGCCCGGGAACGCGAATCGTCGCGTTATTTTTTGGAGAGATTCCTTAAATTTCCGTGGTTTAGTCCAAACTCAGCTTGGCGGTCAACGCGCGGGCTATATTGACGTTGCTCGAGTCATCGTTTCCGCGGGGCACGGCCATGAAATCCATTTCCCGATTCGCACTGACGGCGCTGGCGTGCGGTTCCTTTGCCTTGCTCGCCGGCTGCAACCCGAACAAGCCGACGGCTCAGACCGCCGAGACCGCCCAGTCGACCGCGCCAGGCGCGTCGGTCGCGCAACTGGTCGGCGACACAACGCCGGCTGCGGAGGCGGCGGACAACAAACCCGTCGACAATACCGCCGGCGCCATCGCATCAGGCTATAAGCCGCCGACCGCCGCGCAGCTGATCTCGCTGCTCGCACCCGTCGCGGTCTTCCCCGACAAGCTGGTTGCGCAGGTGCTCGCCGCGTCCAGCTATCCGGACCAGATCACCCAGGCGAACGTCTGGCTCTCGCAGAATTCTTCGCTCAAGGGCGATGCCCTGCAGCAGGCGATCGACAAGCAGGACTGGGATCCCAGCGTGAAGGCGATCGCGGTCTTCCCCGACGTGCTGCACCAGATGGCCAACAATATTCCATGGACGACGGCGCTGGGCGAAGCCTACGTCAACGACCCGAACGACGTGATGAACGCCATCCAGGCACTGCGCGCGCAGGCGCTTGCCTGCAACAACCTCAAGTCGGACAAATACATCACCGTCACCAAGACGGCGAAGAACGTCGCGCCGGCGACGACGCAGTACGTGGACGAAGCGCCGGTCTATTCCGGCCCGCCGGTGATCCCGCCGCCGGAGGAAATCGTCGAGATCGAGCCGGCGCAGCCGGACTATGTCTACGTGCCGTACTTCAATCCGATCAGCTACTACGGCGTGCCGATCGACGTCTGGCCCGGCTACTACTATGCCTGGCCGGCGCCCGTGTACTACGGCCCGATCTTCTCGTTCAGCATCGGCTTTTGGATCGGCGGGCATCACCACTGGGGCTGGGGCTGGGATCGCTGGGATCTCAACTGGGGCCGCGGCTTCGACCGCCATTGGGGCGACCGCGGCTGGCGCAATTCTTCGGTCGTGTTCAACAACCAGCCCTATATCAGCCGTTCGACGACGGTGATCAATCGGTTCGATCCGGCCACACGTTTCACCGGCGGCCGCACGGCCTTCGATCCGGGCGCGCGCACTGCGGCGACGTTTCGCCCGACCGTGGCCGGCGCCGGTTTCGCGCCGCGCACGGCGGCGACCGATTTCAATCGCATCACCGCGCCGCAGTTCACCTCGACGATGGTCCAGCGCAGCGCCGCGGCGCCGATGCGCGCCAACTTCGCTCCGGGCAGGACGGCGACGACCGATCCGCGCCCGGGCGGGCTGACATCGGCGGGTTTCGCCCCGACGTCGATGTCGCGGCCCGCGCAGACCTTCGATCGGCCCGGGGCGCTGCCGTCGAGCCGCTACGCACCGAGCGCATCGCGCGCCGGCTTCGACAGCGCGGCCCGGCCCGGCTTCGCCGCACGCGACAGCGTACGTTCGCCTTCTTCCGGCTATGTCCCGCCGTCGCGTCAAGCGTTCGCCGGCGACGCCTACCGCGCGCCGAGCACGTCGCGCAACTACGCCTCGGCTCCGGCCATGCAGCGCAGCTATACCTCGGCGCCGACGATGTCGCGCGGCTACGC
>CBJLOV010000222.1:0-6321 GCA_966424745.1 uncultured bacterium
CGCTGCTTGTTGCGGGGGAACTGCTCGGGCGGCGGATCGCCGAGCCCGAACAACGTCTCGCGCAGCCACCAGCGTCCCATTGCGAATCCGCGCTCCTGCAGATTGGGCACGTCGAGCCAGTCCGAGAGCAGGAAGTAGCCGTCGAAGCGCATCAAGGGGTTGATGTTGATGGCGATCGTCAGCAGCCAGGTGGAGCTCGACAGCAAGAATGCACCAGTGCGCAAGGCGCCGTCGGGCAGGACGGACCATGCGAGCGATGCAAAAACCGCCAGCGTCGTTTCCGCGAGCATGCCGGCGGCATCGATCGCAAGCCGCTGGCGGCGATCGGTCAAGCGCCAGGCGTCGGTCGTATCCGTCCATAGAACAGGCCACAGCACCAGGAACGCGACGCCCATCGCCGGCACCCGGCAGCCCATGCGCTTTGCCACGACACCGTGCCCGATCTCATGCACGACCTTCGCCGACGCGAGCGCGAGCCCGACGAGCGCGGCGCCTTGCAGCGAGAACAGGTGCAGCAGGCTATGGGTGTAGGCATCCCATTGGCGGCTGATCAGGTAGAAGCCCAGCGCGGCGAGCAACGCTAGCGCGATCGCAAAGCCACGCGTGAACATCCACCCCATCCGCGGGACCACGGCCGACAAAACGCGATCGGGATTGACGAGCCGCATTTTGATCGACAGGTAGTTCTTCAGGAGCCAGCGCGCGGGCGACAAGCGCTCTGCGGCGCGCTCGGCCGCGAAGCGCTTGGTCGCACTCGCATCGGCCGGCGCGATCAAACCGGCGCGGTAGAGAAAGTTCAGCACGTCCGCCACGTCGTGCGTCGTCGCGCGTATCGTCGTCTCGGACGAGATCGAACGCGCCACCGCCTCGGCATTGCCGAGCGCCCAGCGCGCCAGCACCTCGAATTCGAGCCAGCCGATGCGCACGTAGCGGTGCCGCGCCGGATCGTGCAAGGTCCAAGTGGGACTGCCGTCGCCCGCTGCCGGGCCCGGCATCAGCTTGAGGTCTTCCCGCAATCCAGGCAGTACGAGCGGCGGCGCCTGGTCCGCAGCGACTGGCGGCATCTCGCTCAAATCGACAGCCATTCGCGCATCACCGTGAGCGGCCGCCTGAGCAGCCAAAGCACCAGCGAGCGGCGCGGTCCGTAGATTTTGGCGGTGCCCTTCAGGCCCAACCGCAATGCCGATGCGTGATCGAGCGACGCGCGAAACGCGTAGGACATGACGCCATCGGCCGTCGCCGTGCTCGAATAGCTGGCGAAGGTCAGCTTCCCATAGGCGGGCCGATCGGGCTGCAAGTTGCTGAAGAAGACGACTTCCGCGCCCGGTTCGAACGAGACGACGGAGCTGGCCGGCACTTCGATTTGCAACTGCGTGCGCTGGGGCGAGGCCACCACCATGATCCGTTCGCCGAGCACGACGGGCTTGCCGATCCATTCGCTGCTATCGTCGAAGATTGCGACGCCGTCGACGGGCGAGACGATCTGCGCGCGCCGCAGCATATCGTCGTCGTAGGCCAGCTCGGCCTGATCCTGTTCGACCTTGCTCGCCAGCATCGCGAGCCGCGCTTTCGCGCGGTCGTCGCTCATCGCCTGCTGCGACGTATCCGCATACTCTTCGCGCGCCATATCGAGTGCTTTCTTGGCGACTTCATAGCGCGTTTGGAGTTGGGTCTCGTCGAACGACACGAGCGGCTGCCCCGCGCGCACCGCTTGATTCGGTTCGACGCGCAGCGCACCGACGACGCCGTCGAATGGCGCCCGCACGGGCGCGGGATCGACCGGCACCACTTCCGCCGGCGCGAGCACCGATTCGCGCACGGGAAAAAGCGCAATCGCCAACAAGACGACGCCCGCGATGGTGAGCGCGCGTTTGCGCCCGGCCAATTGCTCGACGACGCTCGGTTTGCGCGCCTGCCGATGAAGCAACACGCTTTGCGCGAAGGCGCCCGTTAGCGCGTCGAGGAGTTGGCGATCGCTATCGGACCATGCGTCGGCGCGCCCGAGCAGCAAATAGCCGGCAGGCGGCGCATCGCGCCAGCTCAAAGGACACAACAGCGCCTGCGCCGGAAACCATTCGGGCCACTCGCTCGCCAGCGCCTCCGGCAAATCGGATGGGACGATCACGCGCGGCGCATCGACGGGCGCATCGCCGGCGCGCTCGGCCGTCAATGCGGCGAACACGCGCTCGAGCCACAGATAGTAAGGACCGCCGCGCTCGGCCGACGCCACGCCGGAGAGCACCAGCCGTTCCCCTTCGTTGGGATCGGTTCGCCACAGCGCGGCTTGTTGATACGGCACGACGCCGGCGGTCTCGTTGACGATCAGGAAGCCTAATTCGTCTCGCGCCGCCGCCCGAGCGCGCCGCTCGAGTTCGAGCACGGCGCCGAGCCGCAACAGCTGATAGTTCAGCGCGTTAGTCGGCGAATTCATTGACGCGAGGTCAAAGCGATGCCGGCCGGCGGCGTAAAGACCGCATGGCCGCTCATGCCCGGCAGCAGCGATTCCGACGGATTGTCGATGCGCGCATAGACTTTGACCGAGCGGCTGACCGGATCGACCTTGCCCGACAGCCGGTCGAGCGTCGCCGGATAGGTCTTGCCCGTTTCGTCGATCGAAACCTTCAGCGCGCTACCGGGCTTGAGCCAGGACAACCACATCGACGGCACGATCATCTCGAGTTCGAGGCTTTTGTCGCTGAGCACTTCGAGCAGCGGCGAGCCCGTTTGCAAGTATTGATAGTTGTGCGCGTAGACGGCCGACACCCGACCGCTGAACGGCGCGGAAACAGAGCAATTGGCGACGAGCGATTGCGCCGCCTGGACGTCGGCCGCGGCTTGCTTTTCGTCGGCCGCCGCCACTTCGTACTCGACCTGGCTCGACGTGCCGAGCGCGCGCAGGCGCTGCTTGCTTTCGTTCACGGACTTGCGGCTTTCGAGCACCGCCCGCGCGTGCGCGAGCGCCGCTTCCTTCTCGCCGCATTCGAATCGCGCCAACACTTGCCCTTGCTTGAAGCGATCGCCGTCGTGCAGCGGAAATTGCGTGAGCCGTCCCGCCATCGGCGCGCCGATCGTGGCGATCGTGTCGGCCACGAGTTGAACGCGAATGTCGGGTGCAGACGAAGCCGATGGCGCCGACGGCGCCGCGAGCGCATGCGGCTGAGCCGCGACCGGCAACGCGAGCGCCGTCTTCGGCGCGGCGGCAGGTGCTGCGTTAGTCGACGTTGCCGGCGTCGGGGCCGCGAGCGCGGCTGCCGCACCAATCGCGCCGACAACCGCCACGGCGGCGATAACGGCGACGAACGTCATGCGTGCGCTGCGTGTGCCCGCCGCCTTTGGTTGATGCACTTTCATAGGAATTTCCGATCTACCTGCTTTTCTATCTGGTCTACTCGCTTACCCCAGCCACGCTCATTGGCGCCGCGACGATGCTTCCCGGCGCGGCCGCCACCGGAACGGCGGGAGCCGGCGCGCTCGCGCTCGGTTTGGCCTCGGCCGCCGCGGGCGCGCTGGCCCCCGCCGGCGCGGCGAGCGTGGCCGCAGCCGGCAACGTCATCGCAATATCGGGCAACTGCCCTGCTTCCCAACCGGAGATGGCCGCCTTCACGCGCTCGCTGAGCTGGGCAAGGTCCTGCGTATCGGCGTTCGGCGGCACGAGATCGACGCCCACCGACGTGTAGAGGTTCGTCAGCGCCGTATGGACCTGCGCGATCGTGCGGTCATAGCTGAACTCGGCCACCATCGAAGCGAGATCGCGGCGGATGCGGTCCGCCTCCGATTCTTCCTGCGCCTTCGCTTCGTTCGCCGAGGCAACGCGGATCTGTTGCTCCACGTCGTTGATCTGCTTGGCGATATCGAGGTCTTCCACCGCCGCCAGGTATTCCTGATAGCTGAGGTTGACCTGCGTCAGCACCGCCACGCTCAATGCCAAACGGCGCCGGCGCGACACCTCGACCGACGCCTTCGCCGCCGAAATTGCCTTGGGCCCTTCGATCAGATTGACGAGGTTGAACGTCGCGTTCACCCCGAGCTGCGCCCAATTGGGGTTGTACAGATACCGGTTGCTGTCGTAATTGAGGCTGCCGAGCACGCCCACGCCCGGCATCATCTTCACGATTTCCTTATAGACGTCCTGCTGATCGATCTTTTCCTGATAGGCCTCTTCGCGCAGTTCAGGCCGCATCGCCAGCCCGATCGCTTCGAGCTTGCGCGGATCGACTTTGCTGGCCGTCGTCGCGTAGTCGAGATCCATCGGCGCGAAGGCGATCGGCGCATCGGTCGGTACATCGATCAGCGAAGCGAGCTGCACGCGCGCCGTGTTCAGATCGGTCTGCATGCGGCGCAGCTGCCCCACCACCGACAGCATGTTCTGCTGATAATCGAGGCCCTGCAATTGCGGCACGAGCTTCTGCCGGCTCGCCTCGCGCGAGTTCTCGAGCATCTTGTCGGCCTCGGCCAACAGCGGCTTCAAGCGCGGCAGCAAACGATCGGCGGCCACCGCCTTCCAATACGCTTCCTGCGTGCTCTTCACGATATCGTCGATCACCTTGCGGCGACGCTCGACAGCGGCATAGGTCCGGTAGCCTTGTTGCTTCGCCTGAAAATAGCTGACGCCCAGATCGAGCAAGTTCCAAGACAGTTCCAGCGAAGCCGTGGCGTGCGACGGCTGCTCGGAGAACGAATACTCGAGCGAGCGCTGGCGCGTGATTTCCGACACGCTTTCGGCGGCGTTGTCGTTGTTGCGCCAGGTATAGCCTGCATTGGCCGCGAGACGCGGCAGCATTTGCGCGATGGCCAAATCGAGCTGACGGTCCTGCAGCGTCTGCTCCGTCTTCGCAAGCCGCGCATTGTAGTTGTACTTCAGCGCGCGCGAGATCGCATCCGACAGCGTCAGCGGCCGCGTGAGCGGCGTGTACGTCGAGTAGAGCGTCTTGTAATCGTCCTGCGCGCGCTTCAGGTGCTCCGCCTGCGTGATCGGTTCAGGCTTGATCGCGCAGGCCGACAACACCGCGGCCGACAGCAGCGTCAAACCGGTCAGCCGCACGCTGGACGCGGTGCGTACACCACTTGCGGCGCGCCCCGTGCGCGCCGGCCCCTGTTGCCCGGCGTCGCCGCGGCTAAAGAATTTGCTTTTCATTCTCGTGGTCGCTTGTTGGTTTTTTCAATTAGCTCGTGGACTTCGCCGCTTCCATCGCCGCTGCTCCGACGACGGAATGCACCATGCGGCGGGCCTGCAAAATTTTTCCGATCGGACCGGCGTCGCGCAGTTGCGCCGAAAACGCCGGCCGGCCCGCGCCGGCGCCATGCGTGTGCGACGCGGGCGTCTGATGACGCCGATCGTGCGCATCGTGCTTGCCGTGCCGGCCATCGCCGTCATGCGCGGGCCGCGCGTGATGCGTGTCCTGCGCGGCCGCATGCATGTGGGCGAGCATTTGCTCGAGATCCTTCGATTCGCGGCCGACCGTGATCTGGAACGTCGCCTGGGCCTGGTTGCCGAATTGATCGCGCGCGACGATCTCGATCTCCACCGTTCCGTGCGAACCGGCCGGCGGCGTCCCGGTGAACGTCAGATTGCGCGAATCGAACGTGAGCCAACCGGGCAGCGGCGCCCCGCCCGGCAGATGGGCGTCGTATTGCAGTTCGGCGTTCGGATACGTGTCGTTGAAGAGATTCGACGGCACAGCGATGACCGACTGCTGTTGCTCGATGATGAAGCGGCTGCCCACCGATCCCGTCAAATCCACCTGCGGAATGATCGGTTCGCCGTAAAGATTCGGCCGATAGCCGCGCCCCTCGGCCGGCGGTACGAGCCCATCGTCCGGGAAATGCTGATCCGGCGTGGCAAACGGATTATTCGGATCGACCCGCTGGCCGATCTTGTTGTAGTCGTTCGGCGCGTTGAAGTCGGGGATCAGCACGGTCGGATCCGAATGCGCGACATAGTTGTTCGGCTGGACCTGAGCCGTCAGCGCAACCGTGGCCGCGCTGTATGGCGAAGTGCCGCCGACCGGCCCGAGATCGACGCCCGCGGCATCGGTCACAGGCGCGGTGCCCGAACTATCGATGAGCCGCACCGACAACGCGCCCGGCGTGCCGTTGAATGTGCCCGACGGCAGGAAGCGCAGGCTGTCGGTCGCGGACAGCACGAGGGCGTTGTGGTCGCTCAACCCATCGGCCGGGATATTCGTCCAGGTCTTGCCGCCGTCGCTCGAATACTGCCACGACCCCTGGCTCGCGCTGGCCCCGTCGCCGACAATCGCAACGCCTGCCAAGGTGTTCGCCGTCGATCCGGTCGGGTTGGCCGCGCTGCGCTGCTGGTCCGTG
>CBJLOV010000223.1:0-6287 GCA_966424745.1 uncultured bacterium
ATGTACGTCGAGCGAACCCCGGCCGACACTCGCGAACTCGCAGCGCAGCTGCGAGCGCGGCATCCGGGGTGTGTTTCTTTGGTTACTTTCTTTGCACAAGCAAAGAAAGTAACCCGCTCGCGGGATGCGAGCGGAAAGGCGCAGGATGCGGTTGGAAAAAATCAGGAGCTGGATTCCAGCCTGCGCTGGGCTATGAAGGCAGGATGCCGAAACGAACATTCGCATAGCGAATGGCCCGAAGGGCGAGCGCCGGGACGGCGCGAGTAATGACGAGCAAGAGCCAAGACACTGGATTCCCGCCTTCGCGGGAATGACGAGCAAAAGAGTAAAAGCAAAATGCCCAAGCGCAGCGACATAGCAAGCATCCTCGTCATCGGCGCCGGTCCGATCGTGATCGGCCAGGCCTGCGAATTCGACTATTCGGGCGCGCAGGCGTGCAAGGCGCTCAAGGCCGAAGGCTTCCGCGTCATCCTCGTCAACTCGAACCCGGCGACGATCATGACCGACCCGGAAACGGCCGACGCGGTCTACATCGAGCCGATCAACCGCGCCACGGTCGAACGCATCATCGCCAAGGAAAAGCCCGACGCGCTGCTGCCGACGATGGGCGGGCAGACCGCGCTGAACTGCGCGCTGGACCTGGCCGACGCCGGCATCCTCGAACAGTACGAGGTGGAACTCATCGGCGCTTCGCGCGAAGCGATCCGCATGGCCGAAGACCGCGAGCTGTTCCGCCTGGCGATGCGCGATATCGGTCTCGAGTGTCCGCGCGCCGAAGTGGCGAAGTCGCTCGAGCAGGCGCTCGAGATCCAGGGCCGCGTCGGCTTCCCGACGATCATCCGCCCGAGCTTCACCCTCGGCGGCTCGGGCGGCGGCATCGCCTACAACCGCGAAGAGTTCATCGAGATCATCAATCGCGGCCTCGAGCTTTCCCCGGTGCACGAAGTGCTGGTCGAAGAGTCCGTGCTCGGCTGGAAAGAATTCGAGATGGAGGTCGTGCGCGACAAGGCCGACAACTGCATCATCGTCTGTTCGATCGAGAACTTCGACCCGATGGGCGTGCACACGGGCGACTCGATCACGGTCGCGCCCGCGCAGACCCTGACCGACAAGGAATACCAGCGCCTGCGCGACGCGTCGATCGCCGTGCTGCGCAAGATCGGCGTCGACACGGGCGGTTCGAACGTGCAGTTCGGCATCAACGCCGAGAACGGCCGCGTCGTCGTCATCGAAATGAATCCGCGCGTGTCGCGTTCCTCGGCGCTCGCATCGAAGGCGACCGGTTTCCCGATCGCGAAGATCGCCGCGAAGCTCGCCGTCGGCTACACGCTCGACGAACTGCGCAACGACATCACCGGCGGGGCGACGCCGGCGTCGTTCGAGCCGACGATCGACTACGTCGTCACCAAGATCCCGCGCTTTGCGTTCGAGAAATTCCCCGCTGCCGATCCGCGCCTGACCACGCAGATGAAGTCGGTCGGCGAGGTGATGGCGATCGGACGCACGTTCCAGGAGTCGCTGCAGAAGGCGCTGCGCGGCCTGGAAACCGGCAAGGACGGCCTGAATCCGATCGGCCTCGATTTCGCCGACGTCGAAGACGTCGCCACGCTGAAACGCGAGCTGCGCGAGCCGAAGCCCGATCGCATCTTCTACGTCGCCGACGCGTTCCGCGCCGGCATGTCGCTCGAAGACATCTATGCGTTGACCCACATCGACCGTTGGTTCCTCGACCAGATCGGCGAGCTGATCGAGGTCGAAGCGCGCGTCGCAGCCGCCGGCCTGAACGGCATCGACGCGATGCAGATGCGCGCGCTCAAGCGCAAGGGGTTCTCCGATTCGCGCCTGGCCGCCTTGCTCGGTACGAACGAAGCCGCCGTGCGCACCCTGCGCCGCGCGTTCAACGTGCGCCCGGTGTACAAGCGCGTCGATTCCTGCGCGGCCGAGTTCGCGACGACGACGGCCTACCTGTACTCGACCTACGAAGAGCAGTGCGAAGCCGCGCCGACCGCACGCCAGAAGATCATGGTGCTCGGCGGCGGTCCGAACCGCATCGGCCAGGGCATCGAGTTCGACTACTGCTGCGTGCACGCCGCGCTCGCCCTGCGCGAAGACGGCTACGAAACGATCATGGTCAACTGCAATCCGGAGACCGTGTCGACCGACTACGACACCTCCGATCGCCTCTACTTCGAACCGCTGACGCTCGAGGACGTGCTCGAAATCATCGACGTCGAAAAGCCCAAGGGCGTCATCGTGCAGTACGGCGGACAGACCCCGCTCAAGCTTGCCCGCGCTCTGGAAGCGAACGGCGCGCCGGTGATCGGCACCTCGCCCGACTCGATCGATCTTGCCGAAGACCGCGAGCGCTTCCAGCAGATGGTGCAGAAGCTCGGCCTGACCCAGCCGCCGAACCGCACCGCGCGCACGCCCGACGAGGCGCTCACGCATGCCCGCGAGATCGGCTATCCGCTCGTTGTGCGGCCGAGCTACGTGCTCGGCGGCCGCGCGATGGAAGTCGTCCATTCCGACGCGGACCTGAAGCGCTACATCACCGACGCGGTCAAGGTGTCGAACGATTCGCCGGTCCTGCTCGACCGCTTCCTCGACAACGCGGTCGAGGTCGATGTCGACATCGTCGCCGACGCGCAGGGCAACGTATTGATCGGCGGCATCATGGAGCATATCGAAGAGGCCGGCGTGCATTCGGGCGACTCGTCCTGCTCGCTGCCGCCGTATTCGCTGAGCGAGAAGGTGCAGAACGAATTGCGCGCGCAGGTGACGCGGATGGCGCGCGAGCTCAAGGTCGTCGGACTGATGAACACCCAGTTCGCGATCGCGCAGGAAAACGGCGACTCGACGATCTACATCCTGGAAGTCAACCCGCGCGCCTCGCGCACGGTGCCGTTCGTGTGCAAGGCGACCGGCGTGTCGCTGGCTAAGATCGCCGCGCGCTGCATGGCCGGACGCAGCCTCGCCGAGCAGGGCACGACGCGCGAAATCGTGCCGGACTACTTCTCGGTGAAGGAGGCGATCTTCCCGTTCGCCAAGTTCCAGAACGTCGATCCGATTCTCGGCCCCGAGATGCGTTCGACCGGCGAAGTGATGGGCGTCGGCCGCAGCTTCGGCGCGGCATTCGCGCGCGCGCACGAGGCGGCGAACATTTCGGCGCCGAAGCCGGGCAAGGTCTTCGTCTCGGTGCGCGACGCCGACAAGCCGCGCCTGCTGCCGGTGGCGCAGGATCTGCTGCGCCGCGGCTACAGCCTGATCGCCACCGCCGGCACGCACGCTTATCTCGTCGAGCACGGCGTCGCCTGCGAGCGCATCAACAAGGTGCTCGAAGGGCGGCCGCACGTCCTCGACGCGATCAAGAACGGCGAGATCGTCTTCATCGTCAATACGACCGAGGGGCGGCAGGCGATCACCGATTCGTTCTCGATCCGGCGCGAAGCCTTGCAGCAGCGCATCACCTATTCGACGACGGTGGCCGGTGCGCGCGCGCTCGTGCATTCGCTCGACTTCCGCAGCGGCGGTGAGGTATACAGTCTGCAAGAGTTGCACAAGGAACTGATTGCATGAGGAATCAAGAATGAAGCGCGCGCCGATGACGCAGAAGGGCGCCGAGCGCCTGCGCGGCGAATTGGAGCGGCTGAAGTCCGAAGAGCGTCCGCGCATCATCGCCGCGATCGCCGAAGCGCGTGCGCACGGCGACCTGCGCGAGAACGCCGAGTACCATGCCGCGCGCGAACAGCAGGGCTTCATCGAAGGCCGCATCAAGGAACTCGAGGCGGGATTGAGCTTCGCCGAGGTCATCGACGTCACCCGCTTGACCACCAACGGCAAGATCGTTTTCGGCGCGACCGTCGAGCTCGTCGAAGAAGCGAGCGGCGCCGAGATCACCTACCAGATCGTCGGCGACATGGAGGCGGACATCAAGCTGCGCTTGATCGCGGTCAATTCGCCGCTTGCCCGCGCGCTGATCGGCAAGAGCGAAGGGGACAGCTTCGAGTTCCAGGCGCCGAACGGCGTGAAGAGCTACGAAATCGTGACGGTCCGCTACACGGGCTGACCCTTCCGGTCGCGGACCGTGCGCCGGCATCTCCCATGCGCTTGAGTTTGTTGCTGCCCGCGCGCAAGCACGTCGAGGACGCGGCCGTCGTCGCGACCTGGCTTGCGCGCGGCGATCGCGGCGACGATTCGACACCCGGCCGTCTCGGCCTGCTGCGCGAAAACTTCGCGGTTGCCGGCGACACGTTGCCCGTCGCCGCCCTGACCCGCAGCATCGATGCGAACGACGCGGCCGACGCGCTCTGGCTGCGCGCCGACCCGGCCTTCGTGATGGCCGATGCGGTGACCTTGCGCCTGCTCGCCTGCGGCAATCTGGCGGCGACGGATGAAGAAGTCGCCGCTTTCGCGGCCGCTCTGAAGCCGTTGTTCGCCGAAGCGGGCCTGGAGTTCGATGCACCGCATCCGCAGCGCTGGTATCTGCGCTGCCCGCGCGAGGCGAAGCTGCCGAAGTTTTCCTCGCCCGAGGATGCGCTCGGCGACGATCTGGGCCGGCACCTGCCGGCGGGTGACGAAGCGCGAAGGTGGCGCAGCCTGCTCAACGAGGCGCAGATCGTCCTCACCCAACACGCCGCCAATGCCCGGCGTGCGCAGCGCGGACTGCCGCCGGTCAACAGCTTATGGCTGTGGGGGCCGGGCCTTCTGCCGCAATCCGTCGTCGCCGGCTTTGCCCGGGTGTACAGCGACGACGAGGTGGTCGTTGCGCTGGCCGAACAGGCGAAGGTCGAAACCAGCGGGCGGCTCGCCGAGGGCTTCGGACTGCTTTCTTTGCCCTCCTCGGGGCAGGGCCTGGAGGACGCCGGTACTTCGGTGCTGATCGATCTTGCGCAGTACCGCGATGCGGCGCGGCTGGAATCCGATTGGCTCGCGTCGATCGACGCCGCGTTGAAGAACCGCCGGGTAGCCCGGGTCGACCTGTGCTTCGAGAGCGGCGAGCGCCGCGTCGTCAAACCCGCGCATCGCTGGCGCTTCTGGCGCCGCGCGAAGACTCCGGCGTGATCGGCCGCGTACGCATCCAGCGGCGGACCGTGCCCGCGTCGGACGCGGGCGGTCTGACCGCCGTGCATCCCGTGCTGCGTCGGATCTACGCTTCGCGCGGCGTTGCCGCGCCGGAAGAGATCGAACACCGGCTGGGCGCTCTGCTGGCGCCCGCCCGCCTGGACGGCATCGAGCGCGCCTGTGCCCTGATCGAGACAGCCCTGCGCGGCAATGCCGCGATCGTGATCGTCGGCGACTTCGACGCCGACGGCGCGACCGGCACGGCCGTCGCCGTGCGCGGGCTGCGCATGCTCGGCGCCGCGCGCGTCGAGTACGGCGTGCCGAATCGCTTCACCCACGGCTATGGTCTCAGCCCGCGTCTGGTCGATGAACTCGTCGCGCGCAATCCGCAGCTCGCCGGCGACGGCTTGCTGATCACCGTCGACAACGGCATCGCCGCTCATGCGGGCGTCGCTGCGGCGAAAGCGCAGGGCATGCGCGTCGTCGTGACCGATCATCATTTGCCGGCGGAGACCCTGCCCGAAGCCGATGCGATCGTGAATCCCTCGGTGGCGCGCGGACCGTACGCGCAGGAATCGAAAGGCGACCGGTCGCAGCCGCACTCCGCAACCGCCGCTTCCGCCGGCGCGGCGCTGAAAAATCTGGCCGGCGTCGGCGTGATGTTTTATCTGCTGCTTGCATTGCGCGCCCACCTGCGCGAGTGCGGATGGTTTTCCGCGCGCGGTATCGCCGAACCGGATTTGTCGCAGCTGCTCGATCTCGTCGCCCTCGGCACCGTGGCCGACCTCGTCCCGCTCGATCGCAACAACCGCATCCTCGTCGAGGCCGGTTTGAAACGCATCCGCGCGGGCCGCGCCTGCGCCGGCGTCGCCGCCTTGATCGAAGCGGGCAAGCGCGATCCGGCACGTGCGGTCGCCGGCGATCTGGGCTATGTCGTCGCGCCGCGCATCAATGCCGCGGGCCGTCTCGAAGACATTCGCCTCGGCATCGAATGCCTGCTGACCGACGATCGAGCGCGGGCGCGCAAATTGGCCGAACAGCTTTCCGCGATCAACGCCGAACGCCGCGATCTGCAGGCGGGCATGGTCGAGCAGGCCGAAGGCGCCGTGGCAAGGTGGACGGCGCTGCACGGCGTGCAATCCCTGCCTGTCGGTGTCGTGTTGTTCGAACCGGACTGGCATCACGGCGTCGTCGGGCTCGTCGCCTCCAAAATGAAGGAGCGGTTC
>CBJLOV010000224.1:0-6274 GCA_966424745.1 uncultured bacterium
CGCCATGCGGAGAACGCAACATGACCCGGTTGCCCGCCGCCCTCGCCGTCCTGCTCCCGCCCGCGACGGTCTTTGCTGCAGCCGGCGCTTTCACCGCACCGGACTTCGAGCGTCCGCCTGCGGCGGCCTCGGGCTCCGCTGAATCCGCTTCCGCGGAGCCATTCCCCGTGATCGGCAGCGTCGGATTTGTCTGGACGGCGCCGCAGACGGCCCGATGCGCACCGGTCACGCCTGCGGCCTTCAAGAATTTCAAGTCCTGCCGCTTCAGCGAAACCGGTGCTTTCGGCTTACCGACTGCCTTCCACACGTGCAAGCCCAGGCAAGGGGGCGAATGGCTTGTGTTCCGTTCGATGAAGGAATGCCGGGAAGCACTGGAGGCCATGCAGGCCAACGCCCCCTAGGTGGAATGCCTCCTGCCATTGTCGCCGCGCAGGCCGGTACCGCATCCATGAGTATGGAGGTCGACACGACTTCTTCGACCGCGCGTCATCGCAGCGCATGAGGTTTCCTGATCGCTCCCGACCTCGGCCGGTCATTCTCGCGAATGGGGATTTTCAACGACTGCAGGTCCGGTCATCCAGCGCCGGTATTCGTAGGCGGGCCACGAGCTCGGGAGCAAAGTCGCTGGATTGCGCGCGGCAATCCCACCACGTGCCCTTCGGACCATCCACCGCGCGAACGTTCGCTTCTGCTTCCCCGCCTGCGCAGTCCCGCTGGAAGCGTGCGGGAGTGACGGGTCCAAGCCTGTCTTGGCTTGAAGGCCGGGACGAGTCCGGTGATTTTTTTCGGAACCGATGTCGTTTGCACGGCCCGAATTCCGATCGAAAAGTAGCAGGCGGGATCTCGCACGCAGCCGCCGTCGTTCAATCGGAGAAACATCATGCATCGCAGGCATTCGGACTCTTCAAGCACAGGGATCGCCGGAACGATTCGTCCATTCAAGACGGGGATCGCCGCGCGCGCATTCGCCACCATCGCGCTGGCCCTGGTCGCGGTCGACGTTGCCGCCACGGGAACGGGGACGACGACCGTCACGCTGAGCTCCTCGCCGAACCCGAGCCAGGCCGGCCAGTCGGTGCATCTGGGCATCATCGTCAGCGAGTCGGGCTCAGGGACCTACGAAACCGGCACCGTCACCGTCAGTGAATCGTTCGACGGCGATGCGCCTGACGTCGATGTCTGCCCGAACCTGGCGTTGAACGGCAGCAGCGGCGTGAAGACCGCCGGCTGCGACCTGGTCGTCGCACACCCCGATGTGCATACCTACGTCGCGAAATACAGCGGCGATGCCAACTATGCGCCGCAGAATTCCGCCGTCGTATCGCAAATCGTGGAAGGCGTCGCGCTCACGATCGTTACCCCTGCCATCGAATACAGCCAGGATTTCTCCGTCGAGGGCGTGGTCACGGGCAACAACCCGACCGGCACGGTGACATTTTCAGACGTCGATTCCCTGCAGACAGTCTGCACCGCCCCAATCGCTACTACCGTCGCCAACTCGAAGAACGTTCAATGCAACTCGACCGCGCTCACACCCGGAACCCATCGCATCGGAGCGGCCTATCAGGGCGACGGCAACAATCCGGGCTCGGTGTCGAACAACGGCACGGTGACCGTATCCAAAGCGGTGTCGCATACGTCGCTGACGGCACCCGTTTCCGGCTCCGTCGCGGCGGGACAGAACATCCATTTCGTGGCCAGGCTGACGGTCGACCCGAACGTGAGCTTGGCCCCGGCGGGAACGGTGAAATTCATCGACGGCGGGCCGGACGGTTCCATTGCCAACGTCTTGTGCCAGGCCACGGCGACGCGAGAGTCCCCCGCCAGTGCCACCATCATGACGGCGAGTTGCGATGCGGCGATGTCTACGGCGGGTAGCCGTCACCTCATCGGCACCTCCTTTCAACCGGACAGCCCCTACATGGCTTCCTCCGGATCGAACGAAAACGTGACGTTGACCGTGCTCGCCAATTCGGGACTGACCTTGACCAGCTCCGCAAACCCGGCAGTGTGGCAGCAAGACATTCTTCTGACGGCGACATTGAGCGGGGCGTCGGCGCCGACCGGGACGGTGAAATTCCTGATGAACGGAGCGCCGATAGGAACCATGGGGCAAATTTGTCCGGCGCAGCCTCTGAGCGCGGCGGGTTCGAACTATCAAGCCACCTGCAACGTCACCGGCACCGCGCTCACCGGCACGAGCAGCTTCACCGCCCAGTACTCCGGCGACGCCGGCAATGCCGCCGTGACCTCTTCGGCGCTGATCCAGGTCGTCAACAAGGCCAGCCTTGCCTTTCAAATCATGCCAGCCGCCGCGGACGTCGCACTCGGCAGCGCGACGACCGTGACGATTACCTGGAACCTCATCGCCCCGGCGGAGGGCGGTGGAGGCTTCATCAGCGGCAGCCTGACCCTCGACGACGGCAGCGCCTATTGCTCGCCGATTTCCCTGCCGCCGAATCCCCCTTCGGTCACCGCGACCTGTACCTTGACGCCCACCAGCCCCGGCACGAAAACCCTCACCGCCCGTTACAGCGGCGATGCGAATTGGAATCCGGCAACCGCCACGGCAGCGCTGACCGTCAGCATTCCTCCGGGCCAGGTCAATCTCAACCAGTTCGGTCTGTCCGGTGCGTGGGAAAATACGGCGACCAGCGGGCAAGGCATCGTACTGTCGATGTTCCCCGACCAAACCGGCCCCGGCCAGGGCATCCTCGCCGCCGGCTGGTTCACTTACGATGTAGCACCCAGCGGCGGCCCGGAAAAACAGCGCTGGTACGCTCTGCAAGGCCCGATCGACAACGTCCATCGCGTGGCTTCACTCGGCATCTACCAAGGCGACGGCGGCAATTTCAATGCCACGCCCAAGATCCCGCCGACGCAGATCGGCAGCGCCACGCTGCAATTCAGCGACTGCACGCATGGAACACTGACGTATTCGTTCAACGACGGCAGCGGCCGCAGCGGCACCATTCCGCTGAGCCGCCTCGATACGAACGTCACCTGTTCACCCGCCGGCGACAACGGCAGCCCGGCGCCCGCCTATCAACTCTCCGGAGCCTGGTACAACCCGGCAACGAGCGGCCAGGGGTTCTTCGCCGTCGTCAATCCGCTCCAGCATCTGCTGTTCGCCGCCTGGTATACCTATATGCCGGACGGCGCGGCAAGCGGCAGCGCCGCGCAGCGTTGGTACATCCTCCAGATTGGGCCCGACACGTACACGCCCGGCACCTCGCCGGTCTCCGCCATCCCGATCTACACCGGCACCGGCGGCGTGTTCAACGACCCCGCTCCGCATTTGACGACCCAGGTCGGCACGGCGACGCTGACCTTCATCGACTGCGGACGGGCGCGGATCGACTACCACTTCACCCAGGGCACCAATGCCGGACTGAGCGGAAGCGTCGATCTGTCGAAGCTCGGCGCGATACCCGCACAGTGCGGGCTGTCTCCCTGAACCGGATCGTCATCGAGCCTTTGCTGCGGATAAGGCATTCGGAAGAGCGACGGCCTGCGGGGCCGTCGCGCTTCCGCAAATCGGCTCATTTTGAAAGTCGTCTTCCCGCGAGAGGAACTGCGTCGTATCTCCCTGCCTGCTGCGCCCCCGTACGACCTTCGAGACGAAGGACGATGGGCCTTTCGCGACCCAAGCGGAAGGCATTCGATCGCAAACGACCATCAAATATCGCTTCATCGCGACAAAGAGATATATACTCCGCGCTTCAGTAAAAACCCAAGCACTGCGATGACGCCGATCAGCCTCGAATTCTTTCCGCCGAAGACCGACGAACAGCGCGCGACGCTCGAAGCGGCGTTGCCGAAACTCAAGGCGCTCAAGCCCGAATACGTGAGCTGCACGTTCGGCGCCGGCGGCTCGACCCTGAGCTACACGCCGGAAACGGTGCGCCACCTGCGCGAGGACCACGGCCTCGACGCGGCGCCGCATCTGTCCTGCGTCGGCGGCACGCGCGCGGAGATCGGCAAACTGATCGAGACCTACAAGGCGATGGGCTGCAGGCGCATCGTCGCGCTGCGCGGCGACCTGCCCTCGGGCATGGCGAGCTACGGCGAGTTCCACTACGCGAGCGACCTGGTCGAATACATCCGCCGCGAGCACGACGGCTTCTTCCACATCGAAGTCGCGGCCTATCCGGAAATGCATCCGCAGTCGTCCGATGCGCACAGCGACCTGAGCAATTTCAAGCGCAAGGTCGAAGCGGGCGCGAACGGCGCGATCACGCAGTATTTCTTCAATCCCGATGCGTATTTCCGCTTCGTCGACGATGCGCGCGAGGCCGGCATCACGGTGCCGATTACGCCGGGCATCATGCCGATCACGCAGTATTCGCAGCTCAAGCGCTTCTCCGACATGTGCGGCGCGGAGATCCCGCGCTGGATCGCCAAGCGCCTCGAAGCGTTCCGCGACGACGCCGACTCGATCCGTGAATTCGGCGCCGACGTGGTCGCGCAGCTCTGCGAGAAGCTCATCGCCGGCGGCGTGCCGGGAATCCACTTCTATACCTTGAACCGGGCCAAGGCGACCTTGGCGATCTGCGAGCGCATCGGCATCGTTGGCAGCGGCCGCTAATGCTGAGATGATGCGCGCACCCCGATTGCGCGCTCAGCCAGCATGATCGACAAACTCTCCGCCGCCGATTTCGAGTCCCTGCCGAATCGCGAGATCGTCGCCTCGTTCGGCACCGCCGACGTCACTCTCGAAGTCACCGAAGTGCGCGTTCTGCCGCCGACGCCGTTCCGCGCCGCGCCGTTTTCGGTGACCTTGCGGCACAATGGCACGAATCAGTATGCACGGCAGGGCACCTACACATTCCATCATCCGGCGCGCGGGGCGCTGCAGTTGTTCACCAATCCGCGCGGACCGGACGGCAAGGGAATGTGCTACGAGGTGATCTTCAACTAAAGCGGCAGAGCCGCTGCATCACGGCGACCAGACGAGGAAGTCGTAGACGCCGCGGTGCTCGGCCAGCCGGAAGCCGAAGCGTTCATACAGGCGCCGCGCGGGATTGAACGTTTCGACGTGCAAATCCACCTTGCTGCCCGTCGCTCGCGCTTCGCTCAGCAACTGCGCCAGCAAGGCCGTGCCGATGCCCTTGCTGCGCCGAACCGCGATCAACGCGATATCGATAAGGCTCCACTGCGCGACGCTGCGCTCGAGATAGATTCGCCCGATCGGCTCGCCATCGTCGAGGATCAGAAGGAATTCCGCCTCGGCATGAGCGAGATGGTAGTGCCTGTGCTGCAATTCAAACTGTTGGCGGAGAAATGCCTGCTTCTGCTCGACGGGCCAGGGCAATGGCGCAAGCTCGCTCTCCCGCGTGCCCGCATAAAGCGCACGCAGGAAATCCATGTCGCCCGTTTCGATCGGGCGCAGCACGATGCCCGGCAGGGCATCGAGCCGCCCCCGGACAAAAGCGCTCGCCTCCGGCCGCATTTGAGCGCTGAGAACGCTCAAACCGCGGCGCTGTCGGCGAGGCGCTCGACTGCGAGCAGCAGGTACTGCGGCTGCCTGCCGAACGATGCCTGCAGACGCAGATCCAGCGGCCGTGCCGTATCGGGCGCGCTTAGAGCCAACGCAGCCCAATCCATTCCGACCGCCTGCGGTATCAGCACGTAGATGCCCGGCTGCGCCGGTATCGTTATCCGCGCAGCAGCCTCATCGGCTGCCTGCAGGAGCAGAGGCAAGGCTTCGCCGGCAGGCGCACTCCAGCGCACGGCAATGGCGCCGGAATGGCGAACCACTTCGTCCTGCCGCCAGCTCCGCCAGAGCATATGGCGCGCAACGCCGTAGTCGGCATCGATGCTCAAGACGTCGCTGCATTCTGCACCGATGACGCGCAGACGATAGTCGCCGGCATCGCCCGCCAGTCGCCCGGCGTCGATCAAGCCGCCATGCAGCGGTGTATCGCATTGCCGCGCCGACTTTGGGCAGGCCCTCTTCCAGCCAGCATGCACGCTGGAAAAGTCTGCCAATTGTGCGCCGCCCTGCCAGTATCCCAAGGCAGGTGCGGAAGGACTCGACACCAATGCTGCCGCGGCAAGCCTCCGGCTTGCGGGCAACAGTGCGAGGACGCCGGCCACAGCTCCAAGCTTCAATATTTGGCGGCGTTTACTACATAACGACACTCGATTCACGGCTCAACTCGGTGCGAAAAAACAGATGAAATCATCGCCCCTACGAACGCGCAGGAAACACGCCCTGCAAAGCGATGATGAAGTTCAGCCCCAGGAACGGGGGCATGTTGTTGTGCGGCTG